>DASWRC010000224.1:0-13712 GCA_036403375.1 Pyrinomonadaceae bacterium
CGACAGCAATGTCATCCGAACGCTGGCGACACGTTTTATCGTCAGAAATCCGGGCGGAACTTTTCTTCTGGCGTCCGGCATCGAGGTCAATTGCCCGGTCGTCGCATTTGTCAACGACCCGCCGCTGACGCCGGTCGTGCCCGCCCCGTTTCCGCTTCCGCTGCCGTACACAAGATAAAAAGTGCTTTAAAATTAAAAAGAGAGGGCTTTGATGACAGATCAAAGCCCTCTCTTTTATAACAGATAAAAATCCTTGCATACAAACTCTTTCACAGGAGGGCATTACATAAAGTAAAAAACCGTCTCAAAAAGGGTCGTTTTTGAGATACTTTTCAAATGTGTCATAAACGTGGCGGTTGGGGCATTTTATAACCCGCGCAAAAACTCATCAAGTTATTTAACGCACCTTACAAACTTCATTGACGTTTCAAAACTCGAAGAATAGCATCTCCGATCAACGGAGTGTGGTAATCGACAATTCTTTTCCCAACCGTCGCCGATGCCTTATCAAAAGGAAAACCGCCCGTTCCGCTCGGGTTTTTGGTGCGGTCGCCGCTAAAGATGGATTCAAAAAAGCGCGAAGAGGGCGATTGCGGCAACTGTTTGTAACCGGAACGCACCTGTTCGGGTTGAAAATAGAGCATCAGACTCGTCTCTGTTCCGTCGCCGTGCGTGCTAAATGCCTGCTCGCTGCCTTTTCCGAGAAGCTCGGTCAGCATTCCAAAGTTTTGCCCGTTCGGAATGGGAAGAATATTTGCGCTCGGCGCGAGCTTCATTTGCTCCAGACGCTCGCTTTCAATCAATCCATAAACCTTTATTCCGTCAATCTTTTTATTAGCCTGTTCAACGACTTGCGCAATTGCCAGTAAATGCCGCCCGCCAAGGTGACCGCTGTACAGGAAAACGCGGTTTATTCCGTTGTCGTGCAGCGAACGCAGAACGTCCAGGTAGAGCGCGACGAATGTTTCTTTGCCGATGGTCAAGCTTCCCGGATACATATACGTGCCGTCGCGCGCCCGGTCATCGGCTTCATTTGTTATTCCGATGTTCAGCGGCGGACCGATAATAGTCTCAGTGCCCCGTTCGCGCAGATAATTCTGCACATAAAAAACCTGCGCCGTCGCTTCAAATGCATCCGTTCCGAGCGGCAGATGCGAACCGTGCTCTTCGATCGCGCCGATCGGGAGAAGCGCCACATCCGTTCTTTTCGCTGCCGCTTCAAATTCGGGAAACGTCATATCGAGCATCGTCGGATATTCGACGGTTTTCCGCAAAACCTTATTTTTATCCGTATTGCTCTGTGCGAGTGCCGCATCGTTCTTGATTGAATAAAAGGTAAAACACAAAATACCAGCTAGGATTACGATTAAAAGAATATTTTTCATCTGCTTTGATGTTTTGCTGCCAGCCGTTCCTTTTAGGGTTTTAATACCTTAAATGAAACCGGAAAAGAAAGTAAATTAACTTGGAAAGAAATTCGATTGAGGGCTTTAGTATGTTCCGTTTCGGACAATCAGGCAAGGTATTTAAGTTATAACTTTATAACAATTTAAAAAGTGTCTCAAAAGGGTCGTTTTTGAGACACTCAATATAGTACCAAAATTTGTCTATTAGAGTGAGCGGAAAGTCTATTTTCACGCTACTTCGGTAAATTGTTCTTTTCGCGTTGAGCCGCATGACGATTTGCCGCTTTTAACTGAAAAATTCTTTAAATGGTGAGGCTCATACTATTTTCATTGAATGATGAACGGCGTAATTTTTACGGACTTCAAAATCTGCGCCGAATTATAAAACTCGCGCTTCATCTTACATCAAATTATTTCCCGCTTTACGGCTTTCTGAATATCAGCGCCGTCAATTGTTTATACTGCGGGCTGTTTGTGCCGAAGATGGATTTTGTGTATTTTTTGACGAGATTCGCGAGCGCGATGATGCCGTCGGTGTCGTTGTAGAGAGTTTCGTCGCGGGCGATGCGGGCGGCGCGGGCTTCGTTGACGGCGACTACTGCCGCCGTGTTTTTCGCCTTCATATCGGCGAGCAGGGCTTCGAGCGCGGCAACCTGCAGCTCGCTTTCGTGCGGTTAAGATTTTAGAGCAATTCCTGAGTGAATAAATTACAGGAAAGTTTCCCGCTTGAGGAGCAAAGAGGCAGCGTTTTTGTTTTCTTATGCGGCTTTGCTCCTCAAGCGGGAAATTGTCTTTCTTTTACCTTAGATTTGCTCTAATCATTTGTAAGATAACCGGACACGCGCCAGGTTCCGTCTTTTTCAAGAATCAGGCTGACAGTTTCAAACACCGCTTCCCGATTTTCAAACGAGCTTTGATACTTGAAAATCGCGCCCGAATTGCCCGGAATTCCCTCTAAAGATTTAACTAAAGAGATGCTGATGAGGTTTCTCGACTTTAGTTTTCCCAACGATTTACGAGCTGCCGTCCAATAAGTCGAGAAAGTTTTTTTATCAATTTTTTTTTGGGAGAAAGCCGACAGCGCATTATAGCTTTCTTCAGCCTTGCCTCCATCCCATAAAAGCATCCAATCTTCCGACACTTTTCGAGCGGCTTCGATTGCTTTATCGGAATCGGTCGCCGGCTTGCCGGTTTTGGAAACGAATCTGACTGATTTAACGAAGTTTTCGAATAACGAATGGTCTTCTTTTTTATACAGGATTTTTGAGATATGTAAATCGACCCAGTAGCCGTTTTCGACATATTCCGCGTACATATCCAGCACTTGAAGCGGTTGATTTTGGACGGTCGGACGGAAAAACTCGAAATAGCTGAAATCGCCGATTTTAGATTGAACGAGGTTTTGAAATTTTCCCCATGCGGGATTGCCTGTTTTCAAGACGAATTCCCGACATTCATCACCGGTTTTGCACTTTACGACCGGTTCGATGAACATTGAAACGGTCATCCCGCCCGTTTTATCGTGCATTAAAAGGTAACCGGATTGATTGTCGGGTTTTACCTGCAAGTCCTGCAAAACGAAATTATTACCGTCGAGAATTACCATCCAGGGCGCTTCGGCAGTTGTAAAAGCAACGCGGTCTTCAACGACCGTCTGAGCCGCCGCAAATACCTGAAACAGGAGAATGAGACAAAAAGACGCCGGAAACAATCGAATAGGCATATGTATAAAGATAATGTTTCATCGACAATTTATCAAAAGATTGCGGACAAATGCCGAACTTTTGCCGGGTTCGGCGTTTGTCTCCGGCTTATTTTTTATTACGCCGCCGCGACCGTAACCGGAAGCGCGTTTTGGCGATGTTTTTGTAGGGTTGTCCTTTGGCGCGGTGTGGACTTCGTCAAACATTACCTGCGGGTTTCCACATTCGGTGCCCGAATTTGCGTTTTCAACTGCAAAAATACGTTGCTTTTTCGTTATAAATAAGTTATCAATTCTTGTTACATCCAAGAGATTGCTTTATGAAAAGATTTCTGTTGTCGGTTGCGCTTTGTGTCTCTCTTCTGCTCATCGGGTTGTTTTTCTTTATGCCTTCTTCGGAAGCGCAGACGAGCGTTTTACCGGCGCTTTTGAACCTGCCCGCGCCGCCGCCGCCGAACCCGTTTTATCGCCCGACTTTCGGCGAGCGCGACGAGAATTTTTTCGACAAGAAAAACCCGCCCGCCGACGATGCGCCGATTCAGGATTTGCTCGATTACTGGAAAAACATCGCCGAAACCAACGCCGCGATAACTTACGACGTGAAGCCTTCCGGGAAAGCGCTCGAACGCATTATGGCGGAAGTCGAGAAAAACCCCGCGACGCTTTCGGACGTGGTCGATATTTTTCCCGAATCGACGGACACGGCGGAGTTTGTCAAACGTCTCTACGATGCCGAAAGCGCCAAACGCGACCTCGAATCGGGCTGGCGCAACGAGGTCAAAAAATGGCTGACCTATCACACGAATTATTTCGCGAGCGAGCTTTATCAAACCGCCAGCCAAACTTCGGAAACGCCGGAATATGTCACCAATCAGGAAGAAGTTCTCGCGCTCGCCCGCGTCGATTTCGAGCGCGCGCGCCCGCTGCTCGAAAGGATGCTTAATAACTCGCAGGCGCCGGTTTCGCAAACCCTCGCGCGCTGGGCGCTTTATAAACACGCCGTCGCGGCGGGCGATTCAATGGACGCCGACACCTACCGCAAGCAATTACAGGAAACGGTCGAAAATAAATCATTTCAGCCCGGCAACCGCGATTTGGCGATGGACGCGATGGTCGATGTCGGCGATTTTCCCGGGCGCGACGATTGGTATTATTCGCTGCTCGAAGACGAGACGCTTTATGAATTAAAGGTCAACGGGCAGACCTACACGGGATTGACGACAATGATTATGCGCTCGCCCGACGATAAATACGTCGCCAAGATGATCGAACTTGCCGGGAGCACCAACCTGGCAGTGCGCAACGCGGCGGTCCGAAATCTTTCGACGCTGGTTGACGGCAACAAAAACCCGGAAATCGTCAAAGCCTTGCTGCCGTGGCTCGAAAATCCGAAATGGGCGCGCGAAGTCAGCGGCGAGCGGATGAAGCTGGTCACGGCGCTGCGCAATTTCGTCATCCCTGAAAGCGTTCCCGGGCTGATTGCGATGCTCAACGAAAAAGAACGCGAGGAAGTCCCCGTCGAATCGGTCAACAGCAATGCCCGAATCTCGAATCGCGCATATAACTCGAATATCGCCGTCAGAACCACAACGGTCGAAACCTACCCATTTCGCAGCGGCGCTGTCGGCGCGCTCGAAAAACAGCGCAGCCCGCAGGCGGCAGGGGCTTTGCGCCAGATTTTGTCGCAGGTTGACCAATGGGAACGCCAGCAGGTCGTGCGCGCGATTCTGGCATCGAACGGCTACGCGATTGCCGAGCAGGTGGACGCGCTCGAAGAAGTTGCAAAAACCACCAACCAGCAGCAGACTATGCCGTCGAATATGGCGGAGTCGAATATGATGCGGTCGAGTATCTCCAATGTCAACGCGGTCATCAGCTCCGACATGACCATGACCTCGAATTCAGCGGTCATCGATAACGTTCAGGTTTACAGAATGCAAACCGCCGACCCGAATAATCTGAAGCTGCTGCTCGGAACGCAGGTCGCCGGTATCGAAGAACCGGGCGAGGATTTGGTCAAAGCCGTCATCGACCGCATCAATTATCTCGAAACGCGCAAACCGCAGGTCGCCGCAATCCTGCGCCAGTTTATCCAGAACTGGAAAGGCGCGGCGATAAACGCGCTGCTCCTGCGCGATTTGAGCGACGGCAAATCGAATCTGCCCGCGATTATGAAGCTCATCATCCTGCGCAAACAACTGCGCGAAAAACAGTTGAACGACATCATGGACATTCGCGGCGGCAACCAGACGGCGCTCGGGATTTCGGCGTGCCTGCTTGAACAAACCGGCGACTACGACGCGATTTTAGACGGCGGCAGCGATGAAGCAAAAACCGCGATGCTCGGCTGTGCGCGGCTGATTCGCGCGGCTTTGCCGGTCCCGAAAGTCGCGGTCAATCTGCAAAGCAAAAATACTCTGCTCGCGCTCGCGGCGGAGAGGTATCTGGAAACGGAAGACTCGGCGGAAGCGCGGCAAATTGTGCTTGCCCGGCACCCGAGCGAAGCCCGGATTCTCGGCGCTAAAATGTCCTTTACGCCCGAAAATGCGACGTTGAACGCTTATGCACAGCCGTTTACGCGCGACCTTTTTATCAGCGTCGACAGCCTGTACGAGAAATTTCCGCCGTATTTTTTCTATGGTTATGTCGGCGACGAGGAAGCCGAGAAAAAACTGCGCAAAGAAGTTACGGAAAATCAGGAGATTCTCGGAATCTATGCCTACGAGCAAAATGTCATACGTATTTACAGGGACCGGGTGGTCTTCGCCTGGGAAGATGACCCGGCGCGCTACCGCGAACGCGTCCTGACGGCGGAAGAATTTGAAATGCTGAAGAATTTTCTGGCGTCGAACCGGGTTGACGAGCTGCCGCCGTTTCTCGCGCCCTGCCCGAGCTGCGAGGGCAAAGAGCTGCTGATGCTCGGCAAAGCCGGCGGGCGGCGCGTCTATGTCAAAGCCGAACCGCTGCCGCAGTTTTTTGCCGAGCTTGAAAACATCTTTACAGAGTTTCGCAAACAGCCGATGCAGATTCACTATTATTTTGAAAAAGACGTTCCCGGGCTTGAAATCCTGTTTGCCGACGACCAGTTAGCCGTCAAAACGCTCTGGAAAAACGGCGCGGATTTCCGGCTTCTGATCGACGACGTGACGCTTCGCAAGCAGTACGAAAAGCAAGCCGAAGAGTTTGAATCGGAAGAATCTTACGACGAAGAGGAACCCGACGGCGAAGAGGAAACCGAAGAAACGCCGGAAACAAAAGCCGCCCTCGCAAAAGTGCGCAAACAAGCCGAACAGCTTGCACGGCAGAAAGTATACGGCAGCCTCGTCTGGTACCAGTTCGACCGGACAAAGCTGCTCGATGCGACCGCGCAGCCCTCGTCGGTCGAATTTATCCCGCTCGTTGACGGGTTGGCGGTGCAGCCCGGCGAGCAGCAATGGAAAGCGCGCGCCGGCAATACGGAAGTCCGCTCGGACGAGGAAGGATTGTATAAAATAACGCGCGGGCAGCAGATAACGAAAATCGGCAAAGGCTATTATTATAAGCCGCTCGTCACGCCGAACGGACGATGGGCGATTGTCAAACGCGTCGCGCAGGGTGAAGATGAATACGACGATTCGCTGGTGCGCGTTAACCTTCTGACGGGCAGAGAGTTTAAGGTCAAGGTCGAATCCGATTACGGTTCAGCCGAACCGGCGGCGTTTATTCCTTCGCTCAATAAAGTCCTGCTTTTCAGCAGTTACGGCGAAGGCGGCGAAACGGAAATGAGTATGCGCGCGGGCGAGCTTTTCCTGCTCGATGCCGAGACCGGCGTCGTGCAGCCCGTCAAAGGCGAAGCGCGCCCGCTCATTCAGCAGACTTTTCGCCCGCTTCAAACGATGACGGGCGCGCCCGATTCGTTCTGGGCGGCGGTGCCCGATTTTGAAAAAACCGCGACCGTCTTCGGTGTTTACAACGCCCGCACGCTCGCTTTCAAGCCATTGCTGCGAATTCCGCAGATTATGTTCAGCAGTATGAACACGTGGGTTGACGAGCCGGAAAACAAAATTTATTTCGTTTACGAAGGACAACTTCTGGCGCTTCCCTTGCCTAAGAATCGTTGATTTTAGTATAGTTTTTGTTCCGCCTCTGACAGGTGCTCCAAAGCAACCCGTTTGCCGCCTGCGGGCAACAAACAGCTTGTCATTGCTTTTACCGGAATTAAAGATGGAGTTTTACTAAATGCGCCAATTTTTTCTCGCGTGTCTTTTTGGTTGTTTTATTTTTTTCACCGCCAACGCGCAAACTGCTAACCGCAGCGATTTGCTCAAACAGCTTCTGGATTTGCCCGCGCCGCCGGTTTCGGAAACGTCTCCGGCGGAAGCACTCAAACGCGTCAGCCGCGCGCCGGATTTTTACGATAAGGACAAAGTTCCGCCGGACGACGCGCCCGTTGAAGATTTAGTCGAATACTGGGCGCGGCAGAGTCGCGAGTACCGGCTTCTTCGCTACAACGTTAAGCCTTCGGAAAAAACCGTCGAAAGACTGCTCGGCTTCTCCGAGGAGAATCCCGGACAGCTTTCGCTTTTCCTGAATGTGTTACCGACCAAACCGGAAGTCGCCGAAGTCGTGAAGCGGCTTTACGACAAGCTTAGCGAAAAGGAAAATCCCGATTACAGCGACCTTCAAATCAGAAACTGGCTCGTTTATCACAGCATTTTTTTTGTTGAAGAGCTGGTCAATAAAGCCGAAAAAGTTAAGGACAAAAACGAATACGTCGCTAATCAAGCCGACCTTCTGGCGCTCGCGCGGGTTGAATGGAACCGAGCCGTGCCGATTCTCGAAAGATTAACGGGCGATAAAACGCAGCCGGTGTCAGGCGTTCTCGCGCGTTGGGCGCATTACGCGCACGCGCTCGAAGAAGGCGACGAAATGGACGTTTCAAAATATCGACGCCAATTGCAGGACGTCGTCGAAGACCGCAATGCTTCGGCTGGCGCGCGCGATTTGGCGTTTGACGCGCTCGTCAGCGAGAAGGATTGGGACGGGCGCGACGATTGGTATCTTTCGCTTCTCGCGGACGAAACATTATACGAATTGCGCGTCAACGGGCAGATTTACACGGGTTTGACGACGCTGCTTTTATATTCGCCGCCCGAAAAATATGCCAGGGCGATGGCAAATCTCGTCGAAAATAAAAATCCGCCGATTCGCCGCGCGGCGATAAAAAATCTCGTGCTTTTAATGGGCGGCGGAAATGTCGATGCCGTGCGGGCGCTGCTGCCGTGGCTTTCAAATCCCAACTGGCAGCCCGACTTTCCGAACGAGCGCCGACAGTTAATCGGCGTGCTCGGCAAGGTCGATTTACCGGAAAGCGTTCCGGGATTGATTGATATTTTAATGACCGAACCGGAATATCGCCTGCCGGTCGCCGAAGCGCTCACCCGTTACAAAGACCCGCGCGCCATTCCGGGTTTGAGAAACGCGCTCGCCGCCGAAGAAACTCCGTACGCGCGCGCCATTCTTATCCGCGCGATGGACGAGTGCGGCGGAATCGACGACAGCACAAAAATGTCGGCGCTCGAGTTTTATGCGGCTATTCTGTCAACGCCAGAAGGCGCGGCGCAGTTTTTTAACCGGGGCGAGGTAAACGAAAACACCCTGGAAGCGCCGCCGGTTACGCTTAACATCGGTCATTATGTCGCGCAGATGAACGAGCCGCCCGATGGTTTGGCGATGCTCGCCGTTGAACGACTGAAAGCCCTGCGGAAAACAAAGCCGGCGGTCGCGAACTCGCTTCTCTCGATAATGCAAAGGTGGAAGGGTCGCATCATTTATGCCGAGCGGCTGCGCCAAATCCGTGAAGGCGAAGCGAACCTCGAAACGATTCTGACGGCGCTCGTCCAGCGCGGGGAAATTCGTAAAGAAGCGGAAACCGAAGTTTTCGCAATGCGCGCCGCGAACGGCACGGGTCGCGGCATCGCGGCGTGTCTCGCAGAAGACGAAACGGACGCGATAAGCGTTCTCCGGCAAAAAGATGCGGACGCGCAAACGGCGATGTTTGCCTGCGCGCGGCTTTTACGTCTGAAATTGCCGGTCGCGGAAACGAGCGCATTTATGGAAAGTCAGAACAAGCGGCTCGCACTCGCGGCGGAGAGGTATCTGGAAACGGAAGACTCAACGGAAGCGCGCACGCTCGTGCTCGCCAGACACGAAGGCGAAGCCGTCATCCTGGGCGCGCGCGAAGCGTTTGTTCCCGATGCCAAAAACGTTATCTACAACGACTTAATCCGGCAGATTTTTGCCGATGTCGCGGGACGCGGCTATTTCGGCGCGAACTTTTCCGGAATGGACAAAACCGAAACCGCGCTGCGCGACGAAATCAAGTCGAATCCCGATTTAATGGCGGTTTACGGCTTTTTGCCGAACACCGCCGCCGGGCAGCTTGTGATTCGTGTTTTCAAGGATAAAGTCGTTTTTACCGATTACGAGGACGAGGCGCGTTACCGCGAAAGAACTTTGACCGCCAAGGAATACGAGGATTTCTATCGCCTTTTGCTCGAAGAAAAAATCGATGCGGCAAAGCCTGATTTCAATTATCGCGGAGGCGTTTTGCCGACCGAATTCGTCATGTTCGGCAAAAACGGCGGACGCCGCGTTTTTTTCAGCGATATTTTCTCCACTCCTGAGCGGGCTAATAAAATTTTCGAGAGGTTCGCATCGTTCGGCAAGGGCAATCTCAAGCTTCAATATCGTCTGGGCGAGCGTATAAAAGGTTTGGAAGTTTTGCTGGCGGAAGACGATTTCGAAGCGCGCGCTGTCTGGAAAAACGGCATTGATTTGCGCGTGCTGGTTGAAGATAAAGCGCGCGAAGCCGAAATTCACGAATCTTTGGAAGCCGAGTTCGAGGCAGAAAATAAAGTCGAGATTGAAGAAGACAATTATCAGGAAATTGAAAAGCGCCGCGCGACGCAGCAAAACCGGCGCGCAGAAAACAAATACGCGCATTTCTTCTGGCGCTCGTTTGAAAATGGCGGCTTAGGCGCGATTTCGACGCAGCCGCCGGACGCGCCGTTCCTGTTTGACGAAACGCAGTTTCCCGAAACCGTCGATTTTGATTCGAATCCGCGCGCGTGGCAGGTGCGCGCCGGAAATTACGAGATTCGCGTATCGAACGACGAAACCGGTTTATACAAGGTCAGCCGCGCCGCGCCGCCCGTCAAGGTCAGGGATGGAAGATATGATTTGCCGGTTGTGACCGGCGACGGAAACTGGGTAATCGCCGCTAAACCCGGTGCAAATTACGGCGCGGTGCAAAGTCTTGCGCGCATCAATCTGAAAACCGGTAAAGAATTTCCGGTCGCGCTGCCGCCTGCCGATACTTTTAAGGCGATTGCCTTTATCGCGTCGCAGAACAAGATTTTAATTACCCGCGCGCGCGGCAATCGCTATGCCAATTTTCGCCCCAATCAGAGCGACGACGATGAAGAAGCGCCGGTCGTGCAGGCAAATAAAGACGACAAAAGCCCGAGTCCGGCAACGCCCGAATATTATCTGCTCGACGCCGCCACCGGCGCGGTGCAAATGGTCAAAGGCGAATTTCGCCCGCTCGAAGAACAAACTTACCGCCCTTTGCAGGCGAGTACCGCGCCGAACGAATTCTGGGCTGCCGTCTATGATAAAAAAGCAAAGGAAACGGCAATCGGGCGCTACAACACAAACACTTTCGCGTTTCAGACGGTTCTCAAACTGCCTGAAATAAAGCTCGGCAGCATGGATATTTGGGTTGATGAAGCGCAAGCGAAAGTTTATTTCGTTTACGAAGGGCATTTGCTCGCCGCGCCTTTGCCTAAAGGCTAGAAGAGGAGAAAAATACTTTGTCGTTAATCGTGAACTTCAAAAAAAGCGCTCGGGATTAACAACAAAAAACCATCGCTTCCCCGCTTCTCCGCTTCTTCGTATTTGCCATCGGCGCGAAAAAAGTGTTTAATATTGGTTTGCCTTTAAGGCTCTATTTTATGCCGCAAAGGGGGTGAGAAAAGTATGGCGTACGTTAATGTAAATAATAACGAATCAATCGAAAGCGCACTGCGTCGTTTCAAACGTAAAGTGATGACCGAAGAAATCATCAAGGATTTGAAAAAACACGCGCATTTCGTTCCGCCCGGACAAAAAGCGAAATTAAAATCGCAAAATGCCCGCAAGCGCAACCGCAAGCGTCTGCGCCCGATGCGTCCGACAAATTCGGGACCGGGACAAGGACAGAATCAAAACCAGAATCCAAATCCGAATTTTAACCGATAGTTTTTGGAAAATTTTGTAGTGCGTGGTGTAAATCCGAGTTTTTGGAATTTGCATCACGCATATTTTATTTAAATGAGTTCGGAAAAAATCCGCATTTTAATTACCAACGACGACGGCTATCACGCGGAAGGCATCATCGCGCTCGAAAACGCACTCTCGGAAATCGGCGAAGTTTACGTCGTCGCGCCGGCGTCAGAAATGTCGGGCGCGTCGCACAGTTTGACGCTTTCACGCCCGCTGCGGATTCGCCAGATCGACGCGCGGCACTGGACGGTCGACGGCACGCCGACCGATTGCGTGACGCTTGCCTTAAACAGGATTTTACCGCCCGAAGAAAGACCGCACATTTGCGCTTCGGGCATCAATCACGGTCCGAATTTAGGCGATGACGCGACTTATTCGGGAACGGTCGCCGGCGCGCTCGAATCGACGATTTTAGGCGTTCCGGGGTTAGCCTTCAGCCTGGTCGCGAGCCGCGGTCACAATTTTGAAGAATCAATCCGCGTGGCGCAGGAAATTACGCAAAAAGCGATTACCGAAGGTTTGCCCGCCGGCACGCTTTTGAACGTCAATATTCCGAAAGGCGTGCCGAAAGGGTTTCGCATCACGAAACAGGGACTCAAGGACGCGCATCCCGTCATTTCCGAACACATCGACCCGCGCGGTAAACCCTATTACTGGATTGGCGAGCAGCGCAACGGTTTTCGGGCGACGGGCGGCACGGATTTTGAAGCCATCGACGAAGGTTTCGTGTCGGTCACGCCGATGCGCAGCGATTTGACGGACCATACGGCGATTAAATTACTGAAAACATGGGAGAAATAAAGTTGACAGGAAGTTGCGAAAAGCTGCAGATAGTTGCAGGTAGTTTTAATAACTATCCGTCAACTATCCGTCAACTTTCTGCAGCTTTCTGCTAACTATCTGCCAACTTTCCGCGACTTTTTATGAAGGACGGTTACGAAATTCTGCGCGGCGCAATGGTTAAGCGACTGCGCGAACATTACAAGATTAAGGACGAACAGTTGCTGGAGGTAATGAATCGTCTGCCGCGTCACCTGTTTGTGCCCGAAGCCATCAAACATCAGGCTTATAAAGACAATGCGCTGCCGATTGCCTCGAACCAGACAATTTCGCAGCCGTTTATCGTCGCGCGCATGACAGAGCTTTTGGAATTAAAACCCAATTCGCGAGTGCTCGAAATCGGCGCGGGTTCCGGTTATCAAACCGCCGTTCTGGCAAGTATCGCCGGAAAGATTTTCGCGATTGAACGCATTCCGAATCTCGCGCAGCAAGCGCAGGAACGACTTCAGCGGCTCGGCTTTCGCAACATCACGCTGCGCTGCGCCGACGGCACGAACGGCTGGGAAGTTTACGCTCCGTTTGACGGAATTCTGGTTGCCGCCGGAAGCCCCGAATTACCGCAGCCGCTTCTGGCGCAGTTAAAGACGGGCGGGCGGCTCGTCATTCCAATCGGAAACGACCCGAAAACGCAAACCCTGATTCGCGTGACGCGCACCGCTTCGGGCTTTCAAACCGAAGATTTCGGCGCGTGTTCGTTCGTCCCTCTAATCGGCGAACACGGTTGGAAATAGCGGGATGCGGGGCATTTAATTACAAATTAAAGACTACAAATTACAAATCGGGTGTGCTTATGTAATTTGTTATCGCATCCGAAGAATGTCGGATGGTATAGTAGACTAGATTTTTATGAAGTTACTCGCTTTATTTTTCGGAGTTTTTGAAGACATTAAAAAGACGTTCTGGTTTCTCGACCCGAACGTTTTGATAAACACTTTACTCGACCGACTCGGGATTTACGCTTATTTAGGCTTGTTTTTTATCGTCTTTGCCGAAACCGGTTTAGCCGTCGGATTTTTTCTGCCCGGTGATTCCCTGCTCGTCGTCACCGGACTTTTTGCCCGCACATACCCGGAAAAACTTAATGTTTTGATGGTTTTGCTGTCGTTCTTTCTCGGCTCGGTCATCGGCGATTCGACCGGCTATTGGACCGGTCGACTGATGGGCAAACGTCTTTTCAACCGCGAAGATTCGCGGATTTTCAAACCTTCGCGGGTTGCCAAGGCGCACGCATTCTTTGAAAAATACGGCGCGAAAACCGTCCTTCTGGCGCGTTTTGTGCCGATTGTCCGCACCTTTGCGCCATTGGTCGTCGGCGCGACCGGGATGCCTTACAAGACTTTTCTGCCCTTTAGCATCGCCGGCGGACTGCTCTGGATTTCCACAATGGTTCTCGCCGGTTATTTTTTCGGGACGATGATCGAAAACGCGCTCGGCATCAAGCTCGCCGACCACATCGAAAA
>DASWRC010000225.1:0-2117 GCA_036403375.1 Pyrinomonadaceae bacterium
TTGGCACCTCGATGTCGGCTCATCACATCCTGGGGCTGAAGAAGGTCCCAAGGGTTCGGCTGTTCGCCGATTAAAGTGGTACGTGAGCTGGGTTCAGAACGTCGCGAGACAGTTCGGTCCCTATCTGGTGTGGGCGTAGCAGAATTGAAGGAATCTGACCTTAGTACGAGAGGACCGGGTTGGATCCACCTCTAGTGTACGAGTTGTCGTGCCAACGGCAGCGCTCGGTAGCTAAGTGGAGCATGGATAAACGCTGAATGCATCTAAGCGTGAAGCCAGACCTAAGATTAGTTCTGCCAGTGAGACTCGTGGAAGACCACCACGTTGATAGGTTGGAGATGTAAGCACAGTAATGTGTTTAGTTGACCAATACTAATTGTCCCAAGGCTTGACCATAAAATTTGTTTGTTAATAAATTTTACTGGTTGCAAATTGTGCTAGTAATAAAAATATCTATTCATTTTCAAAAAGTTCTTTTAAGTTTTTCGGTGATTTTGTCGAGAGGGTCACACCCGTTCCCATCCCGAACACGGAAGTTAAGCCTCTTAGAGCCGATGATACTGCATCTTTCAGGTGTGGGAAAGTAGGAAGTCGCCGGATTTATTATCTAATAAAAAGCCCGCTCTATAACGAGCGGGCTTTTTTGCGTTTACAAGAAAAACTTAGACAACATTTTCACCGACAGCTATAATCAAATCTGGTAATAGAAAGCCTTCTGATTAAATGAATTTCGACCGATTTTTTAAGTTTATATCCTACGCCGTCGTCTTTTGCGGCTTTTTGACGCTCTGGGTTTCGGGGAGCTTTGGTTTTCTTCTTACCTTTCTTTTTATTTCGGCGCTAATCAGCGCAGCTTTTTTGGAAGATACCCGCTGGCAGCTTTCCGAGCGTTTGGGAACCGCTTTGATTTTTATCCTCGTTCCTCTATTTTATGCCGGTTGGAAATACCGTTTCTTTGGTTTTGTGACGAACGAAGCGGCGGTTGCCGGAATTTTATCGCAATTGATTTTAGGACTCTCGGCTATCAAGCTGTTTCAGAAAAAGACTGATAGAGACTGGCTTTTCCTTTATCTGATGGCTTTTTTCGAGATTTTGCTGGCGGCAGCTTTAAGTATCAGTCCGCTTTATCTCGGTTCGCTGATTTTATATTTGTTCGTCACGGTTCTGGCGATTGTCGGTTTTGAAATTAGAAAGTCTGCGCGAGCGGTCGGAAAAACGAGTCATAAAAAATCTCTTGAAACCAATGAATCACTAAACAAAACACCTTTCAGAAAACTGCCCGTGACGGCAATAACTTTGTTGTTTCTGATTATCGCTTTTGCCGCTCCGATGTTTTTTATGCTGCCCCGCGTCGGCGGTGCCGGTTTTGGTGCAAACCAGGGAGGAATCACAGGTTTAACGGGATTTTCCAATACGGTAAGGCTTGGCGAAATAGGTCGAATTCAGCAGAGCAATGAAGTCGTGATGCACGTTAGAATTGAAAGTGAAGATAAAGATTCATTAGCGGGAATACGTTGGCGGGGTGTCGCATTAGATACGTTTGATAATAAAACCTGGAGTAAATCAAACGCGCTCGCGGTGAAAATCAACAGTGATAACGAGGCTTTTCGGATTGATTACGCTTCCGGCAAAAGAGCTTTAACAATTCAAACCGTATATCTCGAGCCGCTCGATACAAATGTTTTATTTGCGCTTTCGCGTCCGGTTGCGATTCAAGGGAATTTTCCGGCGGTGCAAAGGGATGTTTACGGCGGCGTCACCTCGCCGCGCAACAGTTTCGAACGTATCAGTTATAAGGTCCATTCCGACCGCTGGACGCCGGGTGTCGAAGCGCTCAGAAACGATAACGCCGTTTATCGGGCTAACGAGGATGCAAACTATCTGCAAATACCGGATAAATTTGACCCGCGAATCGAGAAGCTCGCCTCAGAGATTATTAAGGACAAAACAAACCGTTACGATAAGGCAAAGGCAATCGAACAATATCTGCAAACGCAATTCGGCTACACTCTGGAACAAAAAGCCGGCGGTGACGAGCCGCTCGCTGATTTTCTTTTTAACGTGCGCGAAGGGCATTGCGAATATTTCGCGACGGCGATGGTCATGATGCTCCGCAC
>DASWRC010000226.1:0-4234 GCA_036403375.1 Pyrinomonadaceae bacterium
CATTAATCTCAATAGATTTAATCTGACAATTATCAAGCAAAACGCCATGAGTCGATTGAAGTAACAAGCGAAGGTCCGAAATCAGGCATTCCGCCCTTGTTAATAGTTTCTCTCCACTTTTCTAATCTTCCGTTCTCTTCCTTCCAAAATGCTGCGCACAAATCTAAGTATTCTATAACAACTTTGCGCTCACCTTGTTCGAGGAGACGTTTCGCCAGTAGCATATTCGGACCGAAACTCAAGAGTACTGGAGGGTCGCCTTTGATTTGCCCAGATGCTAATAAATATTCTTTAGCTTTTGTAACATCTCCCTCGTCCATCGCAATAAGACCTAAAACTGTATTACTGACATGGGTCGCAAATCCTAAGTTGCCCGGACCAAAACGGGAAGTTGATTCCATTTTTTTCGCTACAATCATCAATTCTTCAGCATATTTTTTTGCCTTTTCCCGGTCACCGGCGCTAAGGGCAGCAGGCGCTAAATTTCTAAGCAAACTAAACCGTCTTAAAGAATCATCGGTATTTACAAGCTGCACTTCCTTATCTTTTACAAATTCCTGAGCAAGTGAGCCCTGGTCAACCTTACTTTTCTGCGCAAAAGCGAAAACCACTAAAAATAAAACTGAGCAGATAACCGCCCCAAACCGAAATGATTTCAATGTAAATTTAAACATATCATACTCTCCTTTTAATCCATGAAAACGAAAACTCAATTGCATAATCCATAGCAAATTTGATCGACAGCCTGTCGGACGCTAGTACAAATACTCCCGCCCTCAATAGCATCGGAGCTACATGCATCAGAATCACTGTTAAATTGCGTAGTGCAAGGTTCTACCTCCCGGTCAAATTGGCTGTAACAATAATCATTATCCGTACGCCATGTGTATTCGGCATTTTCGTTACATATGTCTGACCACGGATAAGTAAGATTTGAACACTCATCGTGCGCTGACTGATAGGTGGATTCCGCATAATTTAAACACGTATCTCTTTCAGTTTCAAAAGGTCCAAGGCAACTATTTCTAGTAGCATAGGCGTCATCCACACAGCTTGAATAAGTAGAGTTTACCCCGGCAATACAAGTTATATAACCTTGCTGCGATTGTTCCAGACAACTTTCCTGAGCCGGACAACTCTGGGCGTTAACAGTGCCGCTGGATTGTTCAAACAAAAACAATCCCGTAATCAGAACAAACAATGTTATAATTCTCTTAATTATTTTCAAATTTCCCTCCTAAAGCTTAAGTTTTTCAATTACCTCGGCTTCTTTGACAGACGGCAGTTTACCGACCCAGAAATCCGTAACCTCCCCTTTATCATTAGTTAAAATTAATGTAGGGGTCCCGCTGACTTGAAGATTTGCCAAAGGCGATTGATACACCTCGTTAATATTGAGCCCGAGTTCCGTCAAGTGCGCCTTGCTCTTCTCGACTCCCGTTGGAAACACTGCCACCAACCTGATGTTTTTGTCTTTTATCGAATCAATAAGCTTCCTGTAAAAAGGGGCGCTGTCGTTACAAAAATGACAGGTTGTTTGGAGCGCTAAAATTAAAGTTTTCGGTTGTCCCGACCAAGTTACATCAGCTAAATTTATTTTTGACCCAATTATTGGTTCGACTCTCTCGGTCTTTTTGGGCGATTCCGAATTAAAAAAGTATTTTTGGACTAATACTCCACCGATAATTAAAGCAACAAATATAATAGTGATATTGGCAGCTAATTCTACCCGTTGATAGCTTTTGCTCATAAGCTTTTTATTTCGTAAATTTGTTATGAAAGAGTAGGAATTGTAATAGCCTGTTATTACAATACGTACTTTTTAAACGAAACATATAAAAATGATTTTAAGGTTTGTAAATTGTTGTATCTGTTTGACCGCAAAATTACTCTAGCAAGAACAGAAAAAAAAGGCAATATTTTTTAACTGGAAGCTATATCAAAAATGTATTCGAGTGAGAGGTCATAAGTGCTAAAACCTTTCACCTTTCACTTTTACCTTTTCACTTATCGAGGAAAGTTGTCTTGCCTTTACCTGAAATCCGCTATATTTATCTTTTTCCGCCCGAATTTGCGACAAACTGCGGCGTCTTTTTGATTTCTTTGCTTTTTGTCGAAAGATATTTTTTGAGATTCGGCTTTTTCAAAGCCTTAATTCCCGCCACGACCATCTGCGCGTTTAGATTTGCGCCTGCCGGCGTCGAATGCGTTCGTTTATCGCCGAAAAGCGGCTCGACTTTTTCCGCGCCGAGGCGCTCAAATTCGAGCGCGACGATTTCATTCAGGTTAATATACGCTGCGCCGGTTGCCCGGGCGGCGTTTTCAGTCCATTTCACGAATGTTTCGCTTTCCTTACGGATGATTTTGCCCTTATCGTCCCAGTCCTTGTGCGGAACCATCGAACAGAAAATCGCGGTCGCGCCTTTAGCTTTAACATCGCTGCCGTATTTGCGCATATACCAGCCGAACGTGTGAATGGTTTCCTTAACGCCGTCTTTGCGCGTGAAATCGACGGTTTCTTCGTCTTCGCCGTGCAGGGACGGTCGGTCTTTCGCTCCGGGGTCGTCGTATTTTCCGACGTCGTTATGACCGAACTGGATAATTACAAAGTCGCCCGGTTTTAATTCCGCGAGGACTTTGTCCCAGCGCCCTTCGTTTTGAAAAGTACGGCTGCTGCGACCGCCGATGGCGCGGTTGACGACGTTAATTTTGCTCGCATCGAAAAACTGCGCGAGCTCCTGCCCCCATCCGCGCAGCGGCGCGCCGCTTTTCAAAGTCGAATCGCCGACGATGTAAAGCGTTGGAAGCCGTGGATTCAGAACTTTATCGGGAGTTTCCCTTGAATCGTCAACGACGGGGCGCGAGTCGTCCCTGGTCTGCGCCGAGATTATCGCAGCGCCGGCAAAGACGAGTAAAAGCGCGAAAATTATTCTAATACTTCTCATTTTGCCTTTTTGATTTCGACCGCGTAAATCTGTGTCGCGCCGAACATATTCGAGCGGAAGACGAGCCATTTGCCGTCGGGCGTAAACGTCCCGTTCGGTTCGAGCGTGTAGTCGTGTTTGGCGAGATTGACGAGTTTTTCGGATTCAAACTTTCCGTTTTTCGGGTGGAAAAGATAAATCCACTGCCCGTTGTCGCCACGTGCGACGCTGTTCGGACCGCCGCCGTCGCCCGAATAGACTTCGCCGTTGGGCGAAACGTTGTAATGCACCGACCATTCGCGCTTTGTCAGGCTGTATTTGGTGAGTTTGCCGGTCTTGATTTCGTATTGCGCGAGCCAGAAGACCTCGGATTTCGGCGTCTGTAAATCGTAATAGATATATTTGCCGTCCGCGCCGAAAAATTCGTGTCCGGCGATTTCCATATCCATCGTGCGCGTGTGAATTTTCTTCAAATCCGTGCCGTCGGTGCGAATTGTCCAGATTCTATCGACCTTGTGCCACGGTCCTTCATGACAGAACATCATGAGCGCCGGGTCGGTCGGCGAAAACTGCACGTGGTTGAGCCAGTCGGTCGCCGGGTGAAAGGTTTTTACCTCGCCGGTTTTGATGTTGACGGTGTAGAGCGCCATCGGAACTTTGGCGGCGAGCCGGCGTTCCATCATTTCGCCTTTGCCCGGATAATTGTCGCCGCGTGGCGGCTGCGGCGTCGCGCCGGGCTGCGGAGCGGGCTGCGGACGAAATTCCGCCGGTGTTTCGCCCGTCACCATACTTCCGCCGAGAAGCGTTTCGTCGGCGTTGACGGCGAAGCCCGAACCGGTGCGAAGGCGCGCGTCTTTCGTGATTTCGCGCGTTTGCTTCGTATCGATGTCCGTTTCGTAAACCGTATCGCCTTTGACATAAAAAACCTTGCGCGTTTTTTTGCCGACGATAACGTTTCCCGCGCGACCTTCGACGATTTGCTCGATTTTTTTGGTTTTGAAGTTATAGGTCGAAAGCCCGCTGCGGGTCGAAAAGACCAGTTTGTCGCCGTTTTCGGTGTAGCCGTTTTGATGAAAATAAAAGGTCGAGCTGCCGTCTTCGTCCGAAAGGCGAACGATGCGGTGTCCGGTGTCTTTGTCGATCCATTCGCGCGGCTGTTCGGTCGTTTGCGCGCTTGCTGCGGCGATGGAAATTAAAGTTAGTAAAATTGCTGATAGATAATTTTTCATAAACCCTTTTGTAATTTGTCGATGTTTAGAGTTCCGGCTTTAGCCGGCTTTCCACCAAAGCGAGCCGGCTAAAGCCGGAAC
>DASWRC010000227.1:0-9183 GCA_036403375.1 Pyrinomonadaceae bacterium
ATCAGCATCGGTTGTGGGAAATGCAGTATAACTGTCAGCGCCCGCATCAAGGCATCGGAAATAAAACTCCGCTGCAAGTTTACAAAGAGCAATATGCATTTCACGCCGGAGCGAGAATGCTAACTTAATTTGTCAATACAGTTAGCATCTAGCTTTCCTGTTCGGATGAGCGAAATTATCACAGAAAATGAAAAATCTTACGCACCGCACGTCGCGCTCGTCGCCGTGCAGGTGTTTTTCGGCTCGGCAACGGTTTTGGGAAAATTTGCGCTGCTCGCCTTTCCGCCCTATGCGCTGGTCGGTTTCCGGGTCGGCGGCGCGACGCTCGCGTTTTATATTTTGCAGCGATTTCGCGGCTCTCTCGCGCTCGATTGTTCCGCCCATTATTTGAAATTCGCCATTTTCGCGCTCATCGGCGTCGCGCTCAACCAGCTTTTATTTTTCAAAGGTTTGAGCCTCACGACTGCCGTTAATACATCGCTGATTGCCGTGACAATTCCGATTTTTACGATTTTAATCAGCGCGCTTATCGGCAGCGACAGGCTTTCATGGCGCAAAGGCGCGGGCATCGTTTTGGCGGCAGCCGGCGTGATTTATTTGATAAATCCCGGCAAGGCGAGCTTCGGGTCCGAAACGACGCAGGGCGATGTTCTGATTGTCCTAAACAGTCTTTGCTATGCGATTTACGTCGCGATTTCGAAAAAACTTATTTCGCATTACGGCGCGCTCAAATCAATCGCGTGGCTTTTTCTCTACGCAAGTTTGATAAACGTGCCGATGGGCGTGTTCGCTTTGAGGGACGTGAATTTGCGGGAAGTCTCCTTAAATTCATGGCTTTTTGTCGCCGGACTTGTGATTTTCCCGACGATTATGGCTTACTTCTGGAACGCCTGGGCGCTCTCGCGCGTCGAGCCTTCGGTCGTTGCGGTTTATATTTATCTCCAGCCTCTGATGGGTTTTCTTGCCGCAATTCTTTTCCTCGGCGAGCATTTTTCCGTCAGGCTTCTGGTTTCGGCAAGCCTCGTTTTCGCAGGGGTTTTTCTGGTTACGAAGAAAAAATTTAACGCACGGGCGCAAAGCCGCGAAGGCGCAAAGGATTTTTAAAGGAATCTTTAATAAATTATTCTCCCGGATGAAGCGCTGCGGTTTTGCGCCATCACGCCCGCGCGTTAAAAATCTTTCCCCCGATAACAGTCAGGCTGACATTCCGCCGCTCATCGAGCGCGACTAAATCGGCGCGTTTTCCGGTTTCGATTGTGCCGTGCGTTTTTTCCAAGCCGAGCAGTTTTGCCGCGTTGGCGCTCGCCATGCGGGAAACTTCGATTTCCGATGCGCCCAGCGCAAGATAGTTTTTGACGGCGTCGAGCACGGTAATCACGCTTCCCGCGATGCTGCCGCGTTCGTTTTGTGTTCTGCCGCCGACGACCGCAATTTTTTCGCCCCAAAGCTCGAACTCGCCGTCGCCGAGTCCGGTTGGCGCGACCGAATCGCTGACGAGCAGCAATTTGTCGGCAGGCTTGTTCTGCCGTGCGAATTCGAGCATTTTCGGGTGAACGTGGATTCGGTCGGCGATGATTTCGCAGGAGATTTCGTCCTTTGTCAAAGCCCAGCCGGCGACGCCGATGTCGCGGTGATGAACGCCGGTCATTGCGTTGAAAAGATGCGTGACGTGCTTGGCGCCCGCCGCAAAAGCTTTTTCGAGCGTGTCGAAATCGGCGCGCGTGTGTCCGATTGACGGAATCCAGTTTTGTTTCCGGAGTTCTTTAACAAGCTCGATGCCGCCTTCGATTTCAGGCGCGAAAGTGGTCAGGTGAACGCCCTTTGAAAGCGTCGGTAAATCGTCCAATTCCCTGCCCGTAAAGGTTTTGAAAAACTCGGGACGCAGCGCGCCGCACATTTTTTCATTGGCAAAAACGCCTTCGTAATGGACGCCGACGATTTGCGCGATTGAAAGCTCAGCCTGAATTTTTACCAAATCTTCGATTGCCCTGACAACCTCTCGATATTTTTCGTCCCGGTCGGGCACAAATGTCGGCAGCCACGCCGTAACGCCGTTTCGGGCGAGAAATTCGCCGACCGACCGCAAATCTTCGGCGTTTGCCGCATTGACGTCGATACCGGCTGCGCCGTGATTGTGAATGTCGATAAATCCGGCGAAAAGCGTTCGGTTTTCGAGATTTATTGTTTCTCCGCCCGTGATTTCATCGTTTGAAACGGCGGCAATTTTACCGTCTTCGATTAAAACATTTGCGTTTTCAAGTCGCTCGCCGGGCAAAATTACCGCGCAGTTTTTGAGCAGAAGGCTTTTCATAAAAGTTATTTTAACAAAAAAACCACCCGCGCCATTGAAGCGACGCGGGTGGTTTTTAAATCAAATCCGCAGATTTTTAGAAGTAAACCTTTGCACCGAACTGCATTGTGCGCGGGTCGCGGACACTGCCGATGACGCCGAATGCCCCACTTGTGACGTTCAAGCTGCTAAAGCCTCTGAAATTTGTCTTGTTGAAAATATTGAAGACTTCAGCGCGCAGCTGGACACGAATGCTTTCACCGAAGCGAATATTTTTCGAAAGGGTGAAATCAACACGCGCCGTCGCCGGACCTTCGATAATATTACGCTGGGAATTGCCCGGACGAAGCGGAAAACCGCTCAGTGCCGTATCCGACCCGGGACCCGTGTTCGGCGGGTTGCCCTGGAAGCAGCTCGTGTCAAACCAGCGTTCCGGCGTATGCGGCGCGCTTGCATTCGGGTCGCACAATAAATTCGGTCTGGCAGCCGGATTCGCATTGATGATGCCCGTGCCGCCCGGATCGAGGTTCGATGTGGTCGCCGTAAAGCCCAATCCCGAGTTGTAAACGATAATGCCCGAAGCCTGCCAGCCGCCCAAAACTTTACCGACCAAATTGTTTTGTTTATTGAACCACGGAAGCTCGTAAACATAATTCAGAGTAAAGATGTGGCGACGGTCGAGCGCGGCGCGCGAGTATTCTGCCGGAATATTGTAGGTATCGACCGGCGCGGTCGTGCGGTCGTTCTGGCTGTCGGTCAGATTTTTCGACCACGTGTAGGCGACGTTGAGCTGCGAAGCGCCGCTGAAACGATGCTGTCCGAAAACCTGCAAGCTGTGGTAGTTCGAATTGTAGCGCGGCTGAACCATCGCAATCGAGCGATAGCCGCGATACGGGCGAAGCTGGTCGAGCAGCAGAATGTCAACCGTCGTTCCGTTCGGGTTGTTCGGCGCGGCAGCCGTGTTGCGGAAAACATATCCGTTCGGCTGGCACTTTGTTAAAGTGACGCCCGCGGCGTTGACGCAGGGCGTGTTTAAAGCTAAGCCGACCGGAAGATCGTTAAGCTCGGTCAGCCCAATCAGGTGCGTTCCCTTCGAACCGTAATAACCGATGGTGACAAGGGTTTTCGACGTTACCTGACGCTGCACGTCGAGCGACCAGTGCTGCATGTAGGGCGTATTGAAATTCGTCTGGAAAGCACGCAGACTTTGAACAGTCGGCGGACCCGGAATAGCGCCTGCCGGATTGTCGAGACGCGTCACGGACGGGCTAGTAAAGTTTATCTGGTACGGCGGGTTTGTCCCGATATTGGTCAGCAGCGGACCATTTAAAACCTGCTCGTGATACATTCCGTACCCGCTTCTGATTGACGTTTTGCCGTTCCCGAACGGGTCCCAGGCAATACCGACGCGCGGCGCGAAATTGTTTTTCTCGGCATCCCAGACGAATTTGCCGTAGGGCGAAATCGTCGGGCGGCAGTTCGGGTCGGTGCTCGCAATAACGTTCTGCGCGTTGACAATCAGACCGTTACAGTTGTTGCCGGTTCCGTTAAGGCGCTGCGCCGAGCCGTTGACGGTCGGTGCCTGCGAACGGTCGAAAAGTTGCGGTACGAAATTCGTCAGACGACCGTTTTTGTCCCACGGCGCGCCGAACATTGAATAACGAACGCCGTAATAAAGCGTAATGTTTTTACGGAAACGCCATTCGTCCTGCGCGTAGGCTTCGATGGTTTTCTGCCTGAGGTCAGCCGTGTAATCGAAGCTGCCCTGCGTGAAACCGCCCGCGGCAACGTTGCCGACAAGAAAATTCGCCCATCTTTGAAGATTCTGCGCCGTCGTCAGCGAAATGCTGCCGTTGGTCGGCAATACCAAGCCGGTCGGGGTCGTGCTGCTGAACGAATTGAAAATGCCTTCGTTGTTACCCGCGAGAGCATTTTCGTTTTTGCGGTAGAGCGAGTAAATGCCGCCAAATTTCATCGTGTGATTGCCGAGAATCCACGTGAAGCTGCCCGTGTAATTATGCTTGTCCGAGAAATTGTCGTACGGACCGAAGCTCGTCAAGCCGGTAAATCCGTTACCGGTCAGAGTCGGCACGCGGTCGCGCTGGTTCGTGAACGGCAAAGTGACGGGAATGCTTGTATTCGTCAGCGCCAGCGAGCCGACGTTTTTACTCAAAATCGCGCCGTACGCATAGTTGTAGCGCAATTCGAGAATCATGTTCGACGTAAACGCATAAGTCGATTGAAAAGTGTGTGTTTTGCCCGGCGAGTTGGTTTCCGTGGTCGAAACGCCCGGCAGTCCCGAACCGCTGGCAAACAGTGCGTTGCCTTCGACGGTCGGAATTTTGTCGCTTTCAAAGCGGTAATACATCTGCCATTTATCGCTGAAGCTATGGTCAATCTTTAAAATCTCCTGACGAAACTTGAAGATGTTCGGCAGTGAAAAACTCGCGTTGTAAGGATTTCCCAGGGTTGCCGGAGCATTCGGACCGGGAATTTGACTGTAAATGTCGCGGAGATAAGCCGCCGCCGCCGGATTCAGCAGGCTCGCCGGTAAAGGCGTCCCGGCTGCCAGTCTTCTGCCGGTCGGATTAAGTACCGGGTCGTAAAGAGAGTTGCAGTTTTCCGTCGTGATATTGTTGCGGTTGATGCAAACGTCAACCGGGAAAATACCCGCTTTGAGGTTCGCGTCCGGAACCGTGACGGCGTTTGCCGCCGCAAAGCGATTATCTTTGCGGAACTCCTGCGAGAAGAAGAAAAACGTTTTGTCGTAGCGCTTAAAGAAGCTGTCGCCGGGGTCGCGTTCGCCGAAGTTGAGGAAGTAAATCGGACCGCCGAGCGTCCAGCCGTAGTTGTTATAACGAAACGGCGGACGTTTTGCCTTACCGTTTTCATCTCTGCCGAACTGCGGGCGCGTCTGCGCGTTGTTCAAAAAGCTGTTGGCGTTAAACGCCTCGTTGCGAATGAATTCAAAAGCGTTTCCGTGAAACGCCGACGTTCCGCTGCGCGTCACAACGTTGACCTGACCGCCGCCGCTTCTGCCCGATTCAGCCGGGTAGAGCGAGCGCAGGACGCGGAATTCGCCGATTGAATCGACGCTCGGATAAGCCTGAATCGTCAAATTCGAGCCGCGGTCGGTGATGTCCGAACCGTCAACCGTAAAAGTGTTCTGGCTCGAACGCGCGCCGTTGACGGAAAGCTGAACGGTGTTTGCCTGACCGTCCGGATTTGTCGTGCCGACGTAAACCTGGTCGGAAAGGTCGGATGAAACGCCCGGCGCGAGCGCGACGAGCTGCGTAAAGTTGCGGTTGTTAATCGAAAGCTCGCGAACCTGGTCGCCGTTGATGACCGTGCCGCTCGTCGGCGAAGTTAAATCGACCGAAACCGCTTCGGCTTCGACCGTCACGACTTCTTCGATTTTGCCGGCTTCGAGCGAAAAATCGACCGTGCGGCGCGCGCCGACATCGAGTTTAACATCGGTTTGAATCGTCTTTTTGAAATTTGCCGCTTCAACCGTCACCGTGTAAACGCTCGAATTGAGATTCGGAGCCGAAAAAGTGCCTTCGTCATCCGTCGTCAGTGTACGGATAACGGTATTTTTTGCCTGGTCGCTGATGGTCACGGTCGCGCCCGGCACAACCGACCCTGAAGCGTCACGGACATTACCGACCAGCGTCCCGGTAATTTCCTGTGCAAATGACGAAAAACTAAAACTTAAAATCATTGCCGCAGCAACGATATATAAATTTGCAGTCGAAAAGATTTGCCTTCTCATATTTTATTTTTTTCTTTCCTTTACAAAGATTTTTGTAGAACTTTTTTATTACGACCTATCAAATATATTTAGGTTTTTGGAAAAATCTCCAAATTTTCGTTATAGCAGTTTTCGCGGAAAAATCCTTAAATTCCGTAAAAACCGCCTATTATGTTAAATTTCTGAAAACTTATGGGGAATCCATAAAAGGTTATAAACCTTAATTCTCTATTTGTAAAGCAAAAACTGTGCGCGACGGCGTTTGAATTCATCTAAATTTTTCTGCCATGCTTTTTCGATAGTTTCGGCATCGTCGCCGCGCTTGACAAGCTCGAAAATCTCGCCGTTCACCAGCAAACGGTTGTATCGTTCGACCTGCCAATCAGCCGGGAAAAGTTTCCGCAGAGCGACGGCGATTTCCAGCCCCGTGCGCACCGCTCTGAAGCGGGCGCGGTCAATTATCAAGATGTTGATTCCGTTACAATTTTCGTCCTTGAACACGGACGCCTTCGGTTTGAATCCGACGGGAACGAACCGCACGCCGCCGAGGTTTCTGCCGTTCAAATAAGCCGCCAATTTCGACGCGTCAATCCATGGCGCACCGACGATTTCGAACGGCGTATCGGTTCCGCGTCCGACCGAAACGTTGGTCGTCTCAAGCAGACCGATGCCGGGATAGAGCGTCGCTTCGGTTAGCGAGCGCATATTCGGCGAAGGATTTATCCACGTTTGCGAAGTTTCATCGAACCACTCGGCGCGCGACCAGCTTTCCATCTTGACAACTTTCACATCAGCGCCGATTTTGCGTTCCTGATTCATCATCATTCCGAGTTCGCCGATGGTCAAACCGTATCGAACCGGAATCGTATGCGCGGCGATGAACGAAAGTTTGTCCTCGTCGGCGAGCGCGCCCTCTACGTCCACGCCGTTTATCGGGTTCGGTCGGTCGAGAACATAAATTGGTTTACCCAATTTCGCCGCCTCTTCCAAAACGTTTTTCAAAGTCGCCGTGTAAGTATAAAACCGCGCGCCGATGTCCTGAATGTCGTACACAATTGCGTCCAAATCTTTCAATTGCTCGGGCTTCGGGCGGCGCGTTTCGCCGTATAGAGAATAGACCGGGAGACCGGTTTTTTCGTCCACGGAATCGTTGATTTTCTCCTGGTCAAGCTCGCCGCGTATGCCGTGTTCGGGCGAAAAAAGCGCGACTAATTGAACGCCTTTGGCTTCCTTCAAAACGTCAATCGTCGGTTTTCCCGCCAGATTTCTGCCGGTTTGATTGGTCACCAGACCGATTTTCAAGCCCTGCAATTCTTTGAATCCGTTTTTTTCGAGAACGTCGATGCCGTTCAAAACCGTCGTGTTTTGAATGAAAAGCGGAGTCCGTAAACTCATTGTTGGAACAAATGTTAATGTTTGCTTTTCAACATTTTCCTTAAATTTCGGAATCTGCGGCGCGACCTGCGACCAATAGATGTCTTCCGCAAGCCGAAACGCTTCGACCGGCGCGTCTTCGATTGCCGATGCCGCGACCGTTGCGACGCGCGCGCGGAGCGGCGTCACGTCGCCTTTGCCGTCTGGGTGAACGCGGTTCGACATAAACACGACGAACGTCTGCGAAAGGCGGTCAATCCAGACGGAAGTTCCCGTAAAACCCGTGTGACCGAATGAGCCGAGCGGAAAAAGCTCGCCGCGATTCGATGAAAACGCGGTGTTCATATCCCAGCCTAAGCCCCGCGTCGCGCCGTCTTCAGAGACGACAAGCGGCGCGGTCATCCGCGCGACGGTGTTTGCCGACAAAATGCGTTTGCCGTCCAAAATCCCGCCGTTCAAAAGCATCTGGCAAAATCGCGCCAAATCGTCGGCGGTCGTAAAAAGTCCGGCGTGTCCGGCAACTCCGCCCATTCGATAAGATGTCGGGTCGTGAACAAAGGCGCGCAAAATATGATTTCCCGTTTTTTCGTCGCCTTCAAACTGCGAGCCCAAATAGCTTTGCTGACCTTTAATATTTTCGGTTGGGGCATATCGAAAGGCATTTTTTTTATCAACAACAAAACAGTTTTCACTTGCTGCCCCGCCCTCAATCTCAAAACAGGGAATAAATTCACTGTCGGACATACCTAACAACTGAAAAATATTATTGCTCGAAAAATCATTAATCGCTTTTCCGCTGACTCTCTGGACAATTTCTGCAAGCGTGATGAAATTTATATCCGAATAAACAAAGCGCGTTCCGGGCGGCGTGCGGAGTTTTTCTTTCTTTAAGGCGGCGAGCATTCCTTCGCGTCCAGTCCATTTTTCCCGCAGGTCGAAATCCGGCGCGTAGCCGGAAACGTGCGTCAGAAGCTGTTGAATGGTAACGCGTTTCGCCGCTTCGTCTTCGATTTCGGGAATGAATTTGCCGATGGTATCGACGAGGCGAAGTTTTCCCTGTTCGACGAGAATCATGACGCTGGTCGTCGTCGCGACGACTTTCGTTAAGCTTGCCGCGTCGAAAATCGTGTCAACCGTCATCTTCTCGACGTTTGGCACCAGTGAACGATTGCCGAACGCTTTGCGATAGACGATTTTTCCTTTGTGCCCGACGATGACGACCGCGCCCGGAAGTTTTTTGTCGGCAATATCTTTTTCGACCAAAGCGTCGATCTGGCTGAGCCGCGCGGCGTTCATTCCGACCGTCTGCGGCAGTGCAGCGGGCAAACCCTGTGCGTTTGCAACTGCAAAAGTAAAAAGGCAAAAGGCAAAAATCATTGCCGTTTGCCAAGCGTTTTTCTGTAATTTAGTCAACATTTCCCCTTGAATTTGTAATTTTTAACACGACTTAATTTTGCCTTTTAACCTTTGCCTTTTGCCTTCAGTTCTTTCTCGCGTTCCTTGAAGCTTTCCTTGCAAAGCCGCACGAATTCTTTGGCAATCGGCGAAAAATAGCCGCCGCGAAGCCGCGCCAGACCGAGCTCCCATTTGATTTCCGCGCCTTCGATGAACCACGAAACGAGCTTGCCGATTTTGACTTCTTTGGAAACGGTTTTCGCGCCCGCGATGCCGACGCCCATCTGGTTTTCGACCATCCGGTTAATCGCCGTCTGACGCGAAAGCTCCATCGTAACGTTCGGTTTGACGTTCGCCGCGTGGAAAAAATCGT
>DASWRC010000228.1:0-6337 GCA_036403375.1 Pyrinomonadaceae bacterium
CCGCAAAGGCGCAAAGCCGCTAAGATTATAAGAACGATTTTTATTTGAATCGAAAAATAAATCCCGGTTCATCTGCGGCTTATTTAAAAATCAAAATGGTTTTTTCACTTTTAATGTTTCACCGGTATCTTCGATTTCAAAAAGTTTCGCGCGTTCGGTCATCTTGTTCGGCGAATGAAGGACGAGCATCAGTTGCCCGTCAAATCGCCGGAAAATCATTCCGTGCCCGCCGTCGTTTGAGTAGAGCGGTTCCGCGCGCTGTTTCCACGGTCCGGCGAGCTTGCCTGAATCCGATACGGCGACGCCGGTTGTGTAACCGGTCGCGCTGAAGCTCGACCAAATCATAAACAGCCTGCCGCTTTTCGATTTGTATAGAAACGGTCCGTCCGTCACCCAGCAGCCGTATTGCGGCGATTTTCGCGCCCACGGCGCGTCGCTCCCGTCGAATAATTTTTTCGGTTCGCCGATGGTTTCGGAAAGGTCGTCTTTGAGCCTGATAAATTCAATCGTGCCGTCTTTTATCTGCACCCACTCGTGCGCGAAAACCATGTAGGACGCACCGTCTTCTTCCCACAGAGTGCCGTCCAAAGTCATCATATCGGTCGGCAAAGTTGATTGATTCTTAAAAGGTTTGAACGGTCCGAGCGGCGAATCGCCGACCAGCACCTGCGAGCCGCGACGCACACGCGGCAGCCAATCGCGCCATTGTTCCGAAAGGCGCGAGTCGGTATCGAAGGTCAGAAAAAGATAATATTTGCCTTTGTAAAAATGCATTTCGGGCGCCCAGATGCCGACGATGTTGATATCATTCCAGAAATCCTTCGGCGTTTGAAAAATTATGTGCGGACCTTCCCAGGTGACCAAATCTTTGCTCGTAAAAGCGCGCACCGCCGAATTTCTAAAGCCTTCTTTGTTCGGCGCGAAGCCGGACGAAATCGCGTAATAGGTTTTGGTTTTTTCATCGACGAGAATACAAACGTCGCGCATTCTGACGTCTGCCAGGAGATGTTTGCCAAAGCCAAGCGGCGTCGGGCGCGGCGTTTGCGAATAAAAACTCGCCGCGCAAATCAAAAGGCAAATCGGGATGAAAAGAAGTTTGGCTGTTCGCATAAAAGTTTAAATTTTACGAAGTATCGAATTTTTCGCTTCGTTTGTTGCTTTTGAACCGGTTAATCGGTTAAATAATAGATTACCAGTTAAATTTCTTCAATACTGATTGGCAGCAAATCATCAGGATTTAGGTTTTAAAGATGAAAATCAAGGCAGTAATTCTTTCGATTTTAATAATTTCGTTTTTCGCTCTTGTTGCGCGCGCCGATGTGCGCCTACCCGATATTCTGGGAAACTCGATGGTTTTGCAGCAAAACCAGAAAGTGCCGGTTTGGGGCGCGGCGGACGCGGGCGAATCGGTAACGGTGACGTTTCAAAAGCAAAAATTAACGGTCGTGGCGGACGCCGGCGGCAAATGGCGCGTTGATTTAAAGCCTTTGAAGGCGGATTTTACGCCGCAAACTTTGACTGTCGAAGGCAAAAATAAAATCGAGCTGAAAGATATTCTCGTCGGTGAAGTCTGGCTCGTTGCCGGACAATCGAATATGCAGCGGCTTCTGCGCGAAACGGCAAACGGCGACGAAGTTCAGAAACAGGCGAATCACCCGAACATCCGACTTTTTAACGCGAGCCGCGAAGTCGCGTTTAAGAAAAATGCCGGAAAACTGGGCGAATGGGCGGCTTGCACGCCCGCGTCGGTCGCCGAATTTTCCGCCGCCGGATATTATTTCGGCGTCGAACTGGAAAAAGAATTGAAAGTTCCCGTCGGTTTGATAAATTCCAGTTACGGCGGCTCGCAAGCCGAAGCGTGGACGCCGGTCGAATATCTGACGGCGAATGCCGATTTGAAGGCGACGGTCGAGCGGACGAAAATCTGGGACGAAGAACGCCCGCGCGTGAAAGTCGAATACGCGGACGCCATAAAAAAATGGCGCGAAGAGACGGAAAAACAAAAAGCGGCGGGCGTTCGCCCGTCGCCGTCGCCCGGCGTGCCGGACGCGCTTCGTGATTACCGCGTCGCGGCTTCGATTTACGACGGGATGATTGCGCCTTTGATGCCGTTTGCCATCAAAGGCGCGGCTTGGTATCAGGGCGAATCGAACGAGGCGCGCGCCGAGCAGTACAATATTTTATTGCCGGTTATGATTCGCGCGTGGCGCGAGCGCTGGGACGAAGGCGATTTTCCGTTCGGCATCATCCAATTGCCGAATTATCGACGCGTTTCGGATGCGCCGGAAGAAGCGGCGTGGAGCTTTATCCGCGAAGCGCAGCGCCGAACGTCGGAAAATACTCCGAACACCGGTTTGATCGTCACGATTGACATCGGCGAGGCGAACGACATTCACCCGAAAAACAAGCTCGATGTCGGGCGACGGATGGCTGTTTGGGCTTTGAAAGACGTTTACGGCAGGAAAATAACGGACGCGCCGCGGCTTAAAAAGACGGAACTCAAAGACGATAAAATTATTCTCACCTTTACGAACGTCGGCAGCGGTTTGCGAATCAGAGACGGCGACAAATTGGACGAATTCGCGATTGCGGGCGCGGATAAAAAGTTTGTCTGGGCGACCGCGAAAATCGTCGGAAAAGACAAAGTCGAAGTTTCTTCGCCGAGCGTTTCAAAACCGTTTGCCGTTCGTTATGCTTTTAACAGCAATCCGCGACACCCGAATCTGACGAACGATTCCGGAATTCCGGCGTCGCCGTTTCGGACCGACGATTGGGCTGACCCGACCGCCGGCAAACGCTGACAGGTTTAGTCTTTAGCCGCGGATGAATCATGGATGCGCGCGGATTTTTTAATTTGATTTATTAATGCTGAAAGGTTTCTGTCAATCGATAAAATCATTGAAATCGTTTGTTTTAATCCGCGCGCATCCCTGGTTCATTCGCGGCTGATTTAAGTGGTTTTAACCTTTGTTTATTTGAGTTCGGTTTCTTATATTTAAAGAATGTTTGATTTAAAGGAACATCCGCATCGAAGGTTTAATCCTCTGACGAGCGAATGGCTGCTCGTTTCGCCGCACCGCACGAAACGTCCGTGGCAGGGACAGACGGAAAAGCCGAACACCGAAATCGCGCCCGCGTATGACCCGACCTGCTATCTTTGCCCGACCAATAAACGCGCGGGCGACCTGGTAAATCCCGATTACAGGGACGTTTTTGTTTTCGATAACGATTTCGCGGCGCTGCAGCCGGACGTTCCTTCCGGCAATTTCAACGAAAACGACCTTTTGATTGCCCGGAGCGAGCGCGGAATCTGTCGGGTTCTGTGTTTTTCGCCGAATCACGGTCTGACGCTTTCACGAATGAATGCGGGCGACATCACGGGAGTCGTCGCCGAATGGGCGCGGCAATACGCGGAGCTTGCCCGGAAAGATTTTATCAATCACGTCCAGATTTTCGAGAATCGCGGCGAGATGATGGGCAGCAGCAACCCGCATCCGCACGGGCAAATCTGGGCGAGCGAAAGCATTCCGAACGAGCCTTCGAAGGAAATCGCTTCGCAAAGAGCGTATTTTGAAAAAAACGGTAATTGTCTGCTGTGCGATTATTTGAAAATTGAATCTGAAAAACGGGAAAGAATCGTCGTCGAGAATGATTTTTTTTCGGTTCTGGTGCCGTTTTGGGCGGTTTACCCGTTCGAGGTGATGATTCTCGGAAAAAATCATCGCGGCGCGATTGATGAATTTAAGGAAAAGGAAAAAGCCGCGTTTGCCGATATTTTGAAACGCATTACGACGCGTTACGACAATCTTTTTCTGACGCCTTTCCCGTATTCGATGGGCTTTCATCAAAAACCGACCGATGGCGGCGATTACGATTTTCTGCATTTTCACGCGCATTTTTATCCGCCGCTCCTGAGGTCGGCGACCGTGCGGAAATTCCTCGTCGGGTTCGAGCTTCTGGGAAGTCCGCAGCGCGATATTACGCCGGAATCGGCGGCGGGAATGCTGCGGAATTTAAGCGAAATTCACTATCTGGAAAGTTGAGCAAAGGGATGGACATTGAAAGTCTCAAATCGAAATTTACCGAAAAATACGGCGCGCGCGCGCGAATCTTTCGCGCGCCCGGTCGGGTCAATCTAATCGGCGAGCACACAGATTACAACGACGGTTTCGTGATGCCGTGCGCGATTGATTTTGCGACCTATGTGGCGGCTGCCGCGCGCGACGACCGCAAAATCCGCGTCGCGTCCGTGAATTTTCCGGGTGAATACGAGTTCGACCTGGACACTCCGACCGCCAAAATCGAAGAAAGCTGGGCAAGATACGTGCAGGGCGTCGCTTTGATTCTGGAACGAAAGGGCAATCGCCTGCGCGGGGCGAATATTTTGATTGAAAGCAACGTTCCGATCGGCGCGGGGCTTAGCTCGTCAGCCGCACTGGAAGTTTCGACCGGCTTTGCGTTTTCTTCCGTTTCCGGCATTGAAATTGAAAAATGGAATCTCGCAAAAATCGGGCAGGCTGCCGAACACGAATACGCTGGGGTGCGAAGCGGCATTATGGACCAGTTCGCGTCTGCCTTCGGCGTTGAAAATCACGCGCTTTTTCTCGATTGCCGCTCGTTTGGCTGGGAGCCGATTCCGCTCTCCTCGGCAAAATTTATTATCTGCAATACAAAAACGAAACATGATTTGGCGGACGGCGAATACAACAAACGCCGCGCCGATTGCGAGAAAGCCGCTCGGCTTCTGGGACACGAATCTTTGCGCGATGTAACGCTCGCGGAGTTTACCGAAAAATCGAAAGACTTGCCCGAACGCCTCAAAATGCGGGCGCGGCACGTTATTACCGAAAACCGGCGCGTGCTGGATGCCGTCGAATGCCTGCAAAACAACAATCTGGCGGAGTTCGGAAGATTGATGAACGCCTCACACGAATCTTTGCGCGCGGATTACGAGGTCAGCAGCCGCGAGCTTGATTTGATGGTCGAAATCGTGCGCGCGCAGGCGGGCGTTTTGGGCGCGCGAATGACCGGCGGCGGTTTCGGCGGCTGCACCGTGAATTTATTGGAATCGGATGTCTCGGAAAGTTTAATTGCGAACGTTCGGGCGGAATATAAAAAAGCGACCGGTATTTCGTCCGAAATCTATATCTGCAATGCCGCGCAAGGTATTTCCGAAATCAATTAGACGGCTTCCAAAGATTACATAATTGGTCAATCCAATTTTAATCGCATTTAATTTGCTTTTTGAACAAAAAGTTGATATTCTCCTGTTTTCAACGACGGTTAAGCGGTTTTCTTTTATTCTTGAAATTATATAAAAATCAGCAATTTTAAGAACTTTATTGAATCTTCCTGATTGTTTCGTTTAGAAATTTTCCTAAAGCCGTCGAATTTAAATAACCAAATCTTTTAAAATTTATGAGTAATCAAGCAGCATCAAAATCGAAATTTAAGTTTGTTAAGTATCTCTGGAACGACGATGAGGTCGAAGGCTTGGACGGTGTTGACCGTCTGGTTTATCGCTCGAATCGTCTCGGCGACGATTTGACTTTGACCAACACGGGCGGCGGAAATACTTCATCGAAATTGATGGAAAATGACCCTTTGACGGGCGAAGAGACGGAAGTTCTCTGGCTCAAAGGCTCGGGCGGCGACCTGCGCACGGCAAAGCGTGACGGGTTTGCCTCGCTCTATCTCGACAAAGTTCGCGATATGCGCGCGATTTATGAAAACGCGCCGGAAAACGGTCCGAAAACGCCGATTGAAGACGCGATGTATCCGATGTATTCGCACGCCGTTTTCAATTTGAATCCGCGCGCCTGCTCGATCGATACGCCGCTGCATACGCTTGTGCCGCACAAGCACGTCGATCATCTGCACCCGAATGCCGTGATTGCGATTGCCGCCTCGGTCAATCAGGAACGCCTGACCAAAGAAATCTACGGCGACGACGTAATTTATATTCCGTGGCAGCGTCCGGGTTTTGATATCGGCTTGAAAATTGAAGAACTTATTAAGGAAAATCCGCAGGCAAAGGGAATCTTGCTCGGGCATCACGGCATGAGTTCGTGGGACAACAACGACAAGACCTGTTACGAAACCGCGCTCGAAATCATCGACCGTGCTGCCGCCTATATCGAAGAACACGACAAAGGCGAAGACACGTTCGGCGGTCAAAAGTATGCGGCTTTGGACGACGCGACGCGGCAGAAACTCCAGACCGAAATCATCCCGTTTATTCGCGGGCAGGTTTCGATTTACAAACGTTTTGTCGGCACCGTGCAGGACGATTTTCGAATGCTGCGCTTCGTCAATTCAAACGACGCGACGCGTCTGG
>DASWRC010000229.1:0-4005 GCA_036403375.1 Pyrinomonadaceae bacterium
AGACCCGCGCGTCGATTTGCAGGCGCTCGAACTCGACTCGAATTCACGCGTTCTGACAATTTCTTCGGGCGGCTGCAACGCCCTCAATTATCTGCTCGAAAACCCGCAAAGCGTGACGGCGGTCGACCTGAATCGCCATCACGTTTTCCTGCTCAACCTGAAAATCGCCGCGCTCAAATTCTTGCCGACCTACGAAGATTTCTTCGCTTTTTTCGGCTACGGCAAAAGCGAAAAGACGATTGAAAACTACGAAAAATTCATCGCGCCGCGATTAGACGAAGAAACGCGCGCGTTCTGGGAATCAAACTCTTTGGTCGGAAAAATCACGCACGGTCGGCGCATTAATTTTTTCCGCAAAGGCGGGCTTTACGAGCATTCGCGGAACGGTTATTTTCTGCGCTTTTTCCATAAATTTTCGCACCTCCTAGGCTGCCGTCCCGAGGAAGTTTTGAAGGCGCGAAATGCGGAAGAGCAGGAAAAACTGTACGAAAAATACATCGCGCCGTTTTTCGACTCGTTTGTCATAAAGGCAATCGGCAAAATGCCCGTGACGCTGTTCGGACTCGGCATTCCGCCGCAGCAATATGATGAATTAACAAAGGATTTGGAGACCGGCGCAAGCGTCATTGACGTTTACAAAGAACGAACGAAACGCCTCGCGGTCGGGTATCCGATTTATGAAAATTATTTTGCGTGGCAGGCTTTTGCCCGCAAATACGATACGGAAAACCGGCAGGCGATTCCCGATTATCTGAAAGCGGAAAACTACGCGGCGCTCAAACGAAACGCCGGAAGAGCGCGCACAAAAATCGGTTCAATCACCGACGAAATAAAAAATCAGCCGGCGGACGCGTTCAGCCGCTTCGTTTTGCTCGACGCACAGGACTGGATGAACGCGGAAATGATGACCGAGCTTTGGTCGGCAATCGCGGCGCGCAGCACGCCGGGCGCGCGGATAATCTTCCGGACAGCGGGCGCAGCGTCGCCGGTTGAAACGAATCTGCCCGCCGATTTGCGCGAGCGGTTCGTTTACGAAGAAGATTTGTCGAAAGAATTATTCAAACAGGACCGCGCCTCGATTTACGGCGGTTTTCACCTGTATGTTTTGAAATAGACAGAAAAAATATGGAAAACGAACAGTTAATCCGTCATTTTTACGAATCTTTCGCGCGCGGCGACGCCGACGAAATGGCGGCGTGCTACGCGGACGAAATCGAATTTTCCGACCCGGCTTTCGGAACATTGAAAGGCGCCGACGCGAAAAATATGTGGAAAATGCTGGTCGCGCGCGCCCGGGGAAATATCAAAATCGAATTTGCGGACGTTAAAGCCGGCGACCGGAACGGCTCGGCAAATTGGACTGCCCGGTATCTTTTCAGCAAAACGGGCAGACGTGTTTTCAACCGGATTCACGCCGAATTCGAGTTTAAGAACGGTAAAATCTTTCGTCACACAGACGCGTTCGACATCTGGAAATGGTCGCGCCAGGCACTCGGACTCAGCGGTTTACTTCTCGGCTGGTCAGGTTTTCTACAAAATAAAATCCGCCAAAACGCGCGCCAATCCTTGCGCGAATACAGCGAAAAACTGAATAATAAATAAGAATCCCCTTCAACAAAATTCGTTTTGAATCTCAATCTGAAAATATAATAAGGGGGTAAAAATGTTTAAAAATCCAACTTCAAACGAAATCCCGAATCCGAAATCCCGAATCCAGAATCCCGATGAAGCATTCGAGAAAATGAACCGGATGTATCGCCACCAGCGCTATTTCTACGATTTGACGCGCAAATATTATCTTTTGGGTCGTGACCGTCTGCTGCGCGAAATGAAAATCACGGACGGCGAAAAAGTTTTGGAAATCGGGTGCGGAACGGCGCGAAATCTGATTGTCCTCGCCAAAAAACACGGCGGCGCGCATTTTTTCGGGCTCGACGCTTCTTCGGAAATGTTAAAAACGGCGCAGCGCAAAGCCGACGCCGCGCATCTTGAAAACATCTCGCTCAAACAGGCGCTGGCGGACGAATTTTCGTTTGATGATACTTTCGATTTGACCGCGAAATTCGACGCGTGTTTTTTTTCTTACGCGGTTTCGATAATTCCGCCGTGGAAAGAATCAATCGAAAACGCGCTTCACAATCTGAAGGCGGGAAAATCGCTCTATATCGTGGATTTTTACGACCAGAAAAATTTGCCGCGCTGGTTTCAAAAGACTTTGAAGGGCTGGTTAAAACAGTTTCACGTGAAATATCCGAAGGAGTTAATTCCGTTTCTTGAAAGTTTAGAGCGCAGCGGCTTGGGGAAATTACGGGTGACGCCGCTTTACCGGCGATACTCGCTGATTGCCGAGTTTAGAAAGTCAATTTAAAGTAGGACAAACTTTAGTTTGTCGGTTTCGCCGCGCGATGGGCGACAAACTAAAGTTTGTCCTGCTTTTTGAAAAAAAATAATTTTCGAAAAAACCTTACGATTGTTTTATTTCGGCGCGGCGGCGCATTTCCGCCATTAATTCTTCGTCGCTCATGGCATTGATTTGCGGCGCTGCCGGGTTTGAAGCGATTTGACGGCGTTTTTCAGTTTCCGCCTGTTCTTCTTCTTCCGCTTCGCGCATGCCTTCCTTAAACGCCTTGCGGGTTTGTCCTAAAGACTTGGCGAGCTGCGGCAGACGCGTTGCGCCGAAAAGCAAAAATAAAGCCAACACAATTAAAAGTATTTCCGTTGTTCCTAAACCAGCCATAAATTTATCCTTTACACCGGACGCGTCTGAAAACTAAAAAGTCCGCGCCCCGTTTTGATATCATAGCGCTTATTTAGCGATGTTTCCATCGAAAAAGCGCCTTTCAGACTTTAACCTTTTCCTTTTTCTTTAAATTTATCCATCGCCTCGACGAGCGCCGAAGTAATTCCCTTTTCGCTGACGGAATGCCCGGCGTCCGAAACGACGATGAATTCCGCTTCGGGAAACGCGCGGTGCAAATCCCACGCGCTCGTCATCGGACAAACCACATCGTAGCGTCCCTGCACGATGACGGTCGGAATACGGCGGATTTTATCGATGTTCTCGATTAAGTAATTTTCGGTCGGGAAAAACGAATTATTCATAAAATAATGACACTCGATGCGCGCCAGGCTGAGCGCTTCGTGCTCGCCTTCCCAGTGGTTCATCAAATCGGAGTCCGGGTAGAGCTTCGAGGTCGAGCCTTCCCAGACGCTCCACGCGCGCGCCGCCGAGAGCCGCACCTGTTCATCTTCGCTCGTCAGGCGATTGTAATAGGCGGTCATAAAATCGGCACGCTCTTCAAACGGAATTTCGTCGCGGTAGCGTTCCCAGAAATCGGGAAAAATCTCACTCGCGCCGTATTGATAAAACCATAAAAGCTCTTTCCGGCGCGTCAGGAAAATGCCGCGCAGGATTAATCCCAGACAGCGGTCGGGATGCGTCTCGCCGTAAGCCAGTGAAAGCGTGCTGCCCCACGAACCGCCGAAAACATACCATTTATCGACGCCGAATTTTTTACGCAGGGTTTCGATGTCGTGAATCAAATCCCATGTTGTATTTTCGCGTAATTCGGCGTGCGGCGTCGAACGTCCCGAACCGCGCTGGTCGAACAGGATTATGTGATACGCCGAAGGGTCAAAAAACTGTCGATACATCGGAATCAAACCGCCGCCCGGTCCGCCATGCAGGAAAACGACCGGAATTCCGTCCGGATTTCCGCAGCGTTCGTAATAAATCTCGTGAATATCGGAAACTTTCAGCATTCCCGAATCGAATGGTTCCATCTCAGGATAAAGAGTTTTCATAGCGTCTTAATGATACGCCAGTTTGTTTTGTTCGTTCAAACCGCCGCTTTTATTTCCCTGCGCGCCGCCCAATTTATACAAACATCGCAAAAAAGGCGTTTTTCATCTGTCCTGTTTACGTGGGAATTCCCGCTTTGATAAAATGGTCTAACCGGATGCAAAACAATTTTTGGCATTGTATTTGCAAACGAAAGAAATATG
>DASWRC010000230.1:0-1987 GCA_036403375.1 Pyrinomonadaceae bacterium
CCGAGAGCGAACAGCACGAGCACCGGCAGGTAAGACGAGGAGAAGAAGTAGGGAAGCCGGGAAGCGGAGATTTTTTCACCATTATCAACTTGTTCGCCATTCTCGACGGATTCGGGTTTTGTCGCCTCTTCTCCTTCTTTGCCCTTCTCGACTGCTTTCACAAAACGGAGATAGGCGAACATCGTCAAAAGCCAAAAAAGAGTCGAGAGCACATCTTTGCGCTCGGCAATCCAGGCAACGGATTCGACGTGTGCGGGATGGACGGCAAACAGCGCCGCGACCGTCGCGCTGCGCCAGAAACAACCGGTCATTCTGCGAAAAACGACAAAGGCGAGGCACGAGTTGATGAGGTGAAGGATAATGTTCGTCGCGTGGTGCCCGCCGGCGTTGAGTCCGAAAAAACGGACGTCGAGCATATGCGAAATCCACGTCAGCGGATGCCAGTTTGCCGAATGAAACGCGGTCAGCGCCCATTTTATCGACTCCCAGCTTAAACCGCCGCGCACCGCCGGATTGTCGAAAACATACTGGTTATCGTCCAGATTGATAAAGGCAAAGCCGGTCGTCTGCCAGTAAATCAAGAGCGCCAGCGCGGAAAGCGCCGTAAAAACAATCAGCTCGCGGTTTGTTTTGAAAAAATTTTCTTCGGACATTTTAATTCAATTACGAATTACGAATTACGAATTAAAGAAATTGGTTTTCACCGGGCGTAATTCGTAATCATCAGTTCAGGCTTAACTTTCTCTGCATTCGTAATTCGTAATTCGTAATTCGTAATTTATTTACTCTCAATTTCCTGGTAATAATTCGGCAGAAGCTTTTGCCCGCGCTTGCCGAAGAGGCGCGTTTTGATAATCTTCCAGCGGTTCAGGCGAAATTTCAGGCTGGTTGCCAGCACGCCGAAGCCGTATTTGACCGAGCGCCGGAAATTTATCGACGACGCTTCTTCAAAATAGCGCGTCGGGCACGAAATCTCGCCGATGCGGTAGCCGAAATAAACCGCCTGCGCAATCATCTCGTTGTCGAACACGAAATCGTCCGAGTTTTCTTCGAGCGGCAATTGCTCGATGACTTCGCGGCGAAAAGCGCGAAAACCCGTGTGATATTCGCTCAATTTCTGGCTGATTAAAATATTCTGCGCGAGCGTCAGAAAACGGTTGGCGATGTATTTGTAAACCGGCATTCCGCCCTCTAGAGCGCCTTTGCCGAGGATGCGCGAACCCAGCACCGCGTCGTATTCGCCCCACGCAATCATGCCCGCCATCGGGACAATCAGGTTCGGCGAGTATTGATAATCGGGATGCACCATGACGACAATATCGGCGTCGTGTTTCAGGGCTTCGCGATAACAGGTTTTCTGGTTGCGCCCGTAGCCGAAGTTTCGCTCGTGCTGAAAAACGGTCAAATCGAGCGCGCGCCCCAGTTTGACGGTTTCGTCGGTGCTCGCGTCGTCCACGAGCAGGATTTCATCGACAATCTCGCGCGGAATCTCGGCGACGGTTTTCCCGAGAGTCTGCGCCGCATTATAGGCGGGCATGACGACGATTATTTTTTGACCGTTGAGCATAGAGAACCGGAAGATTTTATATTTTTACCACAATCGGCGGCAATTACGAATTACGAATCGCGAATTACGAATGATTGTCAGATGGGCGAATTTTTTACTTGATATTCGAGTTTTTCGCTTTTCTGCATTGAATAAACTTTCGGCTTGCGTTTTTCAACTAATTCACCTTTAATACGTCAAAAAAGCTGAATTGGCAATCGCCGTCGTTGAGCCTGACGTCATATTTGAAAACGGTCGGAATGCCTTCGGTCAGGGAAGTTCCGAGCAGGTTTTCGTCCCATTTGAAGCTCGCCTTGTAGGGGAATTTCAGCTCCACACGGTAGTTTCCGTCAGTCACGGGAATATTAAATCTGCCATCGGCATCCGATTTGGCGGCAAAGCGTTTGCCGCCGCCTTCGATGGTGATTTCGACCGGTTCGT
>DASWRC010000231.1:0-26361 GCA_036403375.1 Pyrinomonadaceae bacterium
TTATGGAATTTTCTGGGCAATCTGGCAGCCGGGCTGATTGCCTACAGTTGGAAAGAGAAGAAACCGTCGCTGAACTTAAATTTCAAAACGACGGTTCCGGCGATTGTGCTTTAATTCTTATCCAATACTGACGTTAAATTATAAATCTTATTTTGCGGCGGCTTCCGATTCGGTATTAAAAAGCCTTTTCATGCGCTCGATTGCCGTGTGCAGATTTTCCATCGAGGTCGCGTAGGAAATCCGCAAAAAACCTTCCGCGCCGAAGCCTGCGCCGTCGGTCGTGACGGTTTGCGCTTCGGTTAAAAGATAATCGGCAACGTCTGCCGAGACTTTGAATTTATCGCCCAATAAACCGCGCACGTCGAGAAAAGCGTAAAACGCGCCTTCGGGCATCGCGCATTTTAAGCCGTCGATTTTGTTGAGTTCGGGAATCAGCCAATCGCGGCGTCGGCAGTATTCGGTCAACATTTCCTCGACCGCCGCCATCGATTCCGCGCGGCGTTCCATCGCGCGCGCGCAGGCGTACTGAACAAAGCTCGTCGGGTGCGTCGCCGAGTGGCTTTGCAGCTTGACCATTTCTTTCGACCACTCTTCGTTGGCAATCGTGTAGCCGATGCGCCAGCCCGTCATCGCGTAGGTTTTTGAAAAGCTGCCCGCGATGCAGACGTAATCGCGCAATTCTTTCGGCAGAACGGCGGACGTGAAAACTTCCGACGGCGGATAGACGAAAAACAGGTAGCATTCGTCCGTCAGCACGTAAACACCGCGCTCGGCGCATAATTCGATGATTTTGCGCATCTCCGACGGCGGCACGACCCTGCCGCTCGGATTCGACGGCGAATTGATGATTATTAATTTGGTTTTATCCGTTATCGCGGCGGCAACCTGTTCGGCGCTCAATATAAAATCGGTTTCTTCGGTTTCGATAAAAACGCTTTTCGCGCCCGTGAAAGTGACGATTTCGGGAAACGTCACCCAGTACGGTTTCGGAATCAGGCATTCGTCGCGCGGATTTAAAATCGTGCAGGCGGCGTTAAAAAGCGCCTGTTTCCCGCCGCACGACGCGACGATTTCTTTGGGCGTAATCTGCGCGCCGAACTGTTCGCCGTAAAAATGGGCGACCGCTTCCGTAAAAGATTTCATCCCGGCGGAGGGCGTGTATTTCGTAATGTTTTTATGAAGTCCTTCAATCGCCAAATCCTTGATAAACTCGGGCGTCGGAAAATCGGGCTCGCCGACCGTCAGGTCAATCACGTCAAAACCCTGCTCGCGCAGGGCGGCGGCCGCCTGCATCGCTTTAAAGGTGGAAGAGGTTTTCATTCTGGAAACATTCTCGGAAACCGGAAACGGATTTGTCATATGATTTATTTTAACGCAAAGCCGCAAAGCCGCGAAGTTGCAAAGAATAATTTTAGCCGCGGGTAGACGCGGGATTTCGCGGATTTAAGAATTGATAACAATTGATTGAAAAACTTTGGATTTAATCCGCGTTATCCCTGGTCTATCCGCGGCTAATTAACTTGGCTTCCTTTGCATCTTCGCGCCGCCGGCGTTAATTATTTAATTTCTCTGTTTTTTCAAGAAATTCGACGCGGTTGCCGAACGGGTCGCGGAATTCAAACCGGTTGTAATGCGGAATCGGCACGCCTTCGAGAATTTCGATATTATTTTGCAAAAGCTTTTCGCGCCAGCTTTCCAAATCTTCGACTTCGTAGGCGATATGCGCTTTGGTTGCGCGGCGGTCGAAGCCGTCTTCGGTGCCGATGTGAACCTGAAAACCGTCTAATTCCATCCAGAATCCGCCGCGCCCTCGAAGTGCTTCGGGCTTCGGAATTTCGCGTAAGCCCAAAAGACGGCAGTAAAATTCGCGCGCCTCTGTTTCCGCGCCTTTCGGAATCGTAATCTGGGCGTGCCGGACTCTTAAAATTAAGCGGTTTTTAATCATTTACATTCGTCCGCAATCGTTAAAAATTATTTTCCGTAAACCAAAATCACAAAAGAATTCGGCACAATCGAAGGACGCGGGCGCGGGCGTTCAGCGGTCGGCGCAGGCGTTTCACCGAACTGGGCGGTTGATAGATAAACCTTATGTGTTTTTGAATCAATTGCCATTGTTCGCGCACCGCGCTGGGTCGCGACATTTTCCAGAAAGCTGAATTTGTCGTTCGAATCTTCGCGGGCGACGGTTAAACTGCCCTCGCCGTTGGAGCTAAATACAAGATGCGTTCCGGTATCGAAACCAGCCGCGTCCGGTCCGTCGCCAATCGGCACTTCGGCAACGACTTTGCCGGTGTCGGCGTTCATCATAATCATTTTTTTATTGTCGCAAACGGCAAATAAACGACGCGTTTTGACATCTATCGCCAAACCCGAACAATCTTCGGCGGGCGCAACCGACCAGCGATTTTTTATTTCCGGTTTGCGTGAATCAATGGCAAGTATCTGCGATTTGTCGTCGAGGTTGACATAAATCATTCCTTTCTCGTCCGCCACCGCAAACTCCGGATGCCCGCCTAAATCAAACGTCGAAGCATTTTTTCCGTCCTTAGCGTCAAAGGCGGTCGCCGTCGAATCGCTGCGATTGAACGCGAAAACGCGCTTCGATACCGAATCGTAAATTATACAGTCGGGATTTTTGCCGACCTTGACGGTGTCAAGCAATTTCAGGGTTTTCAGGTCAAAAATGGTGACGGCGTTGTCTCTGCCGTCGCTGACAAAACCGCGTCCGAATTCTCTGGCGACAGCGACGCCGTGAACGCCATTGGTGTTGGGAATTTCGCCGACTATTTTGTCGGTTTCAGTATCAATGACGACGACTTTCGTGGCGTGTGAAACGTAAAGCCGGTGCGCCTCGCTGTCAACGAAAAGATAATCCCAGCCGCCTTCGCCGCCAACCTCGATTTTGTTGAGCAGATGATAGCCGCTGACGTTTGAACTCTTATTTTCCGGTATCGATTTCTGCGCGCTGCAAACAGCAGCCGCCAAAATGATAAATGTTATCAACGAAAAGCCGCGAACAGTCAAAATTTTCATATGTTTTTTAAGTCGGTCATCGGAACGGCAAAAGCAAATGTTCGGTCTAATTAAATTTATACTACGCTTCCAGTCGTTTTTCGTCCATTTTTCGCTGCTCAAATTAGAATCGACCATCGAGTTTTTCCCGCATTTTCGCTTCGACCGTTTCGGGAACAAGACCTTCGACGCGCCCGCCGAGCGTGAAAACCTGTTTCATCAGGCTCGACGAAACATAAGAATATTCTTCCGCCGCGACCAGAAAAACCGTTTCGATGTTTGGTTCGAGACGGCGATTCATCAAAGCCATCCGGAGTTCGTATTCGTAATCGGCGACGGCGCGAATGCCGCGGACGATTGCCGCCGCGCCTTTTTCGCGGGCAAAATCGGCGGTCAAGCCCGAAAAGCTGTCAACCGTCAGGCAGCATTCGCCGTTTTCGATTTCCGGCAAAATCGCGCGAATCAATTCGCAGCGTTCGTCGATCGTGAACATCGGATTTTTTTCGGGATTATTGAGAACGGCGATGACGATTTCGTCAAAAAGCGGCAAACTCCGCTTGATGATGTCGAGATGACCGTTGGTTAAAGGGTCGAACGAACCGGGAAAAATGGCGCGCTTCATAATTCGTTAATGGTAAATGGTAAATGGTTAATTGTTAATTTGAAAAGCCATTAACCATTTACCATTATCAAAATTTTGTCTCCAGCAACTTTTTCGCTTTTTCGACCGTCTCGGCGTGTTCGAACGCGTAGTCGGGATTGGGCTTCATTTTTATCAGATATTCGAGCTGCTTTCGGGCTTCGTCCTTTTTGTTCGTCGCCAGATAGGCTTCCGCCAGATGCAGGTGAAGATTGCTGTTGTCGTCGTCGAGTTTGAGCGCCGTTTCCAGGTATTCGATGGCTTTTTCGGGCTTTCCGCCCATTACTCCGGAAGTCGAAAGCTCGACCTGCGCTAAGCCGTCGTAGGCGCTCGCGTTCTGATACTTCGGGTCGAGTTCGATGCTCTTGTTCATCGCCGCACGGATCTCGTCAACCGATTTGACGCCGACCGTGACGGGGCTTAATTTTGCCTCTTCGCCAAGGTTTGCGCCGTACCAGAAATAACCGTCCGGCTTATTCGGCTCGATTCGCGAAGCGATTCTGCCTGCCTGCGCACCGTCTTCGAAGGCTTTTTCCTTTTCCTTATCGTCTGTCAAACGCTTGCCTAAAAAGAAATTGTACTTCGCAAATTTCCATTCGACTTCATAATTTCGGGAATCCGGGTTGCGTACGGCGGAGAGCGATTTGACAGCTTCGCGCAATTTTGCAATGTCCTCGCGCTCTTTGAAAAGCGCGTCGCATTTCGTTACGGTTTCGCCTATTCGCGCACTATCGGGCGGCGGCGCAGCAACTTCGTTTTCTGCTTTTTTCGCACAGGAAATCAAACAAAAAGACAGGAGCGCAATTGTAATAAAACGGTAAAATCTGCGTACTCTCATATTGTTAAATTACCCAAAATGTTAAAATTTTGATATATTCTATGTCTTTGTAAACAAGGAAGAAGTCTAATAAAAGTATCACAAAAACATTGATGAGCAAAAACGGACAGGCGGCGGCATTTTACGATTTGGAAGGAACTCTGGTGAGCACAAACCTCGTGCACACGCTCGGGTTTTACGCGACGCGCCAGCAGGGCTTGTGGCAAACCCTGAAAATGAGCGCCGGAACGCTCGCCAAACTGCCGTTTTTTGCGGCGACCGACCTTTATTCGCGCAATGTTTTCAACGAGGTTTTTTTCCGCAGCTACGAGGGGCTTTCCGAAGACCGCCTGCGCTTTTTTTCCGACGAGCTTTTTGAAGACGTTCTGAAACCGGCGATTTATCCGGGCACGAAAGAATTAATCGCGCAGTCGAAAAAAATCGGGCAGCGGCAAATCGTCATTACCGGCGCGCTCGATTTTACGATTGCGCGGCTGATGGATTATTTGGGAATCGATGAATTCAAAGCAAACCAGATGGAATTCGTCAACGGCTATTCGACGGGTAGAATCCTGCCGCCCGTCATGGCGTCGGCGACGAAAGCGAAATGGATGCGCGAATACGCCGAGCGCGAAGACATTAATTTGAGCGAATCGTATTCATATTCCGACTCGATTTCGGATTTACCGATGCTCTCAATCGTCGGTCATCCGGTCGCCGTCAACCCGGATTTTCGCTTGAAACAAACCGCGATTCAGCACGATTGGGCGATTCTGAATTTGAAGTGAATTTGCTATAATGGCTACGTAGCCAAAGCTAAAATCAGAGGTCTTAAAATGTCGCATACGGTTAAAGAAGCGAAAAATAATCTGAGCAGTATAATCCGCCTGGCGGAAAACGGCGAGCCGCAGGTAATTCGTCGAAACGACACGGAAGTCGCCGTGGTGGTTTCAATTACGGACTGGAAGAAAATGAATGGCGAAAAGGAAAGTCTGGTCGAATTTTTACGGCAAAGTCCCTTGGACGAAGTAATCCCTTTTTTAGAACGCGCCGACGATTTACCGCGCGAGGTATCGTTTGAATGAAATTTTTGCTCGATACCAACGTCATTTCCGAGCCGAAACAGAAACAGCCGAACGAGCGAGTGCTCGAATGGCTCGACGCGCAGGACGAAGCGAAACTTTTTTTAAGCGTTTTAACAATCGGCGAGATTAAAAAAGGACTCACGCGGCTCGATTCCGGCAAAAAGAAGACGGCGCTCGAAAATTGGCTTGAAAAACTGCGAAATCGTTTTTCGCGCCGGATTTTGTCGATGTCTGAAAAGACATTTTTAGTTTGGGGCAAAATTTACGGCGAGTTCGAGCAAAGAGGCATCAGGCGTCCGGCGTTCGACTCGCTTCTGGAAGCGACCGCGCTCGAACACGATTTAATTTTGGTCACGCGAAACGTGAAAAACTTTCAGAATTCGCAAGTCACGATTTTGAATCCGTGGGAAGATTAGATTAATTCGACCGCGTGAAACTTGGACTGATTGATTATGAAGGCAAGCTTTTGTTGAGTGCTTGCGGAGAGTGAATTGAAAAAATCGCTTCTAACTTATTGGTAATTTTATAATTTTATGGCTTTGCAGCTTAGAAGAAAAACACACGAATCAATTATTTACATCGACCGCGACTCGGCGCCGAGGATTATGCCGTACGGCGAGGATTTTATTCTCGAAGACATTCCAATCGGCACGCGCGTCATTTATCCGAACCCGCCGATTAAAGGTTTGCCGAATCGTGAAGCGGCGATTCGTTATGCGCTCAATCATCCGATTGACGCCAAACCGCTCTACGCGCAATTGGAGCCGGGAATGCGCGTGACGATTGCGATGGACGACATTTCATTGCCTTTGCCGCCGATGGCGACGCCCGATATGCGGCAGACGATGCTCGAAGTCGTGCTCGATTTGTGCGCCGCGAACGGCGTCGACGACATTCACCTGATTATCGCCAACAGTTTGCACCGCAAAATGACGGCGTGGGAAATGGAAAGAATGGTCGGCAGCGCGATTTTTAACGAATATTATCCCGACCGGTTCTATAATCACGACGCCGAAGACGACGAAAACCTTGTTACTTTGGGCTATACGCGGCACGACGAACCGCTGCGCGTAAACCGGCGCGCGATTGAAAGCGATATTTTGATTTATTTAAATATCAATCTCGTCCCGATGGACGGCGGGCACAAATCGGTCGCCGTCGGGCTTTGCGATTACGAGAGCTTGCGCGCGCACCACGAACCGCAGACGATTCGCGATTCGCATTCGTACATGGACCCGCCCGCGTCGGAACTGAATCATAAGGTCATCCGGCTCGGAAAATTGGTTGACGAAAACTGCAACGTTTTTCACATCGAAACCGCGCTCAACAATAAGATGTTTCCCGAAGGCTATGACATTTTAACGCGCAACGAGGACGAATTCAGTTTCGCCGACCGCATGAAATGGGAAGTGATGAAGCGGACGTTTTCAAAACTCCCGCGCGCCGCGCGCCGCAAGATGCTCCACGCGATTCCGGCGCAGTACGAGCTGATCGGCTGTTTTGCGGGCGAGACGGAAAAAGTTCACGAAAAAATTCTCGAACTCAATTACCGGCAATACGAAATTCCGGTCAAAGGGCAGTGCGACATTATGATTACGGGGATTCCCGATATTTCGCCGTACAACGTCTATTCGGCGTTAAATCCATTGCTAGTGCAGGTGATGGCGCTCGGTTATCACTTCAATATGTATCGCAATAAACCCTTATTGCGGAAGGGCGGCGTGATGATTATCACGCACCCGTGTTTCGACGAGTTCGACCATAATTTTCACCCGAGCTACATCGAGTTTTTCCATCGCCTTTTGCCCGAATCGCGCGACGCTTTTTACCTGCGCGAGAAATACGAGCGCGAGTTTGCCGAAAATCCGGCGTACGTCGAGATGTACCGGCGCGGCAACGCCTATCACGGCGCGCACCCGTTTTTCATGTGGTACTGGGGCGAAAACGGTCGCCAGCACGTCGGCAAAGTCATCGTCGCCGGCGCCGAAAACGCGCACGTCCCCGACATTTTAGGCTGGGAACGCGCCGATAATCTGACGGAAGCGATTTCGATGGCACGCTCGTATATGGGCAGAAGCGCCGAAATCACGATGCTGCACCAGCCGATAATCGGGCTTTGCAATGTGTCGGATTAGAAACGAACGAGGAAAAATGTCAAAGAAGCATTTTATTTTATACGGTTTTACAGCTTTGATTGCTTTGTCTGTTCAGACCTTCGGTCAAAAATTGAGCCTGCCTTTTCGAGATGTCGGCGCGTGTCCGTTTGAATGCTGTACGTATCGGGAATGGACGGCGAATAAGCCGACGGTTTTGCTGAAAAATATGTCGGACAATTCGCCTGGTGTTTTCAAAGTTAAAAAAGGCGACAGGGCTCAAGCAGTTGACGGAATGGTTATAACGACAAAAGCGGGAATCGGCAGAGCGATGAGTGATACAAATCTTGAATTTGTTGATTGGAAAAAAAATACCACGCGCAACGTCTCGATTAAAAAGGGCGAACGAGTTTTGATTTTGACTCCCATCGGTGAAGGATTTTATAAAGTTTGGTATAAAGGGCTAATACTTCAAGCCGGTATGGACAATTCTCAATTCAAAACATTAAGCGAGCCGAAATCCGTCTGGTGGGTGAAAATCAAGAATCGAAAAGGTCAGGTCGGATGGACTAAACTGACCGAAAATTTTGACGACAAGGATTCTTGTGCGTAGTCCACATAGATATTGTGCAATTTATAAAATGAAATTATCACCAACCCAAATTTTTGAAGGGAAAAAGATTTTCTCAAAGAAACGATTAACTGCATATGAAAAATAGATTGTTAATCTTTTATCCGATTTTGTGCACACGCATTACCAGCTGCAAACGGGCGCGAATCCGGCAACCGCTGAAGTTCTGCCGGCGTATTTTAACAATTTCAAACGAATTTCGGGTTCGAGAATAACCCGAATCAGAAGATGACCGATTGATAGCGGCGACGTTATCGAGGCAAAATAGATAACATAAACCATTTTTTTGAACGGCTTTTTAATTATTCAGATTAGAGTTATACGTGCGGAATACGTATAATGAATTCTATGCAAAAGAAATTAACAATTACGATTGACGAGCGCGTTTACGAAGGGCTGCAAACAGTTGTCGGGCGCGGGAAAATCAGCCAGTTTATCGAGGTTTTAGTACGTCCGCACGTTTTAAACCAAAGTTTGGAGGCAGGCTATAAGGAAATGGCGGAGGAGGAAGCGCGGGAAACCGAAGCATTAGAATGGTCGGAAGCGACCATCGGAGATGTGAATAATGAAACGTGGTGAGGTTTGGTGGGTGAATTTCGAGCCCTCGGTTGGCGGCGAGATAAAAAAGCAGCGCCCTGCCGTCATTCTGAGCAACGATGTTTCCAACAAATATCTTAACCGCGTCCAGGTCGTGCCGCTTTCGAGCCAGATTGACAAACTTTATCCGAGCGAAGCCTACGTTCAATTCAGTGGAAAACAGGCGAAAGCTTTAGCCGACCAACTGACAACCGTCAGCAAATTGCGTTTATTGAACAAAGCCGGACATTTATCGAAAGCAGATGTCGAGCAAGTTGAAAAAGCAGTCAGAACACAGCTTGATTTATAGAATTTTATGGGCAGAACCGCCGAAATCACGATGCTCCATCAACCGATTATCGGACTTTGCAATGTGATTGATTAACCAAAAACTAGTTTTATTGGAGAAATTTTATGAGTGCCGGAAGAGCTTACAAGAAAAAAATTGAGACAATGTTGAAACATTTCGGAAAAACAATAATTGTCCATAAAAATTTTAATACTCAAGGGGCAACGTCATTTGAAGCCAGAGGATTTAACGAAACTGAAGGAGGTTCAAAACAAGTTATATTTCAATTTGCTGAACAACTTGATATCTCGGTAGGCTGTGTATTGCAAGCTAAAGGTAGCAGAGATTATTGGAAAGTTACGGACACTGAAGACATTATACTGGATGATGTTTTTATTAGCTTTGACGTTAGAGTAGAAAAAATAAATGTTGATGGAGAAATTACAAGACCATCTTCTAGTTTAGGAAATATTTATAATCTTCAAGGCACACATTCAAGAGTAAATATAAGTTCGCAGGACCAATCTTTAAATATTTCACAACAAACTTCTGAAAACGTTTTCACAGATATACGCCAAGTAATTCAAACCCAAATTCAAAATGAAGGAGAAAAAGCTGACATTTTGAATAAGTTGGATGAGCTAGAAAAATCAATTGGCAAAAAAGAATTTACAGAGAAATACAGAGATTTTATCGGAACAGTTGCTGACCATATTAGTCTGATAGCTATCTTTATTCCACATCTCACGAAAATGTTAGGTGGATAAAATATTTAGAGATTTGCTTTGTTATGAAATTATCACCAACCGAAATTTTTGAAGGAAAGAAGATATTTTTTATCGGCGGCACGGGCTTTGTCGGGAAAGTGACGCTTTCGATGCTGCTTAATAATTTTCCGAACATCGGGAAAGTTTACGCGACCGTGCGGGCGCGCGATGCGCGCGAATCGGAGATTCGTTTCTGGACGAGCATCGTCACCTCGCCGACGTTTGACCCGCTGAGGGAAAAATACGGCGACGATTTCGAGAAATTTATTCGTGAAAAGGTCGTGCCCGTCAACGGCGATGTCGGGAATGAATTTCTCGGGATGGACGAGACGCAAGCGCGGGCGATTATGGCGGATACGGACGTGATTATCAACGGCGCGGGCAACGTGACGTTTAATCCGCCGCTCGAATCCGCTTTGAGGACGAACGTCGTCGGCTCGAACCATATTATACAGCTCGCGCGGATGATGAAGCGTCCGTCGCTGGTGCATGTTTCGACCTGTTTTGTCGCCGGGACGCGTTCGGGCGCGGTTTGGGAAAATGAGCCGGTCATCGGTTATTTCCCGCGCAAAAACGAGTTAATCGGCACGACTTTCGATGTTAACAAGGAAATCGCCGATTGCGCGCGCCTCTCAGAGCAGGCGCGCCAAGAGGCGGACGACGCCGTGCAGATTGCGAAATTCCGCGAACAGGCGCGTGCGCGTTTCGAGGAAGAAGGGCGCGACCCCGACGATGAAGCCGAGTTGAAATCCGCGATTTTCCGCGAGCGCAAGCTGTGGATTCGCGAGCGCACGACCGAGCTTGGCGCGACGCGCGCCGAATATTGGGGCTGGACCAACATTTACACGTACTCAAAATCTCTGGCGGAGCAAATCATCGCGCAGCAGGACGATATTGTGAAAATTCTGGTTCGCCCGTCGATCGTCGAATCTTCGCAAAGCTATCCTTTTCCGGGCTGGAACGAAGGTTTTACGACGACCGCGCCGCTGATTCTGATTGCGCTGCGCGGGCAGCCGATTATTCCGGTTAACGAAAAACTCGTGCTCGACATAATTCCGGTCGATATGGTCGCCGGCGCTATCCTGGGCGCGGCGATGAACGCGCTGGTCGACGATAATCCGCCGCTCGTTTTTCAGACTTCTTCGGGCGATTCGAACCCGAACGACATGAAACGCATCGTCGGGCTGGTCGGGCTTTACAAGCGCGAATATTTCAAGGAAAAGGAAACCGGCAACAAATTAGTCAACCGCGCGGCGGCGATGCTTGAAACTTCGACGGCGACGCAGAAAACTTACGAGCGATTTTCGGCGCCGATGTTTAATAAACTGGCGAAAACCGCCAATAATTTATTAGACAAAGCCGCGCCGACGTGGGCTGGCGGGCGGTTGTCGAACATCGTCTCGGATTTGAAAAAATCGGTCGAAAATTTCGAGCAGACGACGCAGGAAACCATCGATGCCTTCGCGATGTTCAAGCCGTTTATGATTGACAACGCTTACGAATATCGCTCGGACAATGTGCGCGCGCTGATGTCGCTCGTGCGTGAAAAAGAAAAACATCTGCTGCCGTGGTATCCCGAGCGAATCGATTGGTACGATTACTGGCTGAACGTCCATTTTCCCGGTATGCGCAAATGGGTTTTGCCGCAGTTGGAAGAAGATTTAAAGAAGACGGAAAAGCGCTCTTATACCTACAAGGATTTGCTCGATTTGTTCGATACGTCGGTGAAAAGATTCCCGACGCGCGTGGCGATGAAAATCGAACGCGGCGGGCGGCGCGAGCAGTACACTTATGAAGACGTTAAGGAATTAACTCTGCGCGCCGCCGGGTTTCTGGCTGAAAACGGCATCAAGCACGGCGACCGTGTGATTCTCTGGTCGCACAATATGCCCGAGTGGGGATTATCGTATTTCGGCATTTTGAAAACCGGCGCGACCGCCATTCCGGTTGACCCGGCAAGCTCGCTCGACGACATTATCGCGTTCGCAAAGGCGGGCGAAGCCTCCGCGATTGTTCTTTCGCCCAAACTCGCCGCCGATAATCTCGATTTGGCGGAAAGATTATTAAGCGCGGGAATCGAGGTCAAGGTCTGGACGTTCGATGAAATTTTCGGGATGCAGACCGAAACCGAGGAAGCGCGGCGAAATGCTATGCTGCCGAACAAAATTTTGTCGAATTCGGTGGCGAGCCTGATTTTTACGAGCGGGACGACCGGCACGCCGAAAGCCGTCATGCTTTCGCACAAGAATTTCGTCAACATGATTTCGATGCTCTCTAGCGTGCTCGAAATGGACACGACCGACGGCGTTTTGTCCGTCCTGCCGATGCACCACACGTTCGAGTTTTCCGCCGGCTTTTTAACGCCTTTTTCAAACGGCACGCAGATTACATATCTTGACGAGCTTTCGTCGGAAGAACTCTCGCGCGCCATCGAACACGGGCACGTGACGGGCATGGTCGGCGTTCCGGCATTGTGGGAAATGCTGCACCGCCGGATAAAAACGCGCCTCCGAGAGCGCGGCGATTGGATTGCCGATTTGGCGGACAACGTCATCGAATTTAACGCGTGGCTGCGCGACAACACGCCATTTAATCTGGGTCCCATAATCTTTTTCCCGATTCATCAGGGCATGGGGGGACGGATGCGCTACCTGATTTCGGGCGGCTCGGCTTTGAGCGAAAAAGTTCAAAAGGATTTGCACGGGCTTGGCTTTACGGTTCTCGAAGGCTACGGGTTGACCGAATCTTCGCCTGTTTTGACGGTCGCGCGTCCCGGTAATAAACTTCTTCGCGGAAGCGTCGGAAAACCCTTGCCCGGCATTGAAGTCAAAATTGACAACCCGGACGAATCGGGCGTCGGCGAAGTGCTCGCGCGCGGGCAGAACGTCATGCTCGGCTATTACAACAACGAGGAAGCGACCGAAGCCGTGCTGCACGACCGCTGGCTCAAAACCGGCGATTTGGGCAAGCTCGACGAAGACGGAAATCTTTACATCGTCGGGCGCTCGAAAGACGTGATTATCGATTCGAACGGCAAAAATATTTACCCGGACGAAATCGAAGATTTGTACGGGAAATCGGCGTTTATCAAGGAAATGTCGGTCGTCGGTCTGGCTGACGATGACGGCGGCGAGAAAGTATCCGCATTGGTTGTGCCGGATTACGAGCACGACATCGCGCTCTCGCGCGCCGAGACGAACAAACGCGTCGAAGAACATTTCAGGGAAGTTTCGGCAAGCCTTGCGTTTTTCAAGCGCGTTAAGATTCTGCACCTGACGCCGTTCGAGCTGCCGCGCACCGCGACGCGCAAGGTCAAGCGTCCGGAAGTTGTCGCGCTGCTTCAGGCATTGGAAGAACGCGCGAAAAGGAAAACCAAACAAGTCGCCGACACGAAAGGCGACGATACGGCGCTGTGGATCCGCAAGATTGTCGCAACCGTTTCAAATCGTCCGCTTTCAGAGGTTGCGATTGGCGAAAAACTCGCCGATTTGGGCTTTGATTCGTTGATGTTTGTCGAGCTGCAGGCGGCGGTCGAAGACGCCGGCGGGCGCGTCATTTCGCCCGACACTCTAAACGAAGTGCAAACCGTGCGCGAGCTTTTAACTGCCGTTCAGCGCGTCGATAAGTCGAAAAAACTCGTCGACGAACCGCGCAAAGAAGAGCGCACCGAGGATGAGATTTTCGTGCCGTCAATTATTCGCCGCGTCGGCAATCAAGTCATCGATTTCGCGCAGGAACAGCTTTACGACACGGTTTTAAAAACCAAAATCGAAGGCGAGACGAACGTTCCCGTCCACACGAATTTCATCGTCGCGCCGAACCACGCTTCGCATATCGACACCGGACTCGTCAAAAAAGCGCTCGGCAAAGACGTGGCGGAACAAACCGTCGCCGTCGCGGCTGCCGATTACTGGTTCGATACGCGTTACAAGCGCGCCTATATGAACAATTTCACGACGCTCGTGCCAATCGAACGCACGGGAAGTCTGCGCCAGTCTCTACGCCACGTCACGGAAATTCTCAAACAGGGCTACAACACGCTGATTTTCCCTGAAGGAACGCGTTCGACAACGGGCGAAATCGCCGAATTCAAACCTATTATCGGTTATCTCGCGCTGAACGAAAAAATCGGGATTCTGCCTATTTATATCTGGGGAACTTTTGAAGCGTTTCCGAAAGGCATGACGATTCCCGCAAAAGACAGCCTCGGCGCGGAAGTCGGTGCGCGCATCGGCAGATTTCTCGAATACGAAGAACTCGCCGAGATGACCAAAGGCGTGCCGAACACGGAAGCCTACCGCCTCGTCGCCGCGCGCGTTCAGTTTGAAATCGAAAATATGCGCGACAATCGGCGCGACAAATTCGACGTCGCCGCCGTGCGAAAAAGGTGGAAAGCCGAACGCCGCAAAACGCGCAGGCAGGAGCCGGTGATTGATGAATAGAAATGCCTAAATTTCAAAATCTCAACGAAGCATTTTGGCATATCAGAGAAAATTCGTTGGAATATCTGCCGGAAAAATCTTTGAAGTTGTTTAATGCCTTTTGGATTGGTTATGAATGGCGATATGAAGTTGAATTCAAAGAATTCAAAGGTTTTGAATTATTAGACGGTTTTCATGAATTTATGTGCGTGAAGTATCGTGTTCCTTCAAACCGAAATTCAATGCATATCGCAGAACTTTATACCCAAAATCAGGCGGAAGCGTTTGATTTGTGGTTTGCAGATTTGGAAGAATTCTTGTCAAAAAAAGACGGAACGACTGATATTGAAAAATACTATGCCGAACGAAGAAATGAAGATTTGTTCGCTTCAAGAAAGGAAATAGATTTCTTTGGGTTAATAAAAATACTGGAAAAAAGAATTGCAATGTATGTCGGAAGCAATTCATTTACGTTGCTAACTTTTATTCTTTCTGGTTGGATGAGAGCAACGCAAGATTTTGGTTTAGAGGAAAGCGAACAAGAAAAAATATTTAAGAATTTTCAGAAATACATTGAAGACAGACCATTCTGGCTAAGAGCCGAGAATTCTGATTTGCCGCCAAAACCTACTTGGAGCAAAATAATTTTAGAATGGACAGCACATATTCAAAAGGAAGAAAAAGCATTGGAAATGTTTGCTGAATATTTCGGTGAATTCGCGTTTCAAGGCAAAGGCTGCGTTGATTATGTTGAATTTCATTGGAAAAGTTCACGACGAAACTTTAGAAAAATATGACTATTTCACTTACGGAAAGTTTTAAGGAGAAAGGGCAAAGATTGATGCGTAAGTTAATTGTAGTAAAATCGAAATATGAAAACACTTGAAATAAAATTACCTGATGAAATTTTCGGCGTTTTAAGCACGATTGCCAAGCGGAAAGATACGTTTGTAATTGAGGCTATCAAAGAAAAAATCGAGCGTGAAAAAAAGCGTTCCTTATTGGTCGAAGGGTATCAGGCGACTTTTCAGGAAGATTTGGCGTTGGCGAAAGAATACGAAGCAGCGGATTTTGAAAACGCATGAGCCAAATCTTGAAGGGCGAAATTTATTGGGCGAATCTGAGCCCGACAATCGGTAGTGAAATCTCGAAAACGCGTCCGGTTTTAGTTGTGTCTAATAACATCAATAATCAATTCGCCGCGACAGTTTCAATTCTGCCGATAACTTCAACAACCGCAAAAGTTTATCCGTTCGAGGTCTTTTTACCAAAAGGCGAAGGAAATTTGGCAAATGATTCAAAAGCAAAAGCCAATCAAATTCGCACGATTGACAGACAACGAATCGGCAACAGAATTGGCAAAATCAGCAAAGCGAAACTTACGGAAATTGAAGATGCGATTTTAATTCATTTGGAAATTGATAGGGATTAACGATGGATTCCATCAGCAACAGTTCGCAAAAAATGGAAAGCCGAACGCCGCAAAACGCGCAGGCAGGAGCCGGTGATTGACGAGTAGATTAAGCTTGAAACCAGCCGGAGAACACGAAATTCTCCGGCTTTTTCGGGAGTTAAAATTTTCTGCCGTCCGGTTATTTTTGAATAGCCGGCAGCAGAAGCCCCATTAAAACACCGGTCGCGGCGATCAACACAATCAGTTCGATTAGCGTGAACCCGGCAATTCGGCGGATGCTCTGGTAATTTGTTCTCATAATTATTTCTCCTTTTTTATTTAATTTATTCAAGATTCGACGAGATCGTCACTGGCGCTTTATCGAATTCCTGACGGCGGCTTTTATTTAAGCCGCCAACCAGAAAGGCGTAAGTTTTCGTTAAAAACTATCTTTAAAAACTATCTTTTTTTTGAAAGTGAAATTTTTTTTGAATATTCTATTCCTGATTCAAAGAATTCAAGCGTCAGCCGTTACAAAACGGCGCGCGGCGCTCAAAATTTTGAAACCGGAAGCGGGCGAATATTCGTAGTAACACCGTTTACGAATATTCGCATCTTAATTTTTGAAACGGCATTCGACCTGTTTCGTTAAAGCTAAAAATATGAAAATCGCAAAATCTCTGCTTATAGTTTTTTGTCTTTTGTTTTCTCTAATTTCGGTTCCGGCGCAGAAACCGTCGGAAAAAGCGACATTCAAAGTGAATTTTGAAAAATTTATTTTGCCGAACGGTCTGCAGGTCGTTTTTCACGTTGACCGCTCAGACCCGGTGGTCGCGGTCGCGCTGACGGCGCACGTCGGTTCGGCGCGCGAAAAGGCTGGGCGCACCGGATTTGCGCATCTTTTCGAGCATCTTTTATTCCTCGAATCGGAAAATTTGGGCAAAGGCGGGCTTGATAAATTGAGCGCTCGCGTCGGCGGTTCGGGCGCGAACGGCTCAACCAACCACGACCGCACGAATTATTTTCAAACCGTGCCGAAAGATGCTTTGGAAAAAATGCTCTGGGCGGAAGCTGATAAACTCGGCTGGTTTATCAACACCGTCACCGAACCCGTTTTGGCGAAGGAAAAACAGGTCGTCAAAAACGAGAAGCGGCAAAGTTACGATAACAATCCGTACGGTCATACAAGTTACGTGATTGACAAAGCCGCCTGTCCGGAAGACCATCCATACAACTGGCAGGTCATCGGTTCGCTCGAAGATTTAGACCGCGCGACGCTGGCGGACGTCAAGGAATTTTATCGTCGCTGGTACGTGCCGAACAACGTCACGCTGACGGTGGCGGGCGATTTCGATACGGCGCAGGCGAAGAAATGGGTCGAAAAATATTTCGGCGAAATCAAGCGCGGCGCGGAGGCTATCGAGCCGGTTCAAAAAAGACCGTGCACGATAAAAGAAACCACGCGGCTTTATCACGAAGACAATTTTGCAAAACTGCCGGAATTAACCCTCGCGTGGACGACCGTCGAGCAGTATCATCCCGATTCCTACGCGCTCGATATTTTGGCGGACTACTTATCGCAAGGCAAAAAAGCGCCGCTTTACAAGGTGCTGGTCGAAAATAAAAAACTGACTTCCAACGTCTCGATGTTCAATAATTCGGGCGAGCTTGCCGGTCAGCTGCAGCTTCGCGTGCGCGCTTTTGCCGATAAGGATTTGGATGATGCGGCGGTGGCGGTTAACGAGGCTTTTGCGGAGTTTGAAAAGACCGGCATCGCGGAAAAAGATTTGAGCCGCATCAAAGCGGGACAGGAAACGCAGTTTTACAATTCGCTTTCGAGCGTTCTCGGCAAGGGTTTTCAATTAGCGCAATATAATGTTTTTGCGGGCGACCCCGGATTTATCGAGAAAGATATTAAAAACATTCTCGCCGTGACGCCGGCGGACGTGATGCGCGTTTACGAAAAATACATCAAGGGCAAAAACTTTGTCGCGACGAGTTTTGTGCCGAAAGGACAGTTGGCGCTGGCGCTGGAAAATTCAAAGAAAGCGGAAGTGACGGAAGAAAAAATCGTGCAGGGCGCGGAGGCGGAAGTCGACCCGACGAAAAACGCGGCTTACGAAAAAACGCCGTCGAGCTTTGACCGCCGTGTCGAGCCGCCTTACGGCACCGCGCCGGATGTTAAAATTCCGGCAATCTGGGAACAGAAATTCGGAAATGGAATGCGCGTGCTTGGAATCGAAAACCAGGAAGTTCCGCTCGTCCGGTTTGAAATCGTCATCGATGGCGGGCAGCTTCTCGAAGACATTAACAAAACCGGCGTCGCTAATTTCCTCGCGCGGATGATGACGCAGGGAACCGCGCGCAAAACGCCGCAGGAATTAGAAGAAGCGATTCAGCAATTAGGGGCGACCGTTAACGTTTCCGCCGGCGCGGAAGAAATCCGCATTTCGGTCAACACGCTCGCCCGCAATTACGAGCCGACGCTCGCGCTGGTCGAAGAAATCCTGCTCGAACCGCGCTGGGATGCCAAAGAATTCGATTTGACCAAACAGGGCATCATCAGCCAGATTCGCCAGCAGCAGGCAAATCCGAACGCCGTCGCGCAGAACAATTTTAATCTGCTGATTTACGGCAAAGACAATATTCGCTCGCGTAATATCCTGGGCACGCTCGATTCGGTCAACGCCGTTACAATGGATGATTTGAAGGCTTTTTACGCGCGCAGCTTTTCACCGGCGGTTGCCCGGATGCAGGTCGTCGGCGCTTTGGATAAAGCGAAAATTACAAAACCGCTGGGCGTTCTAAACGATAAATGGAAAGCGAAAGCGGTTGTCATCCCCGAATATGAAACGCCGAAAGCCCCGGCGAAATCCGTGATTTATTTCTACGACGTGCCGGACGCGAAACAATCCGTCATTCGTTTGGGTTATCCGGCGCTTGCCGCTACGGACAGGGATTTTTATCCGGCGCAGGTGATGAATTACATCCTCGGCGGCGGCGGTTTTGCTTCGCAATTGACGCAGCAGCTTCGCGAAGGCAAAGGCTACACATACGGCATCGGTTCGAGCTTTTCGGGCACGAAAAGTCCGGGCGCGTTTCTGATTGCCAGCGGCGTGCGCTCAAACGTGACGCTCGAATCGGCGCAGCTCGTCAAACAAATTTTGCAGGATTACGGCAAAAATTATTCGGACAAAGATTTGGAAACGACCAAAGGCTTTCTGATCAAAAGCAACGCGCGCGCCTTTGAAACCGCCGGCGCGAAGCTCTTGATGCTCGAAAATATCAGCAAATACGGCTGGAAATATGATTACGTAAAAGAGCGCGAGCAAATCGTCAAAGGTCTGACTCGCGAGCAGGTAAAAGCGCTGTCGGAAAAATATCTGGACGCCGATAAAATGATCTGGCTCGTCGTCGGCGACGCCAAAACGCAATTGCCGCGTCTCAAGGAACTCGGCTTCGGCGAGCCGGTTTTGCTGAATAAAGCGAATTAAAGTTAGCCGCGAATAACACGAAAAGCACGAATGATTTTATTAAATGTTATTCGTGCTTTTCGCGTTTTGCGCGGGTAATTAATATAATTTTCCTTAACCTCGGAACTCGTGGAAATCATAAAATGATAAATACAAAAATCAGATACTTTATTTCAGCCGTTTTGCTTTTATCAATCGTCTCCGGCAGCGCGTTCGCGCAAGCAAAAAAAATCGATAAAAAACAGCTCGCGGCGCAGGTTAAAGCCGAATTTCTGCACGCCTGGAACGGTTATAAAAAATATGCGTGGGGACGCGACGATTTGAAGCCTTTGAGTAAATCCTATCGAAACTGGTACGAACCGGAAACGCTTCTGATGACGCCGGTCGATTCGCTCGATTCGCTTTATTTACTGGGTTTCAAACAGGAAGCCGACGCGACGCGCAAATACATCACCGACAATTTAGCGTTTGATAAGGATATTTACGTCCAGAATTTTGAAATCACGATTCGAATCCTCGGCGGGCTGCTTTCCGCGTACCAGATGACGAATGATAAAAAACTGCTCGCTTTGGCGGATGATTTGGGCACGCGCCTGCTGCCGGTTTTCGATTCGCCGACCGGCTTGCCGTACCGTTACGTCAACCTGAAAACCGGCAAAACAAAGGGCGAAGTCTCGAACCCGGCGGAAACGGGAACGCTTTTAATCGAATTCGGAACGCTCTCGAAACTCACGAATAAGCCGGTTTTTTACGAAAAAGCGAAACGCGCGCTGGTCGAAACCTACAACCGCCGCTCTGCCATCGGGCTCGTCGGGACGAACATCAACATCGAAACCGGAAAATGGACGAACCCCGACAGCCACGTCAGCGCCGAGATCGATTCCTATTACGAATACCTTCTGAAATGCGCGATTCTTTTCGACGACGCCGACTGCCGAAAAATGTGGCAGGAATCAATCTCGGCAATCAACAAATATTACGCCGACGAAGTGCGCGGCGAGCTCTGGTACGGGCACGCCGATATGAATACCGGAAAACGCACCGCGACCGTCTACGGCGCGCTCGATGCTTTCTTTCCGGCGATTCTGGCGCTTTCGGGCGATTTGGACAGAGCGAAAAAATTGCAGGATTCCGGTTTCAAAATGTGGACGCGGCACGGCATCGAGCCGGAAGAATTCGATTATCAAAAACAGGAAGTCGTCTCGGGCGGTTATCCTCTGCGCCCCGAAATTGTCGAATCGACCTATTATCTTTACCACTACACACGGGAGGAAAAATATCTCGAAATGGGCAAGACATTTTTCGATGATTTGAAGAAATACTGCAAAACCGACGTTGCGTACACGGGATTAAAAGACGTTGTGACAAAGGAAAAAAACGATTATATGCACAGCTTTTTCTTTGCCGAAACTCTCAAATATTATTATCTGCTGTTCGCGCCGCCGAAAACCTTAAACTTCAAAAAGACGATTTTCAACACCGAAGCGCACCCGATTCGGAAAACCTGGTAGATTTTTGTAAAATTAATAAAAATGGCAGCGAAAAAAACAAAAGCATTAGCAAAATCGGAAAAGAAAATTTTAATTACCGGCGGCACGGGATTTTTGGGCGCGCATCTGGTTCGGCAGTTTTTAGACGCGGGCACGCGCAATTTACGTGTGATGGCGTCGAGCGTTCCCGAATGGATGACCGACGCCGGCGTTGAGCCGTTTGCGGGTTCCGTGACCAGGAAAGATGATGTCGCGCAGGCGACGCGCAATTGCGAGGCGATTTATCATCTCGCCGGAAAGGTTTCGTTCGCTTACGAGGGCGCGGCTGAGATGAATAAGATTCACGTCGAAGGCACGCGGCTTCTGGCGCAGGCGGCGAAAGAAAACGGCGTCAAAAATTTTATTCTCGCGTCGTCTTCCGGCACGAGCGCGATTACCGGGGACGGCGAAGTGACGGATGAAACTTACCCGCAGCCGGTCGAGATTTTGACGAAATGGGCTTATTACGCATCGAAATATTACCAGGAAAAAACCGCTTTAAGAGCTTTTCAGGAGAAAGGCGAACGGCTCGTCATCCTGAATCCGTCCCTGCTTTTAGGTTCGGGTGACGAGCGGCTCAGCTCGACGAAAATCGTCCTCGATTTTATGGCGCAGAAGCTTCCGATTACGCCGAGCGGCGGCGTTAATTTCGTCGATGCGCGCGATGCCGCCGCCGCGTTTTTAAACGCGCTTGACAAAGGCAGGCACGGCGAAAGATACCTTCTCGGCGCGGTCAATTGGACGGTTGCCGAGTTTTTTGCGCGGCTCGAACGGCTTTCAGGTGTTAAAGCGCCGATGTTCAGCGTGCCTAAACGAGTCGCGATTGCCGGTTCGAATTTTCTTTCGTCGCTTTACAAAACATTCGACAAACCGGCGCCGTTCGAGGCTTCGGAAGTCGAAATGGGTGAATATTTCTGGTATTTCGACTCATCGAAAGCGGAAGAAGAACTCGGCTTCGCAGCGCGCGACCCGCAGGAAACGCTGCTCGACACGATAAAATACCTGCGCGAAAATTTTCTCGGCGACGGCGTTTTCAAGTAACCCGTCGCTCGCGGCAAACTCTTTTGCGGATTCGACCCGTAATGAAGTTTAACCGGTTAATAAATTTATCCGATATATTGTATAAAATTTAATCTTTCACAAAATTTTCTTCCCATGATTTAATGCTCAAAATCTCCTTTTATTTTATAAACCAAGTAAGTCCGGGAAAATAAAAAATAAAGAAAATACGGCGGTTTCGGCATATGTATTGCGTAAAAATGCTTGCACATATTTACGCAAAGTAAATCGTTTCACAGTTATATTGAAGTATTGGACTCACCTCTGAACTCAAATAAATTTCTATTTATTTAATTCAAAGGGCACAATCTGAAGAACTTCAAATATGCAGTTTATATTTATAGGAGAAGTTTATGTTACATAAGGGTTTACAGACATTTGTATTGCTGAGCCTGTTAGCGCTCGCTTCATTTGCCCAGAACACCAACGGACGGCTTGTCGGAACCGTTTCGGCTCCCGACGGAGCCATCGCCGGTGCGACCGTTGTTGTCAGGGATAATCAGACCGGAAAAGAAAGAACCGTCGTCGCCGGCGACAACGGTACTTTTGAAGTTCCGCAATTAGAATTTGGTACTTATACCGTTACGATTACCGCGTCGGGTTATAAAACTTTTGTCGCCAACGCCGTGAAAATCGACGTTGGACGCGAGTATCCGCTCAACGCGCAGCTCGAAGTCGGGCAGGTCAGCGAGCAAGTCACCGTCATCGCCGGCGCGGAACAAATCAATGCGTCAAACGCCGAGTTGAGCACGACTATCAGTAACGAGCAGGTGCGCGAGCTTCCGCTTAACGGGCGCAATCCGCTTTCACTGATTTCATTAACTGCCGGGGCAAGTCCGACGAGCGCTTCGATTAACGGACAAAGAACGTCCGCCACGACCATTACGCGCGACGGGCTCAACGTGCAGGATAATTTCATCCGCACGGGATATTTCGTTTCTGACCAGCCGACTGTCGATGACATCAGCGAAATCACGATTACGACCCAGAACGCCGGTGCCGAGCAGGGCGCAGGCGCGAGCTTTATACAACTCGTCACGCCGCGCGGCGGACAAAAGTTTCATGGCGCGCTGTATGCTTTTAACCGTAACTCGAAATTTACCGCTAATTCGTTTTTCAATAACGCCAGCAATCTGCCGCGCGCGTTTTTGAATCGAAATCAATTCGGCGGCAGCCTGAGCGGTCCGGTGCCGTTGCCCGGCTTCAATGAAGGCGGGCCGACTTTCATCAAAAACAAAGGATTTTTCTTTTTTAACTACGAAGGATTTCGCTTGGCACAGCAGGCGACTATCACCGGTCTTAACACATTACTGCCGGCGGCGCGCGAAGGAAACTTTACCTTTGCGACGACCGGCGGCACACGTACCGTCAACGTTTTAACGGGACAGGGCTTTACCACGCCGATTACGAACGCCCAGGGCGGCTCGCTGGCGATTGACCCGATTATCGCCGCCCGTTATTTGGCGAATCTGCCGACCACGGCGAACGGCGTTCCGACCGGAACCAACTACACGCAGAATCTGAGTCTGCTTCGTTCCGACCCGTTAATCAGAAATTCCTTTACGGGACGTTTCGACGTCGATTTTAGCTATAACCATTCGTTCAATGCGGTTTACCGGCGCAATAACAGCGCGGACGCGCGCACCGATATCGCCGCCGGATTTTCGCCGGGCACTTTCGTCACGCAGGGCGGACCGACGAACTTCTTTTCAGCGGCTTACCGGACGACGATTTCGGCAAACTTTTCGAACGAGCTGCGCGGCGGTTTCCAGAAGAGCGAGCCGTTCTTTAACGAAAGCAACGTCCCGACAAACTTCATCATTTCCACGACCGGCGGTCTGGGGCTTACCAATCCGGAAGGCACTTTCCGCGATCAGGGTCGCAACACGAAATACCGCAATATTCAGGACAACGCCGTTTACATGTGGGGCAATCACTCGTTCCGGTTCGGCGGCGGACTTGATTTATACGGCATCCAATCGCTCAATGCGGCGGGAATCACGCCGACCTACACGATTGCGACGAGCACAAACACGGCGCTTTCCACAACCGGCGCAAATGGCAGGGCGATTACGGCAACCCAGGTTTGCGGCGTAGAAGGCTGTATCAACCCGACGGATTTGGCGCGTCTCATAAACCTGCGCTACTTCCTCGGCGGCATCGTCGGTGCCGGTTCCGTGACCGCCAATCTCGTCAGCCCCGAACAAGGCTACGGTTTCGGTCCTTCGGATCAGCGTTTGAATTACGAAATTTATTCGGCTTACGGTTCGGACCAGTGGCGCGTGAGCCCGAAATTATCATTGAATTTCGGTCTTCGCTACGAGCTTTTCACGCCGCTCAACAGCCCGCAGGCGCTGTTTCTTGAGCCGGTCATTCAGAACGGCGATTTGGCGGGCAGCATTCTTAACCCGAACGGTTTCCTCGACATTGTCGGCACCAACACCGGCAAACGCGGAAATTTCTTTAACGCCGACAAAGACAACTTTGCGCCGAACGTCAGTTTTGCTTACTCGCCCGGCTTTGAAAATGGCTTTTTCGGCGGGTTGCTCGGCAATTCGCTGGTTATCAGGGGCGGTTTCAGCATTAACTACTTTAATGATGAATACTTAAAATCTTCGAGTACCTTAGCCGCCGGTAACGCAGGTCTTGGCGCGCTTGCCGTCAACGGCATTCGACCGGGCACGAATTCGACGGTTTTAGCGGCGTCATTGTCGCCGCTGGCGGCATTTGACACGCTGCCGACGTTTAATACTCCGCCGGCATTCACGCCGCCGCCGCGCAGCTTTGCATTTAACAATCTGCAGGCTAATAACGGCAGCCAAGTTTTCGGCACCGACCCGAACATTCAGGTTCCGCGAGTTTACCAGTGGAACATCGGCATTCAGCGTGAAATCGGATTCAAAACCGTCTTTGAAGCGAGATATGTCGGCAACCTGAGCAACGATTTGATTCGGACGGTCGACTTCAACCAGGTTGACGTTAACAACAACGGCTTCCTGCAGGACGTTTACCGCGCCCGCACAAATCTGAGTGTTTATGATGTGGAATTCGCGCGCCGGGTAGCTGAGTGCGTCGCTGGCGGCACTTCTCTGACAACTTGTAATACTCGAATTTCGCAAGCGCCAAATGCGCAGACAAATCCTAATGGACTCGGACCGCGCAGCGCTGCTTTCAGTCCGATTTTACAGCCGTTGGGCAGCATACCATTGACGGTCTTTCCGTCGATTGCAAATCCCAATCTGATTCTTACTAACGCCGGAGTTTTGACCAATATTCAGGGCGGCGCTGCCGGCGCGATTGCACAGACCATCATTACCAATAATCTGGAGGGCTCCGTTCTCTTCCAGCCGAACCCGAACATCTTCGTCAGCGAAATTCTGATGAATGCCGGTAAATATAACTACAACGGCTTGCAGCTCGAAGTTCGCCGGCGTTTCAGCCAGGGACTTTCCTTCCAGGCTAACTACACCTTCTCGAAAACCTTGACGGACGTTCCGGGCGAAGACCAGAACCGCCAGGGCGAAGTGCAGGAATTCGGCAATCCGGGTCTTAACTACGGACGTTCCGACAATGACCGCACGCATGTTTTTAATGCGAACGTTATTTATGAACTTCCGTTCGGTAAGGGCAAGAAATTTCTGAATCACGGCGGCTGGGTCAATACGGTTTTCGGCGGTTTCCAGGTAACCTCGATTGTCAGCCTGGCATCGGGCGCGCCGCTCAGCATCATCGACCCGCGCGGAACCGAAAGCATCGCGTTCCAGTCGGGCAGACAGACGGCGACCTCGACGCTTACCGGCGCTCAGATTAAGGATTTGACCGGGATTTTCGATACCCCGAACGGAATCTACTTTATCAATCCGAGCGTGCTCAACGCGACGATTGCCAACGCGGCGACCGGTGAAGTCCGCCAGGGATTCGATTTGTTCCAAACGCTTCCCGCCGGATTCACACTGTCCAGCGTTCGCGCCGCCAGCCCGATCGGGACGGCTCCTTTCCCGGGACAGGTTTTCTTCTTTAATAATGTCAACGGCACGCCGATTAACGGCAATCTGCCGCGCAATTTTATTAACGGAACGCCCTATATCAACTGGGATGCCGGTCTGGCGAAGAATTTCCGTTTCACGGAATCGACGCGCTTACAGCTTCGCGCCGAAGCCTTTAACGTGTTAAATCGTACGAACGTCAATCAATCGCTTGACCTCAACATCAGCAGCACGACTTTCGGTCGCATTACGACGACCAATTTAACGCCGCGCGTCCTCCAGTTCGGCGCACGTTTTGAATTCTAAATCTGAATTAAGATTTAATGGCTTAAAAACTTTTTGGGTGTCTTGTAAAAAAGACACCCTTTTTTTGTTTATCGAAATTCGGGTGATTTTTTAGCCGTGAAATTTAATTGCCTTATTTGTCGGCGTGGTTCGCAAGGCGCTTCCTAGAGCGTGTTATGAACTATTGAAATAAATTTGATAAATTTCGGATATGAGTCGAAAAGCATATCCGAGTGATGTCAGCGATGAAGAATGGGCGTTTGTCGCCCCGTATTTGACCTTGATGAGTGAAGATGCGCCGCAGC
>DASWRC010000232.1:0-9286 GCA_036403375.1 Pyrinomonadaceae bacterium
GTCGTCCAGGCAACATCTTCAGCCAGAAACTTGACCAGATCGGGCATCGGCGCCATTGCCTGAATGCTCGCGTCCCACTCCTTTTTCGCCACCTTTTCGGTGAGCTTTTTCTGGTCTTTCTGAAGGTCCTTGTTTTTCTCCAGCCACTGGTGAAGCTGGACGATCTCCAGCGGATAGGTCGAAGCCACCAGCGTCTGGCTCAGCAGATTGTCCGGGTAAAGCGCAATCGGCGCGACCAGCGAATCGAGTTGGTCTGGCGGTATTTCCGCTTGCTCGGTCGTCGCCGGTGTCGTGGTCTGCGCAAAAAGTGCGCCACCGGGCATCAGAATCGCCGCGAACGCCACCGCCGCGCAGCAGCATCGAGCGAACTGTCCCAATTTTCTCTTTAAAGAATTACTTTTCATATATTTTCTCAGCCCCGCTTTATTACCTGTGATTTTTACCGGTTCAGGCAGCCCCATCCTGAAAAATAAACAGATTCGGACAGGGTATTGCTTAGTATTAGAATGCTCGGAAAAACTACGCGAAGAAACTGTAATTTTTAACAGGTAAATTCAATAAACTTCAAGGGCGCAATGTAATTTGACGACTGTTTGTCCTGTAAATAAAAGCCCGCGAAACAAAGTCCGAAAAGCGCGAAGAATGATGAATCAGATTTCAAAGATTCGCGTCTTCAAACTAATTTCGCGGGCAAGCCGAAATCATCGGCTTATTAAAAGCGGTACAGGTTACTTAACGTTTGCTTTCTCCCAGACGCGGACCCTTTTTCTCGCCTCATCGAAAAGCCTTTCGTAGTTTCCTTTCCGCAAATTCTCGCTCGCACGCTTTTCGAGAATCGCCCAAAGCGGAGCGTACTGGTTATAAACTCTCAGATAAGTTTCCTGATTTGCCGGCGCGACCTCGTCCGTCCCGAACAGGAATCGGTCGGGATAACGGTTAATAATATCGGCGACGCTGCGGGTCGTTTCCGGCGTGGAAACGGCATATTTAGCCACTTCGTTCCATGAAATGTCGAAATAAATATGACTTAGCGCGGGGTCTTTGAGCATTTCTTCGATAAGCGCGCCCTGCGCTTTGACGGGGCGCACGATGCGACCGACGCCGATGTGCGCCCAGATAATCGTCGTTTTCGGATGCCGCCGGAAAACGGCTTTGAGCTGCTCGAAATACACGGGCGGCGAACCTTCCTTGGCATACGGCGTGTCAATATCGTTGTGCAGAATAACGACTAACCCGACTTCGCCGGCGAAGTCCAGAATTCGGTCGAGCGCCGGGTCCTGCAGACTTGCCACGCCGCCGGCGACCTTCGATGAAACGAATTCTTTGTGAATCGAAAATTCGCCGATTCCCGAAAAGACGCCCGGAAAAGTTTGCAGCACGCGCCGGATATGGTCGGCGGCATACATATCGGTCGGGTTAAATCCCGTAATCATCGGGTCGAAACGCGCCTGCTCCGCGGTCGAAAGCGATTTGTAAGCCATCGCGATAAAGGCGTCCGTAAACGAGTAATAATAAAGCGGAGCGTCGGAGTTCAGGTAATAGGACGGCGCCTGTTTACCGTCGATCCTATCTGACCACTGTTGCTGGAGCGGTATCCCGAAGATAGCGACACGCCCCGCTTTATCACCCATAATCTTCACAAAATCATGGATGCTCACGCCTTCCTGAATATAGTTTGTGAGGTGAAAATGCGAATCGTTGAAAAGATAATTGTTCGATTGAGCGAATGCCTGAATCGCAAACGCCGCGGCGAGCACGCAAACTACTGCCGGACGCTTAAATTGTAAGATTTTCTTCCTGATTTGCAGCCTGTTCATATTTGCCATTCAGAGCGGTTCAAAACCGGTACGTTTATTTCCCGGCGGGCGGCGGGTAATTCTTCAACAATTTCGCCATCGCCTTATCGATATTTTTCTGGAGCTTTTCCGGTTTTTTGGGGTTTCCAAGGGTTTTGGTCGCCTCGCCGCGCCAGACTTGTTTTTTCAAAACCGTGTCGTAAAAGTCCAAATCCAGAGAGCCGATATTGATTGTTTGGCTCGTCATGGTCGTCGTCGACATTCCGCCCCCGTAGCCGCCCCAGCCGCCCCAGCCGCCGTAGCCCCAGTAACCGCCGTCTCCCGTACTGTAGGCGTTCCATTGTTTTTCCTGATTTACCGCCGCCTGATAAACAACCAAAAGGTCGGGATTCTCAGTGACTTTGCTTAATCCTTTCAGGGAAAGCTGGTTATCGATCGACCGCATGATTTGCTCATCGACCAGCTGTGTAGGATATTGAGCGCTTTCTATTTTGACCCATTTGTAGGTCTTATATTTAGAAAAATTCGTGCCCGGCAGGAAATTGTAGCGAACGGTTTGGGCGGAACCTGCTGCCGATAGAATCAGCAAAATGCACGCGACAGCCAATATTGTTAGTAGATAATTAATTACTTTCATCATTTTTACCTCAAAACGCTAATTCGACAGTTGTGTTAAAAACCCAGCCCCTGCCGCCGACCGGGTAAGCAACGGATGTGTAACCGACCGGCGATCTATTGACGTAAAGCGCCTCGGTATTCCATCGGACGACTTTGTTCCGGTACGGAAACCAGTTTGTTCCGAACCTGACATCGTACGGGTTGCCGTAATTGCCGAATACTCTCGAATGTCCGGCATAAGCCTGTAAAATTTGCGGCACAATCATTGCCGTCGCCTGCAGCTGGAAGCCATGGTCAAATTGCGAAGGGATTAATTCGGTGTTTGTGCCGCGAAAATTATCCAGCCAGCGCATGTAATACTCGCCTTCGAGCGAATAGCCCTTGTATTTGAACCCGCCGTCAATCGTCGACATTTGGTAGCGCACGTCCGTCACCGTCACGCCCTTGCCGAAAATATCGGGCGTGAAAATGACCGTTCCGTCCGAGAGCCGGATTTGGGTGTTCTCGAACTGGTCGGTGCTCGGCTGGCTTTCCTTGTTCTCGTCGCTGCGCGTATAGTGAAACGCGAGACGCGTTGAAAATTTATCGTGATGCTCGAAATCGCCCCAGCCCTGACCGCTGAATCCTTTTTCAAAATCGCCGGTCGGGAACCAGATAAGCGCGTTTGAGAATGTATTCAAACCGTTATCTATCCGCGATGCGGGAACGCCGAGCGTGCTCAGGTTGTTGCCGAGCATCGTGATGTATTTCAACCGTTTGGTGATGTTTCCCATCGCCCAGATGCCGGACGTGTACGACGGACGGAAGAATTCGTCCGCGATATGGCGGCTGTCGACATTCGTCCAGAAAGGGAAGTTGCCCTCGACGCTGCGCGTGCCGGGCAGAGACCTGATTCCGCCGCCGAGCGTGATAGCCTTATTAAACGAGTACTGAAGATTTCCGGCGAGCACGACCTGCGCGCCCAAACCCTGATTGGCATTCGAAGTCCACGCATAGAGGAAATAGCGCAGCTTCGGGTCGAGAACCCAGCCGAGAAACTTGATTTGCAGTTTTGTTAGTTGAACGTCCTGCCGCCGCTGGACGCTTTTGATGTTGCCGAAGGCATCCGTGTAGTTTCCGTCCAGACCGAGTTGATTGAGGTATCGAACATACGTGTAGATGCTGAGATTGACATCGCCGTATTTGGTGTCGACCAGCTTAAAACCGAGATTCGGCGTATATGTTCCCCAGCTTTTGTCTTTATCTTCCTGCCCGGCATCATCGGAAACATCCGTTTTCGACAATGCCTTTGCGACCTGTCGCCGGTCGGCAGGAACGGCGGCGGGAATTGTCGAAGCCGCCGGCGCGGGCGTGTCCGGTTTTTCGGCGGCGACGGTTTCGACCGTAGGCTTTTGAGCTTTCGGCTCGGTCGTTGATTTTTGCGCGTCTTCGAGTCTGGTGACACGCTCCTGTAAATTTTTGATGATTTCCAGCATCTGCCTTTCACGCTCCGTTAGGGGAGCGTCGGGGGTTGATGTTGGACCTGGTGATTGTTCCGCCTTGACCGCCGTAGTTTGTGCAATCGTGACTGACGGAACGATCAGCAAACCTGAAACAATCACCAGGATAAAAAGCAAAAATAAAGCGAGCCCGGTTTTATTTTCTGTTGTGATATGAGCAGTTGGCATTCAATTTCTTCGCTTGAGATGTATTTAGCGGAATCCGCTTATTTTTAAGGCAAATTCAGCTTAGGGTTTTAACCCGACCGAGCCGGGCGAGAAAAGATTGTAGTTAAGCTTTTGCGCGACGTATTCGATTACTCTTTGCGCCTTCACGCTATTGCCCGCGTCGTCGAGACGCGGCGAGAAGACCGCAATCGCGCCTTTGCCGGGAACGACTGCGACGATGCCGCCGCCGACGCCGCTTTTCGCCGGCAGACCGACCTTCCAAGCCCAGCCGCCCGAACCGTCATAGAGTCCCGCCATCATCATCGAAGACAAAATATACGGGATATTTTCGGGCTTGATGACCTGTTCGCCGGTCGTCGGATTCTTTCCGTTGTTGGCTAAGGTCGCGCCCATCCGCGCCAATTGGACGACGTTCACGCCGACCGAACACTGCTTGGTGTAGATATCAACCGATGTGAACGGGTCGCTATAGATGCGGTCGTATTTTTTGAGCAGCATCGACAGCGCTTTATTGCCGTCGTTCGTCGCCGCTTCGGATTTATAAACTTCATCGATTAGCGTGAGTTTTTCGCCCGCCGCCTTGCCGTAAAAATCCAGAATCTTGTTCCATTTGTCATCGGCGTTTGTGCCCGAAACAAGACTCGTCGTCGCAATCGCGCCGGCGTTGACCAGCGGGTTAGCCGTATGCGTCGGCATATCGACGACCGCGACGGGGGAATTAAAAGCCCTGCCGGTCGGTTCGCTGCCGACGCTTTCGAAAACCCTTTGCGCTCCCAGCTCGTTCATCGCTAAAGCCAGCGTATAGACCTTCGAGATGGACTGGATGGAAAAAGCGTATTTCGTTTCGCCCAGCGAAAAGGCTTGGTTGTCGGTGGTCACGACGGCGACGCCGAACATTGTCGAATCGACCTGCGCCAGAAAGGGAATGTAATCGGCGTTCTTGCCGCTCGTGTCGCTCTTGAATTTTTCAAAAGCTTCGCGCACGGTCGCTTCGACCAGTTGACGATTGGGCGCGACCGGACTCGTCTTTTGCGGAAAGACCGCAATGTTGCTCAGTAACATTAATATCGCCAACGTCAACGGGGCGAAACCGGTTCTTTTTCTTTTAAGCATTTTCTTTATCCTCACTTAACTTGTTTGGGCGTCGCGAACGAATGGTTTCTGCACGGCACTCAACGAAAATCAATCTTTCAAAATATTTGGCTCGGCAAAGCGCGGCTCTTTCGTGCCGCGCTTTCCGGCTTGCTAGAACTTGAGCACCTTTGAAAAGTTGTATTTGAACGCAAACTGTAAACGGTAATCGTTAGAGGCAAAACCGTCGCGCCAATTTTCGCGGCGTCCCCATATAAATTCGCCCCCCAGCATTACGTTATCGACCGGCGTAAAAAGCAGGTTGGTCGACGCGTAATGCCCGCGATGGTAAGCGTCCGGGTTTTGTCCGCTGGAATTTTCGATATTCATAAACGAATAACCGATTGAACTGGTGAATTTTTTGTTCCAGGTATGGTCGAGATAAGTAACGATACCCAAAATCGGCAGTGCGACGCCCTTGATTGGTCGGTTCGGGTCGTTGGTAATCTGAACGCCGACGTCAACGTCGGCGTCGTTCAGATAGTTCTCGATTCCTTCGCCATAGACGACCTGAAATCTGCCGATGTCCCTTTTCGTAAAGTGAACGTTGGAGCTTAAGTTCAATCCCCAGCCCAAATCGCTGCCGCTCAAATCTTCGGGGTCTGCCTTGTTGGTATCGCTCCATTTGAGCTGGCGGAGAATTCCCGCGATTTCGACATAGCCCCAGTTTCTGCCGTAACGCGCTTCGGCTGTCAGGTCCGGAAATTCTATTTTTGGTTTGACGCCCTGCAATTGAATGCGGTCACGATAGTCGCTCTGGTCGGCGCTTGCGCCGGGACGTTCGACCGCGATAGTGACGCGGCTGCGCCCCTTTATCGGCATCCATCGGAACTGCACATTGCGGTACAGCACCATGCCGTTCGGTCCCCAGTATTCAATCGTGTTCGGGAAGACATCGCCGTCCATGAAGACACTATTGGTTTGTCCGGCGCCGAATTGTCCTATCTCGCCGTAAGCGTGGCGCAGGCGAAACGTCGTCTGCCCGGCGTCGACGCCCGTGCCGAATAATTCGAACTCGAACTGCGTTTTCAGCTCGCCCCAACGGGTCGGCGTCGAGGTTTTAACGCCTAAACGAGATTGGCGAACGCCCCAGAAGGTTTTTCCGCTCGGCGCAAACTGGTCTTGAAACGACGGCAGCTTGACCGGTCTCACGACATCGAACCAATCGGGATGATTCTGTCCGAACTGGTAACCCGCATCGAGCATCGCGAAGCCGTAGATTTCAAATGTGCTTTCGCCTTGCTTATCGTCCTTATCGGCAGGCTTTTTAGAATTGTCGGCAGTAGTAGTAGTAGTAGTTGTCTTTGTCGTATCGTCGTAGACGGCGGGAATGACTTTTACCGGCTGTTGTTGTGTTTGCTGCTGCTGGCTTTGCTCGACCGCGCTGATTTGCTTTTTCAGCTCCTCCACGGTTTGTTCCATCAGCCGGACTTTTTCTTTCAACTGCTGGACTTCAGAATTTTGCTGCGGCGTGTCGGCAGATTTTTTCGGAGTCTCGGGCGAGGTCTCGGGCGCTGTCGTAGTTTGCGCCGAAACGAGTTGACCGCTCACTGCAAAAAAAACTATTAACGATAGGATGGCAACGGTCGTTTTCGTTCCTCTCAGGTATTCTTGGTTCATAAAACCTCCTCTATATTTTGAATTGTTGAAATTTTGCTTTTAGCATCGCCCAGCCGCTCGCCTGTCGTTAACTGTCATTTTTGACAGGGACTTAAACCCGCTGATTTACCGGTAGACGCCGCCGCAAGCAGCCATTTCTTAAATCTCGAAGCATTTAATTGACGCCTCCTCAAATCCCGATTTCGCAGACTTTCGGCGCGCTGATTGCCGTTTGTTGACCGGTTTGAGCGAGCCGCGCAGGGCTAAAATCACGAGAAGCCAGAAAAGCGTCGGCAGAAGCCTGTCGAAGGTGAGTTTTTCCGGTAATGTCGGCATGATGATTCTCCTTTTTTCTAACGCATTATTTGATATAAAACTTTTTGGCGGGCGGACTCAAAGATGTTGTTTTTAGGTGTTTGCGCCATGAATCTTCGTTCGGCAAGCTGTGCCGCCACGCGCTCGGTGTGCCGGAAAAGCGCCTTGTAAAGCGAACAGTACGGGTCTTTTTCATTCAGCTTCTGTTTTTTCGTGTAGGTTCGAACCGGGCATCCGCCGTGGCAAATCGAGAGGTAATCGCACTCGATGCAGCCCTGGTCGATTATCGCCATCGGGCGCGCGATGAATTCGGCACGCGCCGGACTCGTTCGCAGCAGCTCGGCGAGGCTTTCGTGCTCGAAAATGTTTCCGAAGAAATATTCCGGGTAGCTCGTCACCCAGCAGTCGCATTGGGCGACGAAACCGCGCGCGTCGATGGAGATAAATTCGTCGGCGCAGTTAGTTTGCCAGATGCACGGCAGGCAGCTCTGCTCGCTCGAAAAATGTTTGACCAGCTCGTCAATCGGGTTCAGGCTGACGCCGTTCCGGTAACCGCGTTCGAGCCAGATGTCGGTTAAATCAATAAAAAAACGGCTCAGCACTTCGTTTTCGAGCGCCAGATTCTGCTTCGTTTCATTTGTTTCGCCGCCGGGAAAAGGCGTATTGACCTGAAAGCTTTTGATTCCCAGTTCATCGACAAAAAACGAGTAAAAACGCTCTGCGCCGATCTCTAAAGTCGCCTGATTCAAAACCGATATGACACCGACGCCGATGCCGTTTTCGCGGGCGGTTTTCACGTTTTGCCGCCAGATTCGCGTGTATTCTTCCGCGCTGCCGTTTTTAAGCCGCCGGTAATGATTCGGATAATCCATCGAAGTGCCGACGCTGCCGCCGAACATTTTTTTGATAATCGGGTCCCAGCGCGGCGTGTAGGCAATCATGTTGGTCTGCATTCCGTGGTCAATCGTTTTCCCGCGCGTCTGAGCCAGATTGCCGATGATGTCGTACGCCGTTTCGAACCACGAAACCGGCAAAGTCATCAATTCGCCGCCCTGCCAGTGCAGCGTGAGCGAGCCGATGTCGTCCGTTTCCATAAAATCGAGGAGTTTTGAAATGACCGCCGAAAGCTGTTCGTGCGTCATCCGGTCGTCGGTTTTGTCCTCGAAACAATAAGTGCATTCGACATTACATTTGTTTGTCGGCAGAAATATCACCGACAGGTGGTTTTTCATCATTGCGCGCCTCCCTGTCGCCGCGTCGAAGCGGCAACGTCTTTTTTTAAAGCGGCGACCGCCGCGCTCAAAGCCCCGAAAATGGTTTTCACGCCCGTGCAGTCGTAATTTTGGTCAGTCCATTTGAAATAACCGCCGCAGGATTCGCGGAACTGACAGGCGTAGCATTCGTTGACGGAAGCCTGATTTGCCGCAATGCCGGCGACAAGTAAGTCGCCGCGGATTTTTTCGAGATTAGCTCCGGCAAGCCTCGGCGAAACGGTTTCGACCCCGTTATCGTCAACAAAGCGAAATAAATCCGGGTCTTCCTCCTGAATAGTCCACAGGTTGACCGGTTCGCCGTGATAAAGCGACAGGAACAGAGTGTGAAAATACTCGATCGGCTCGGTCACGTTCGTGCGGTGAAGATAAAAATCCAGCACCTCGAATAACTCCCGGATGAGTTGTACGTTCGGCTGTTTTACTAAAAGCTTAATCGAGAAGCGCAGCGCGGCGGCGAGTCTGACGGCTTTGATAAAACCGGGTTTGACGGCGATTGAGATGCGGACCGGACGATTACCGGCGATTTTGGAAAAATTATAGAGGAGCGGAAATTCCGTCGCCGGGTTGTTGACGATAATATCGAGCGGCACGTCGGTTTCCCACTGTGCGAGATTGTCCATTGCCTTCGGGTCAATCTTCGTCGAAAGCAGCTGGATATATTCCAAATTACCCGGTTTTTCCTGTTCGACGACCCGGATAATCAGCTCCGGGTCGTCCGCACGAATAATGACACGCCTGTTCCCGTAACCCGCAGTCATACTAGCCGGTATGTTGTAGATAATCGGGTTCATAATTTGGCTGCGCCTATTTTTTAATAGCGGTTAATCCAGCCTCCGCGATTGTTTATCCAGCTTCCGCCGCCGCCGCTGCGATTTATCCAGCCGCC
>DASWRC010000233.1:0-42881 GCA_036403375.1 Pyrinomonadaceae bacterium
TATAACAAATTTCATCAGAACGCTCGGCATTGGTAAGTCTCCTTTTGACTTTTCTTTGGTCGGAAATATCAAAATGAACTTACCTGCTCGGCGTTCTGTTTTCAAATATCAATCTTCAAAATTGGATAAAGTCGAGCTAAGATTTGCTCTAAGGTACGAATGCGTTCGGAATCGGACGGTCGCCGCTTGTTCCGAAACTCGTGATTAAGATTCCGGCACTCGAACGCTGCACAAACCAATTCGCGGTCGAAGGACGGAAAACGGCGGTGTCAAATCGCCCGTCGCCGTCATAATCGCCCGGTGCCGCCAAGTCGCCCGAAGCGCCGAACGGAACCGAATAAAACGAATTGTCTTCGCTTCTTTGAATAAACCATTCGCCGCTCGACGAACGAAACACGGCAATATCGGCTTTCCCGTCACCTGTCCAGTCACCCTGCACGGGCTTATCGGTCGAAACGCCGAAACGGTAAACCTTAAACTGCTGATCGGACGATTGCAGATACCACCAGCTTCCATCCGACGGGCGGAAAATAGCGATGTCGGCTTTGCCGTCGCCGTCGAAATCAGCCGGAACAGGTTTGTCTTCCGAAATGCCGAAATTAACGATCGAAGTTCCGCTGCCCGACGAGTTTAAGATAAACCAGGTTCCCGTTGAAGGACGAAAAACCGCCGCGTCCGATTTACCGTCGCCGTCGTAATCAGACGGGGCGGGAATATCTTCGGAAGCGCCGAACGGGAAAGCGAAGAACGAATTATCTTCCGAGCGCTGAATATACCAGAAGCCCGAAGCGGGGCGAAACACGGCAATATCGGCTTTCCCGTCGCCGGTGTAATCGCCGGGAACAAGAATATCGGAAGAAGTGCCGAACTGAAGCGCGCCGTTATCGCCGGTTGAGGATTTTAGATACCACCATTCGCCGACCGACGGGCGAAAAATACTAATATCGGTTTTGCCGTCGCCGTCAAAATCGAACGGCGCTTTGCCTCTTTCGTCGGGAATCGCCCAAAAACCGCTTTTTAGATCATAATTGCCGCCCGCCGAGGTTTGTCCGGCGACGGGTTCGCCGAGAGTCGAAACGAGCGTGTAGCTGCCATTGACAGAGACGCCGCCGCCAAACGATAAAACGTTTTGCTCAACCCGCGGCGAGACGATTCCGCCGACGAAATCCGGCGCGTTTCCCGGCGTAATCGGGATTTGTGCGAAAGCGCCGCTGCCGTTCGTATTAAAAGCGAAAAGCCCTTTTGTGTTGTTGATTCGTCCGGCGGCGATGATCTTTGAATTGTCTTCCGTCCAGACCGTTCCGAAGGTCAGACAATTCGTATTCGCGCTGCGGCAATTGGTATTCGTTAAATTCGTGAGCTGTTGTTTGCCGGTGCCGTCAGGCTTAATTTTGAAAAGATTCGAAGCGAAATAGGGATAAGTATCCTGCGGAAAATTATTGCCGCACGCTTCGAAAAGCGAACCGTAAGATATCGACTGACTATCGTTCGACCACGCCGGGCTTAAATCTCCGCAATTGGTATTCGCCACCTTTTGACGATTTGCGCCGCTGACGCCGACCGTATAAAGACCGCCGCTCGTTCCGTCATTGGTTAGATTATGAAACGCGATCAGCTGGTCGCCGCCGCGCCTGAGAACAGGAAAATCGTCGGCGCAATAAGACGCGTTCGCCCACGGAAACTGAACCGGATTCGAGCCGTTGCGGTTCGCCCTAAACATAAAACAATCCCGATCCAAAATGATTTCGTTATTGCCCTGATTGCTGGCGGGCGAAAAGCTGTACCCGACCGAATTTTGTTCGAAATTAAAAGCATAAATGAGCGTTTCCTGTCCGGTCGCGAGCTCGCGGACAAACATATCGGAATTGGCGCCGAACGGGTTGAAAACGTTGGCTCTCGTAAACCGCTTGAACAGCAGAAAGCGTCCGTCGTCCGAAATACGCGGCTGCGTTCCGGTCGTCACCAGCCGGTCGTTTTTGCCGTCTTGCCCGACCGCCCAGATGGTCGGCGAATTACCGTCGCGCGGCGGCGCGTTAATGATTCCCGGCTGGCGGCTGTAAACGATTTCGCCCGGTTTCAGGATTTGCGCCGAAACGTGCCCGCCGAAACAGAGCGCGAAAAATAGAATCGAAAAAGCCGGAATTATGTGTTTTCTTCGTAGATATTTATTCATTGTTTTTCCTTTCACAAACCATCTGCGGCGTCTGTGTGCTGCCGAACAGTTTCGCCAACCGAAATTAAATCAATTTGACACCTGATTAGCGCGGTTAGAAATATCAGACCTTCCGCATCAAAACAGAATGATCGTAAATCCTCTGCCGTCTGTGTCCGCCGAATCTCCCGCGCCAAAAGTAAAGACTTCCATCGAAGTGCTATCAAACAAACGATAATTCGCCCCTGAATTGTTGGTACTATTGTTGGTAGCTGTATAATGAGGCGTGACGGAAACAAAGTTGTTGGAAATCGGAAAGCCGAAATTAATCCTGAAAACGCCGAGGGCAGAGCCGAACGGTGTCGTCACCGTGAATCCGCAGCCTCCGGTTGTTGAATTCGTCGCACTGTTATAGCAGCGCAATATTTCGCCAAACGATGAAACTTCGAGCATCGCCTTCGCCAAACCGTAGGAATAAACTGATTGCCTGACGTTTCCGTCCACTATCAATTGACCGGGATTGATAGCGTTGAGTTTTGCGTAACCCGCTGCCGGAACGCCGCCGAGACTGAGCGCATTGGCTGCCGTCGTCGCATTTGTCGCATTCGTCGCATTTATTGAGTTGACAGCGCTTTGCGCGTTGAGCGCATTCGTCGAATTATCGGCATTCGCCGCGCTGGTCGCCCGAATCGCAAACGGCACCGCGGTTATTTGCTGGCGCGGTCCCAAAATAGTGAAAGCATTTGTACTCCCATTTGGTCGCACCGCGATTTCGATAAAAACATTGTTCGGATTGTTAAAAGCCGCCGCGCCGAAATCGAGTATTGTGCTGAACACGCCGTTGATCAAAATCGTGTTCGGACGCGATAAGACCGCGCCGATCTGCGCTCCGCCCGTGATTGTATTAAACAGGCGAAATTCCAGGTCATAACGACCGTTCGCCGGATTCGTGCCGTCGTTGAGTCGTCCCTGAAAGCTGAAAGCGGTGCTTTGCGCCGACGCGAACGACGAAAATAGAACTGTCAGTGCGAGAATCAAAAAAACTTTTTTCATATAAATTTTCTCCTTAATTAAAATTGTCCTGTTTTTCAAAACCGACTTTTGCCTCCAGCCATTAACGCAAAGGAAAAGCGGAAAAGGCTGGGTTTTTAACAATTTTTTGTAGATTGAACAGTGAAAAAGAAAGCGTGAATTTAGAAGTAACAACTAAAATTCGCGCTTTCTCCTATAAAGCCAGGTTATTCAAATCGGGTCCCGGTGGCGGTCGAACAACCGCTTCCGAGGACGTTGCCGTTCAAGTCAATTATTTGAACGGTCCCGCTGGATGTCGAATTATCGCCATCCACCTGGATGACCTGCCGGACAACGTTCGAACCGATCAAAAGGTCGGCGGAGTTGTAGCGTAAAAACGTGAAAGCTATCGTGAACTGCCGCCCGCCGCCGCTGCGTTTCCAAATTCCGTGACCGGGACCTCGCAGAGCCGGACCGGTGCCGCCGGTTTCGGCTATCGTGCCGCCGTCGTCGAAGGTTATTAACCCTTTAAAGCTCGGCGCGACCGGGACTCCCGTTTGACAATTGACGGGCGTCACGGTCGTCTGCCACACGCCGACGATACTTTTATTGTCGGAACTATCATCCTTGTCCACGGGCGAATTTTTCTCCCAGTCCTCCTGCGCGAAGACCGGAATTTGCGCGAATGCCGCCGCCAGCAAAACTGCCAACATCATTGAGCCGATTGTTTTTAAAGTTGTCTTTTTCATTTTAATTTTCCTCACTTTATTGTTTATTTTGTGCCGCGACCGCGAGTAAATATCCATCCGTCGCGGCGGTTAGTTTATTCGCTCAAGGCGAGTTAAAAGCAACCAATTTTTGCCTTCAACTATTAACGCGGAGCGGCGGCGAAAAAAGGCTAATTTATTTTTTGGTAATGCCGGAAAGATTTTTCCGGCGCTTCGTAAATAAATTGACGCGGCATCTTGAAAAACATATTCTTATTGGCGTAACGTGCAAAAAAATATTGAAAAATCTTCTGACAAATCAAACCAAATAACCGAAATGCTGCGCGATTGGAGCAGCGGCAAAAAGGAAGCGCTGGACGCGCTTTTGCCGCTTGTCTATGACGAACTGCACCGGCAGGCGGCGCGTTATCTGCGCCGCGAACGCATTGGACATACTTTGCAGACGACCGCGCTGATTAACGAGGCTTATCTGAAATTGATTGACCAGCGCGACGTAAATTGGCAAAACCGCGCTCACTTTTTCGGCATCGCGGCGCAGGCGATGCGCCGGATTCTGGTCGATTACGCACGTCAGCGACATTCTGAAAAACGCGGCGGCGGCGAAAATCTGCCGCTCGAAGAAATTGCGCTTGCCATTTCAGCCGAACGCAGCGTTGATTTAGTCGCGCTTGACGAGGCTTTAACGCAGCTCGCCAAACTCGACGAACGGCAGTCACGAATCGTCGAGCTGCGCTATTTCGGCGGCTTGAGCATCGAGGAAACTGCCGAAACTCTTCATATTTCTCCGGCGACGGTAAAAAACGATTGGCGAACGGCGAAGGCTTGGCTGTTTCGGAAAATGATGAAATAAAGTTCGGAGTCCCGCCTTTACGCGGTTTTTCCGCTACCTGAAGGCGGAACTCCGGACGGGTTAAAATGTAAAGCGCGTCGCCGTTTCGGTCGAACAGCCCGAATCAACAACATTACCGTTCGGATCGAGGAATCGAAAAGTGGAATCGCTGGTATAGGAATCGGAATTTCGCCCGAGTTTGATATATTCCCTGATGTCGGCGCGTCCGGCAAAATCGCCGTTCGTTTCGTAGGCGTAAAATGCCAGCGCAACCGAATAACTTCGTCCGGAAGTGCGTTTCCAGATGCCGTGACCGGTGGTTGGAAATGAAGGATTGGTTTCCGACATCGTTCCGCCCGCCGCAATCGTTCGCAGTGTTTGAATCGAGCCCTGCGGCGCGCCCGTTTGACAATCGCGGAACGTCACGACCGTTTGCCAGACGCCTTCCAGAGCGTTTTCCGAATCTTCCGTGAAGAGGTTTGATTTTCGGTCATCGACTTTGTTTTGACCGAAAGCGATTGTCGGTACGATTGCCAGCGCAAACATCATCGCCAACGCGATAATGAATCTTTGATTTTTTGTTTTCATTGTTGTTTTCTCCTTTTTCTTTTTGATTAAAGCTTTTTGAGCCTCTATTTATTGAAGCGACGGGCGCGGCAAAATAGTCTCAAAAAATTAAAATGAATTTTCGGATTTAGGTTTATAATAATTCTCTATTGAACGAATCACACGAAAAATCGGCGGAGATAACGCAAATGCTGCGCGATTGGAGCGGCGGCAAAGCGGAGGAGGCATTGGACAATTTGCTGCCCCTCGTCTATGACGAATTACACAAACAAGCGGCGCGGTTTATGCGAAAGGAACGCGCCGGACACACTTTGCAGACGACCGCACTGATTAACGAGGCTTACCTGAAATTGATTGACCGGCGCGGCGTGAATTGGGAAAGCCGAACGCATTTTTTCGCCGCTGCCGCCCAGGCGATGCGGCGAATTCTTGTTGATTATGCGCGGACAAAATATCGTGAAAAACGCGGCGGCGATAATCTCAAACTGCAGCTTGATGAAGCGATTTCAGTCGAAGAAGAAGAAACAGGCGTTGATTTGCTGGCGTTAGACGAAGCGTTAAATAAACTCGCCGAACTCGATGAGCAGCAAGCCCGCGTCGTCGAACTCAAGTATTTCAGCGGTTTGAGTTTGGAAGAAACGGCGCACGCGCTGCACATTTCCCGCGCAACGGTAGCGCGTGATTGGGAAACGGCGCGCGCCTTTCTGCACCGCGAGCTGACGAAATAATGCCGACGATAAATCCTGAAAAATGGCGCGAAGTCAAAGAAATTCTTTATGCCGCTTTGCGGCACTCTACCGCCGAGCGCGAAAAGTTTTTGGACGAATCGTGCCGGGACGATGCCGATTTACGCCGCGAAGTCGAATCCTTGCTTGAATCTTCAGAAGAAGCCGGAACTTTTATGCAGAATCCGGCGGTCAATGAAGTCGCGGACGTAATCACCGAAAATAACGAAAAACTTCGCGTCAGCCAAAATTTCAGCCGTTACAAAATTATCGAATCAATCGGCGCGGGCGGAATGAGCGAAGTTTATCTCGCCGAAGACACCAAACTAAAACGCAAAATCGCGCTCAAAATTTTGCCTGCTGATTTTGCCCAGGACGCGGAACGAATGCGCCGTTTCGCATTGGAAGCGGAAGCGGTTTCGGCTTTGAATCATCCGAATATTTTAACGATTTACGAAACCGGCGAATTTGAAAACACAAATTACATCGCCTCCGAATACGTCGAAGGCGAAACTTTAAGCGAGCGTTTGCACGGTGAATCGCTCGATTTATCGTCAACTTTGGATGTTGCCGTGCAAATTGCCGGCGCATTACAGGCGGCGCACGGCGCCGGGATAATTCACCGCGACATCAAACCCGACAACGTGATGATTCGTCCCGACGGTTTGGTCAAACTGCTCGATTTCGGAATCGCCAAACTGTTGGAAGCGCCTGCGTCAGCGGGCAGGTTAACTGTCGGCACAAAAGCGGCGGCAATCAAAGCGCAGACGAAAACCGGAATGATTATCGGCACGGCGAATTATGTGTCGCCCGAACAAGCGCGGGGCAAAGCTGTTGATGTGCGAAGCGATATTTTCAGTTTCGGCTTGGTTTTGTATGAAATGCTCTGCGGCGAAAAGGCATTTGCGGGCGATAACGCGATGGACGTAATCGCTTTGATTCTGCACAAAGAACCTGTTCCGCTCAATCGATTGATGCCGGATGTACCGCCTGAAATCGAGCGCATCGTCAATAAAGCGTTAAAAAAAGATTGCCGGGAACGCTATCAAACGGCGAAGGATTTGCTGATTGATTTGAAAGACGCGCGGCAGGAATTGGAATTTCAAAACAAGTCCCAACGCACTAATTCCGCGACAACCGAAGTAGAAAAATCAATTATCAACGGCGCGAGAACGAACGGGGCGCACACGACTTCGAGCGCGGAATACATCGTTACTGAAATTAAAAGTAATAAACTCCGCTTTGTGATTTTATCGATTTTATTATTCGCGGGCGTCGGTTTCAGCTACCGGTTTTTCTCGAATAATCTGTCAGACACTAAACAAACGTCGAACGCTAAACAAATCGAATCAATCGCCGTGATGCCGTTTGTCAACGAAAGCGGCACTGCGGATGCGGAATATCTGTCGGACGGAATGACCGAAACGCTGATCGGCAGTTTGTCGCAGATGTCCCAGCTTAACGTCAAATCGCGCTCGTCGGTTTTTCGCTACAAAGGAACGAATACCGATGCGCGGCAAATCGCCAAAGAACTGAATGTGCAGGCGATTTTAAACGGGCGCGTCGTCGAACGCGGCGGCGAATTGTCGCTTTATGTCGAACTGGTTGATGTCGATTTGGACAAAGTTATCTGGAGTCAAACTTATAATCGTCAGATGACGAATCTCGTCGCATTGCAAACGGAAATCGCCCGCGATGTTTCGGGCAATCTGCAAACAAAATTATCCGGCGCGGACGAGCGGAAGCTGGCAAAAAATTACACTTCAAACCCGGAAGCCTATCAGCTCTATCTCAGAGGAAATTATCATTGGAATAAATACACGCTCGAAGATTTGCGGAAAGGTATCGAATATTTCAATCAGGCACTCGAAAAAGACCCGAATTACGCGCTCGCTTACGCCGGATTGTCGGCTTCCTACGGCGTGTTGGGCAACGCTTATGTGCCGCCGCGCGAGGCATATCCGCAAGCCGCCGCCTACGCCGCGAAAGCCCTCGCGATTGACGACACGCTTTCTTTCGCGCATACGACGCTCGGCGCGAACCGGCTTTATTACGATTGGAATTGGGCGGCAGCCGAAAAAGAACTGCGACGCGCTCAAATTCTCGATTCCAATAATGCGGAAGCTTATCTTTTACACGGCGACTCGCTGGAAATAACGGGCAGATTTGACGACGCGCAGGCGGAAAGAAAACGCGCGCTCGAAATTGACCCGCTTTCGCCGCGCTTCAATATGGTTGCCGGCGCGACCTTTTACTTTGCGCGTCAAAACGACGAAGCGATAGCGCAGCTGGAAAAGACGATTAAATTAGAACCGCGTTTTGCCGAATCATATCTTTATCTGGGGCAAGCCTTCGAGCAGAAGAAAATGTTCGCGCCGGCGATTGAAACATTTCAAAAAGGAATCAGCCAAACGGAACGCAGCCCGCAGTTCGCCGCCGCACTCGGACACGCCTACGCGCTTTCCGGCGAACGCGGCAAAGCACAAAAGGCTCTCGACGAACTGCGCGAAATGTCGAAACGAACTTATGTCAGCCCTTATTTATTCGCCGTTGTCTATGCCGGTTTGGGCGATAAAGACCAAACCTTCGCGCAGTTGGAAAAAGCGTTTCAAGACCGTTCTTTTTTTCTGATCTGGCTGAAAGTCGAACCGCTTTTCGATGATTTACGCGGCGAGCCGCGCTTTCGGGATTTACTGCGGCGCATCGGACTGCCGCAATAATTTTTATTGAGATGAATCAAGCTCGCTGGCAAAAAGTTAGAAAGATATTCGATGTCGTCGTGGAGCTCGCGCCGTCGGAGCGCGAGAAATTTCTCGTCAAATCGTGCGGCGCGGACGACGAACTGCGCCGCGAGGTCGAAAATCTGCTCGATTCGGACAGTCAGGCGGAAAGTTTTCTGGAAAATCCGGCAGCACGGGAAGTTGCCAGCCTGATAATCGAAAAAAAGGAAAGTTTGGAAACGGGAACGAGTTTCGGGCATTACGAAATAGTGCGGCAGATCGGCGCGGGCGGCATGGGCGAAGTTTATCTCGCCGAAGATACGAAGCTCGACCGGCGGGTCGCCCTCAAAATTCTCAACGAACAATTCAGCCGCCACGGCTCGAATCTCGAAAGATTCATCAAAGAAGCCAAATCAGCGTCCGCGCTCAATCATCCGAACATTTTAGTTATTCACGAAATCGGCGCGAGCGAAGATTCAAATTATATCGTCAGCGAATTTATCGAAGGTGAAACGCTGCGCGAAAACATCGGAAGCAAAGCGCTGAAATTATCGGAAGTTTTGGAAATTTCCAGCCAGATTGCCGGCGCGCTCGTCGCCGCGCACGCCGCCAAAATCGTCCATCGCGACATTAAACCGGAAAACGTAATGATTCGCCCCGACGGTTTTGTGAAAATTCTGGATTTCGGTCTGGCAAAGCTCGTCGAACAAAAAAATGTCGGATTCGACGCCGCCGCCCGACAAAACGAAACGGCGAAAGGCATGATTTTGGGGACGGTCAATTATATGTCGCCCGAACAGGCGAAGGGCGAAACGGTTGACGAGCGCACCGATATTTTCAGCTTCGGCGGCTTGCTTTATGAAATGATTGCCGGCAGAACGCCGTTTGCGGGCGATTCGATGTCGGAAACTTTTGCGAATTTGATCAACAGCGAACCGCCGCCGTTAGCCGGATATTCGGAAAACGTACCGGACGAACTGCAAAGAATTGTCGCCAAAACGCTGCGCAAGAAAAGGGACGAGCGCTATCAAACGATGAAGGATTTGCTCGCCGATTTGAAAAGTTTGCGGGAAAATCTCGCGTTTGATGAAAAACTGGAAAAATCGCGCGCGCGCGATTTGAAAAATGAAACCGGCGTTTTTTCAAACGGCAAAGCGATTAAGCAAACAGCGGGAACAAGTAATAGTTTTACGGGACAAATAAGGCGCTATCAGCCGCTTGCCGCGGTTGTTCTGATAGTTTTGATCGGCGCTGCAATCGGCGGCTACTATTTATACAATTTAAAAAAATCGCCCCTGAGCGCCGGCGGCAGAAAATCGCTCGCCGTTTTGCCGTTCGTTAACGCCGGACAAGACCCGAACGCCGAATATCTGGCAGACGGGGTGACCGAAAGCCTGACCAACAATTTATCGCAGCTGTCCGGTTTAAAGGTTATGTCCCGGAATTCGGCGTTTCGGTTTAAGAATAATCAGGGCGACACGAAAAATATCGCCGCGCAGCTCGGCGTGGAAACGCTCGTGACAGGCGACATCAGGCTGGTCGGCGACAAGCTCTTCATAAACGTTCATCTGATCGATGCCGCCGACGATTCGCAGATTTGGGGCAATCAATATATCAAAACATCGACGGACGTAATCGCCGCGCAGAACGAAATCGCGCAAGCCGTCGCCAACAATCTGCGTCTGAAATTATCCAACGCCGAACAGCAAAAGCTCGGTAAAAATTACACGGAAAACCCCGAAGCCTATCAAAATTATCAGCGCGGACGCTTTCACGTCTTCAAATTAACGCCGGCGGAGGTAAATCAGGGCATTTCGTATTTTCAAAAAGCGATCGAACTTGACCCGAGCTACGCGCTCGCTTACGCCGGACTTTCGGACTCTTACCGCTCGCTGGCTCTCGGCAGCGAGCTTGACCCGCCCGCAACTCTGGCAAAAGCAAAAGCGGCGGCACAAAAGGCGGTCGAAATTGACGACGCTCTTTCCGACGGGCATACGGCGCTCGGTATGTCTTTATTTTGGGGCGAATGGAATTGGAGCGAAGCCGAAAATCAGTTCAAACGCGCTTTGGAACTCAATCCGAATGATGTCAATGCTCACATATTTTACGCGCACCTGCTTTCCAATTTGGGACGGCACACGGAATCGCTCGCCGAAATCAGCCGAGCCAGAGAACTCGACCCGCTTTTTCCGTTTGCCGGCGCGGTCGAGGGGCAATTTCTGCTTCACGCCGGGCGCGCCGACGAAGCCCTTGACAGACTGCGGAAAACCTTTGAACTCGCGCCCAATTTTTGGATGCCGCATTTGTTCGCCTCCAGTGTTTATACCGAAAAGGGAATGTTCCCGGAAGCGATTGCCGAAGCGCGGAAGGCGCGCGAACTTTCACCCGCGCAAACCGTTTCAATCGCCTGGGAAAGCTACGCTTTAGCGAAATCAGGCAAACGCGCCGAGGCGCAAGCCGCGCTTGATGAATTATTAAAATTGTCACACGAGCGTTATATTCCGGCGTCGCATCTGGCAATCGCCTACTACGGACTCGGCGAAACGGATAAAGCGCTGGATTGGCTGGAAAAAGCCTACGCCGAACACGACCCGAAAACGGCATTTCTGAAAGTCGATCCGAAATGGAACAATCTGCGCAATCATCCGCGCTTTATTAAATTAATGCAGGCGATGCAGTTTTGAATCAGATTGCCCGTGAAAAAATCATGTATGGGATTGTCAGAAAATTAAAAAATTACGAGTTTTGGGAGCTTTTCTTACATTTTCGATTATCTTCTTCAATCAGGAGCTTTTCGCCGAACCTAATTTAAAGTTGAACGGATACTTAAAAGAGTTAAACTTTATGAGAATATTATTAATTATACTGGCAATTTTATCTGGTTACGGTTACGTTCAGGCGCAAGAAACAGAAACTAAAGATAATATTTCCGGTTCCAACCCATTTGCGAATTATAAAGAACTACCCGCATACAATATCGTGAAATCAGGCAATTCTCTCGGCGAAGCGGCGGGCGATACAAACAATACCGACGCTTCTTTCCTCGAATCCAAGCGGAAGAAACAGCTTTTTGAATTTGTTGAAGCTGACAAAAAAAAAGAGATTGGTAAAACGGAAAAGGAGAAGACTCAATGGATAAAGCAGTCGTCTCAAAATAAAAACAAAGAAAAGTTTCATTGGAAGCCGGCACTGATTCAATCGGCTATTTTTCTCGGCATTCAGCACGGCTATAGAGTGCTGGGACAAAAATACACGAGAGACGAGCTAGCCGGTCATTTCTTCCGCGACTGGGCGAAATCCGTCAAGAGTCTTCGCGGTTGGAATGATGGCAATCCTTTTTTTATAAATTATGTCGCGCATCCTTTGCAGGGCGGGCTTACGGGAAGAATTTTCGTCGTCAACAGCGACCGGGCAGCGAAGCAGGAGTTTGGTAAATCGAAAAAATATTGGGAAGGTCGGCTCAAGGCGATGGCGTGGTCTGCTGTTTGGAGTACTCAATTTGAATTGGGACCAATCAGTGAAGCTAATATCGGCAATGTCGGCTTGCGCCGGAAAGCCGGCTACAGCTCAATGGCTTATGTTGATTTAGTGGTCACCCCGCTTCTCGGCACGGGAGTGCTAATTGGTGAGGACGCAATCGATAAATATATCTTAAAAAATTGGGTGGAAAGAAATGCTCAAAAGACGACGGTTAAGATTAGAATACTTCGCAGCATTCTGACACCGATGACCAGCGTTTCAAATATGTTGCGTGGAAAAGTTCCCTGGAAGCGAGACAACCGCTCACTGTAAATTCCGGTGTCAACATCCGGGTTTGATTGCAGATTCCATTAAGTTTTCTTCAATTCAAAACGTCGGCATAATTTACTTCAATTCAACGCGCCTGACCAGCTCCTCGAATCGCGGGTCGTCGCGCAGCGGGTCGAGACGCGGATCGACTCTTAGATAAATTATCCAGAACTCGCGCCGCTGATATGTTTTTTCCAGATATTCGAACGCCTTATTCTTGTCCCCCATCTGGGCATAAACGCATGCCGCGTAATAAAAATTCGGGGTGTAGTCCAAACTCCTTTTTGCTTCCTCACGCAAAACTCCCTGCCAACCGGCGGTTTGATAGGCGGTCTTAAATTCCCGGATGGTTTCTTCGTCCGTTCCCGCCCATGTTTGAAATCTCGTCAGTCGTTCAAAATCTTCCGCGTGATTGTCCTTAAAAGCAGCTCCGCCGACGAGCCAATAGTAGCCGATAGCGCCTTTCGGATTCCTCTCGGCGAGCCTCTCCAATTGCCGGACGGCTTCGTCATAGCGTCTGGCGTAAGTCAGAGAAACCGTATATACGAGTTGATAAAGAAACGATGTCGGGTCGAGATCGATGGCGGTTTTGATTTCGGCGATTGCCTCGTCAAAACGTTTGCTCGGACCAAACAACAGACGCGCATACGTGTAATGCGCCAGCGGAGAATTCGGGTCCAGCTCGATGGCGCGTCGGCACGCCGGTTCCGCCCCGTTAAAATCATATTCGTAATTCAGCTTGTTTTCGCAGAGCGCGCTGTAGGCTTCCGATAGATTCGGGTCAAGCTCAAGCGCCTTATTAACTGCTTCCATCGATATTCGATGCTGCTCGTGAATATTCAGGTCCTCAGCGACTTTCGAGACGGACGGCAAACCGTTGGCGATAGAGCGGCGCGCAGTTGCGATGCCCGCCCAAGCCTGCGCGTAATTCGGGTCAAGCCGGACGGCTTGCTCAAAGGATTCAACCGCTTTCCGCGCGTCCTGCTCGGTTCGTTTATTATTAAAATACTTGCCCTGCAAATATAGCCGGTAAGCCTCTTCATTTTCCGTGCCGCGCTTCGCCGCCGGAGTGCCCGCAGTAAAAGCGAAACGCGCCTGAAGAAGTTTTCCGACGTCGTTGGCGACGGCGTCCTGCATCGCGAAAACGTCGCTCGCCTCTTTTTCCGATTTGTAGGTTTCTTCGATTTGACCGGTTTCGACATTAAGAAGCTGCGCCGTGACGCGAATGCGCCCGCCCGCGATTTGATAATTCGAGGCAAGCACGTAATCTGCCTGCTGCTCGCGCCCGGCGGCGAGCGGGTCCTGCTCGATGTCGGCGTATTTGCGAATCGCGCTCAACGGGCGCACGACAAAACCTTTGACGCTGCCGAGTCGCTGAATCAAAGAATCGGCGATACCGATTTCGTAAAGCTCGTCGCGCGTTGCCGCATTGATCGGTTTGAGCGGCAAAACGACGATTGATTTCCGTTGGGCGGCGCCCGTTTTTCGCGCATTGGAGAAGTAAAACCAAAACCCGACCGTGCCGACAAGTAAAATCAGCAGAGTAACCGAAGCGAGCAGGTAGCGGCGGCGTGCGGCATCTGCTCTTCTGACAGAGAGAATCAGCGGCGAGGATATTTTATCGCCGGTCGTTTCGCGCAAGCCGTGCAAATCTTCCGCCATTTCGGCGATGTTGCGGTAGCGCTCTCTTTTATCTTTGGCGAGCGCGCGTTCAACGATTTGTTGAAGCTGGAGCGGAACTTTGCTGCCGGTTTTCGTCAGCGGCACGGGTTGGCGTTCGAGGATTGCGGCGATGCGGTCGGATTTCGTTTGACCGGGAAACGGCAGACGTCCTTCGAGCATTTCGTAGAGAATCACGCCGAGGCTCCAAACGTCGGTCTGCGCGTCGATTTCAAGCCCGCGCGCCTGTTCCGGCGACATGTAAGCGGCGGTGCCGATGATTTCGCCGGCTTCCGTTTCGACCAGAGCCTTTTGCCCTTTGACGTTCGGTCGGTATTTGGCGATGCCGAAATCGAGAACTTTCACCAGTGAGTCTTCGCGAATCATGATGTTTTCCGGCTTGATGTCGCGATGAACGATGCCGGCGCCGTGCGCCGCCGCGAGCGCCGAAGCGACCTGCAGCGCGATGTCGAGCGATTCGCCGAGGCTCGGCTTTTTCTTTCTGAGGCGCGCGCGCAGCGTCTCGCCTTCGATCAGTTCGGTGACGATAAAATCGCGGTCATCCGATTTGCCGATTTCGTAAATCGTGACGATATTCGGATGATTCAGAGCGGACGTGGCAAAGGCTTCCTGACGAAAACGGCTGACTCTTGTTTTGTCTTCCGTGATGTGCGAGGAAAGCAATTTGAGCGCGACTTTGCGATTCAGGTTTTCGTCCTTTGCCAGATAAACCTCGCCCATTCCGCCCATCCCGATTTGCTCGATGATTTCGTAATGGCTGAAACGTGTTCCCGGTTCGAGCTTTCGCGTTTCGGGTTTAATGAGCTCGGCGATTTCGACGACCGGCGTTTCCAGAAAGCCGCCGGCGCCGTCGAGCGACGCCAGCAGCGATTCGACTTCGCGGCGCACTTCTTCATCGTTTGCACAAACTTCGTCCAAAAAGCGCGAACGCTCATCTCGGGCGTGTTTCAATGCTCCGTCAAAGATGTTTCTGACTTGTTGCCAACGTTCTTGCTTCATTGCAGACCTAAATAGAAATTTTTAGCGCGCATAAATTAAATTACTCTACACAAGTTCTGAAAGTATTATCATTTCAAGTCCGCAACCCAGATATTGCCGGTTGTTTCCGAGTATTCATAAACAACCTGATTGCCGAGCGGCGACCACGAAGGATAACGGACGAAGGAATTGAGTTTTTTGTAATCGGTAATCTGCTGCTGTTTTTTCGTCGTGCGCGAAACCCACCAGACATTCCAAAAACCGCCGCGCAGACCAGCGAATAAAATTTTATCGTTGTCGGGCGACCAACCGAAGACCCAGCTTTGTCCTTTATCGAAAGTTAATTGTTCGGGCGTGCCGCCATCGCTCGGCATTACCATAATGTTCGTGTCGTCGCCGCGCTTTACTTGCAAGGCGAGAAGTTTTCCATCGTTCGACCAGGCGGAAAAGCCCATCATTTCTTTGTCAAAAGTCAGTTGTTTCGGCTCGCCGTCGCCGAGGAGCGCCGCCGTCCAGACATTAGTCACACCATCCTGGAAATCGTTGAAAATAATTCGTTTGCCGTCGGGCGAAAGTCGCGCGTATTCGAGATTGGATTTTGCATCGAACAGCATTTGCTCGCGTTTAGTGTTCAGGTTGATCGACCAGAAGCTTCGATTGCTGTTGCGATCGGAAAGGTAGCCGATTTGTTCGCCATCCGGAAACCAGCTTGGCAGCAGTTCGTTGTTTTCGCTTGTTGTCAGTTGCGTTTGTTTAGTGCCGTCAGCGTTCGCCAGCCAAATGTCACAGCCCGTGCCGCCGATGCTGCAAGTCGAATAAGCAAGCCGCCTGCCATCGGGTGAAAAAACGGGAAAGTTGTTCCTGCTGGTGGTGTTGCTGACAATGACGTTCGGCGTCCCCGCAGCTTCGCTCGTTTTGGTTTGCAGGGGAACCGACGAGATGCTGTCAACGCGCCGCAAAACGTTGTAAGCAATTTTTTTGCCGTCGGCTGAAAAACTCACCCGTCGGACCGAAGAAGGCGCTTGCGCTATGCTTGTAAGCGGCGTGGTTTCGCCGACTGCCTCATCAGTTGCGGGATTGATACGAACCTGAAACATCGTTCCGTTTTGGTTGTGGTAGAGAATGCTCTTTCCGTCGGGCGTGTAAATCGGCGCATAACCCAGAGAAGGCGGCTCTGTTTGCGGAAAGACGGCTTTCGCATCGCTGCCGTCAGCCGCGACGGTCCAAATATACGAAAAGTTGTAAGTATCAACTTCAAAAGCAATACGTTTGCCGTCGGGCGACCAGGCGGGTGAGCCTTGTCCGCCCGGCAAAGTTCCAGCTTGCGTGAGCTGTTGGGGGAGTGCGCCGCCGAGAACTTGCGCCACCCATAGCGTCGAAGGCGGCAAAGCATTACGCGCGAAAGCTCCCAAATCATTTAACGGGTTCGATTGAAACGCTATCTGTCTGCCGTCGGGCGACCACGCCGGAAGCGAGCCGAAATCGGTAATTTGCCTCGCTTCACCGCCCGAAGCGGGAATAATCGAGATGCCGCCGCGCTGTTTCGAATAATAAGCGATGTGTTGACCGTCAGGCGAAAAAGCGGGTTGAAAATTTTGACCGCCGTCGTCGGTCAGTTGAATTTCTTTCGCTCCCGGAGTGAGCTGCTTGACGTAAATTTCAAAACTGCCGTTGTGGTCTGAACAATATGCTACCGTGTTGCCGTCCGGCGACAGCGAGGGAAAATCATCCAGCCCCGACCAATTCGTAATCTGCGCGACCTTTTGCGCGCTGATATAAGCATTGATGTTAGTTGAAGCCGTGCGATTTGAGAAAAACCAGTAGCCCGAACCGATCATTGACACGAGCAGAAACGCCAAAACCGCCAAGCTTGCGCGCCTGCGCCGTTTGATTTCCCCGAAAATATATTCCGCGCTCGATGCCGCTTGCGTAATTTGGGCGGTCGAAGCGCCGGTCGCCTTTTCCGCCGTCGCCGCTTCGTTGTTGCCCGAAGACGCGGTTGAACGTCTGCCTTTTTCGCCGAACTCAAATTCCTGCCTGAAGTCTTTCAAATCGATTAGTAAGTCTTCAATGTGTTGATAGCGTTCTTCGCGGTCTTTTCTGAGCGTTTTGTCGATGATGCGTTCCAATCCCTTTAAAGTGTCGGGACAATAAGCGGCGAGCGGCGCGGGGTTTTTATTCAGAATCGCGCTGATCGTGTCGCTCGTCGTTTCGCACGCGAACGGCGTTTTTCCCGTCAGCATTTCATACAAACAGACGCCGAGGCTCCAAATGTCCGTCCGCGAGTCAACGTCAAGCCCGCGCACCTGTTCGGGCGACATATAGTTGATCGTTCCGAGGATCACGCCCTTCGCCGTCAGGTTCTGCCGCGCGGCGCGGTCTTCTAAACCGGGGAGCGGTCCGTTTTTCCGTTCGACGATCTTTGCCAAGCCGAAATCGAGGATTTTTACCAGCCCGTCGGGGCGAATTATGACGTTTTCCGGTTTGATGTCGCGGTGCACGAGATGCTCTTCGTGAGCGGCGGTTAAAGCGTTGGCGATTTGGACGGCGACATCGAGAATCTTCGCCGGCGGCAAAGGCGTTTCTTTCAAAACCTCGCGCAGGGTTTTGCCTTTGACGTATTCGCTGACAATAAAATGCATTTCGCCTTCCGCGCCGATTTCGTGAATGACTAAAATGTTCGGGTGATTTAAGGCAGACGCCGCGCGTGCTTCCCGAATAAAACGCCTGAGATTCGATTCGTCGCGGGCAAACTTTTCATTGAGAATCTTGAGGGCGACCTTTCGGTCGAGTTTTTTATCCTGCGCGAGGTAAACTTCGCCCATGCCGCCTGCGCCGATTTGTTCGAGGATTTCGTAATGACCAAAGTTTTTCTCCGGTTCGAGCTTTCCCGGTTCGAGCTTTCCCGTTCCGGATTCAAAAACATCGGCGACCATTCCGACCGCCGGCGTTTCGAGAAAACTGTCGGCGCTCTCGAGCGAAGAAAAAAGCGAATCGACTTCGGCGAGCATTTGTTTATCCTCGCCGCACGCCCGAAGGACGAAATTTCGGCGGTCTTCGGGTTTGTGCCGTAAGGCTTCATCGAAAATCTCTCTTATTTTTTGCCATTTGTCGTCCATTCTTCGGATAAGTCAAAGTTCAAACGATTGAGGATTCCGGCGCTTCCGGATTTTTCAACTTGTTAATTCGCGGTGAAGCCAGGCTTTCGCCATCGCCCAATCGCGTTTGATGGTCGATTCCGAAACGTTCAGAACCTTTGCCGTTTCGGGCACGTCCAAGCCGCTGAAAAATCGCAGCTCGACAATGCGCGCCAGCTGTTCCTCTTTTTCGGCAAGCCGGTTGAGGGCTTCGTCTAGTGCCAGCAGATCGAAACTCGTTTTGCTGACGGCGACCGTCAGCGCGTCTTCGAGCGGCAAATCGCGCTCCGCGCCGCCGCGCTTGACGCGCTGCTTCTGCTTGGCATAATCAATCAAAATCCGCCGCATCAACGTCGCCGCGATTCCGAAAAACTGCGAACGGCTCTCCCAAAAATCCTTTTTCTGATCGACTAATCTGAGGTAAGCCTCGTGAACCAGCCCGGTCGTCTGCAGCGTATGCTCGCGCCGTTCCCTTTGCAGAAAGCGGTGTGCCTGCCGGCGCAGCTCGTCGTACACCAGATTGAACAGAGCGTTATTGCTTTCCCAGTCTTTTTTGCCGCTCCAATTTTGTAATTTTTCGGTAATTCCGTCCGCCGGCGCTCGTTCTTTCATCCCGCTTTACTTAAATCTTTAAATTCTTTCAGAAGTTTTGACCTCTGTTTCTAAAATCTGTCGCGCTAATAAATAGAGAGGCAAAAATCGGGGAGTTTTCAGGACAAAAATAAACACTAAATATGTCCGAATAAACCGAATAATAGCACAACTCGGGAAACAGCCGAAACTAGTTTTCGCCTAAATTCGCGCCTTCAATAAAAAGAAATAAGGAGAATTTCAAATGAAAAAAATATTTTATGTCGAGCCGTCTCTGCTTTTAAACGGAATAATCAATTTATCCAAATCGTCCGGCGCGGCGCAAAGCCTCTGCCGCAAAAAATATCTCAGTGCGGCGATTTTTTTTTTAGCGGCTCTGATTTTACCTGCGCCCGGCGCGCGAGCCGCGACGTTTACGAATCCCACGCAAATCAACCTTCCTCTAAATTTTGAAATATCGTCGCTTTGCCCGTCGCCGATTCAGGTCTCGGGGCTGACGACGGTGATTTCCTCGACGCCCGGCAGTGTCAGGGTAGCCATAAACGGATTCAGCCATAGTGTTCCCTCGCAGGCGGGAATGGTTTTATGCGGTCCGACCGGGGCGTGTTTTCTGCTTCAGAGCCTCGCCGGCGGGACAACCACAATAAGCAATGTCACCTATACATTGAGCGATGCAGGAGCCGCGCCGCTGCCGCAGGCGGCTTTTACCGCCGGCACTTACCGCCCGACAGCCTACGCTCTACGCAGCTTTCCGAATCCGGGACCTAATGAAAGCTACCAAAACCCGGGACCCGTGAGCGGCGGAACGGCGACTCTGACTTCCGCTTTCCAGGGCACGAATCCGAACGGAATCTGGAATTTATACGTCGTGGGCGGCGCGGGCAGGCTCAACGGCGGCTGGACGCTGGACGTCGAAACCGTGCCGGTCGCGCACCCGCAGCACACGGTCGATTTCGACGGCGACAGCAAAACCGATTTCGTCATCGTGCGCAACAGCGGCGTCGGATTGTCGACTTACTGGCTCAACCAGACGACCGCCGGAACAACCACGAAAGTTTTCGGCAGGTTTTCAGATGTCGTCGTGCCGGGCGATTACGACGGCGACGGCAAAACCGATTACGCGGTTGCCAGAGATGTTTCGGGAGCGCTTCATTGGTGGTATCTGCGAAGTTCGGATTCACAGGCGGTGCAGACGGTTTTCGGCGCTTCGACGACCGACCGGTTAACACCGGGCGATTATGACGGCGACGGCAAGACGGACATCGCAATCTGGCGACAGAGCGCTTCCGCGGGACAGAGCGCATTCTGGGTAAAAAGCACGTTTAGCGGAGTATCCAGCATACCGTTCGGGCAGAGCGGCGATTATCCGGTTGCCAATTTCAATGTGCATTAAACTCTACTTTGTGCAGTTCCGCGATAACGAATGAAAGCAGTAAAAAAAACGCATCAGGAAAACAAAATTATGAATCAATTTATCAATCAACCCGTCGTTAATTGGGCACGGCAGAATTTGCCTCAAGCGGTCGAAGTCAAACTAAAAGGAAACTCTTTGTTTGCCAGGATTCTGCTTGGTTTCTGCTTCGCGTTTCTCGGACTGATTTTTCTGGGAATTCCGCTCGTGTTTTTTTATTCGGCGCTCACCGCTTTTCTTGCCGATGGATGGAGCCAAAAGGTTTCCGGCGGTTTACTCGGCGGCACGATTTTTCTGGGACTTTTCGGATTATTTACGCTGGGAATTTTCTTTTTTCTGAAATTTACCCGCCGAAAGCTCGCAAAATTCATCAGTTCCGCCGGAGTCGAAACACGCGGCGGAGAAAAGTTCGGCTGGGAAACGCTTCACTTTCTCAATTATAAAAAGGTCCACACACAGGTTCCCGGTCAAATCGGTGCTTCCGCCGTGCGCGCCGCGATGTTCGCGGGAATTGAAAAAGTAACCGTCGAGATGGTTTTTGAAAACGGCAAGGCAGTCGTGCCGCCTTTGCTCCAAAATCAGCCGGAAATTCTGGCGCTGCTCAATTCGATGCCCGTTCAGCGGCAGGATGAAGGAAAGGTCAGACAATAAGACAGAAGGCGGAAAAATGAAAAAATAGTGTGTTCATCTTAAAAACGAATTTCTCCAAAATCTTTTGACCTCTGTTTTAAAAAAATGTCGCGCTAATAAATAGAGTCGAAAACCCAAAATTCAAGGAGAAGCAATTAAATATGAAAAAACCGATATTAATAACCATTATTTTTATGCTCGTCGCGGCGGTTTCGTTTCAGCCGGCAGCGGCGCAGTTTCCGATAAAAATACCGAAACTGCCGAAAGTCGAAAAGTCGAAACCGGAACAGCCGAAAACCGATAACAATCCTTCGACCTCGAATCAAACTACCACGAGCGATTCGCGGCAGGTTCAAACGAAGCCGAATCAGAGCGTTCAAAATGATTCGACGCTGCCGAAAAAAATCGAGCGTCCGGTCCCGACCGGCAATCCGGTGCTCCTTCTCGATACGCTTGAAATCAGCCTCAAACAGCAAAATGAATACTGGAAATTTCCGAATCAGCGATATTACTCAAACTGGCATCCGCAGATTGATTTCAGACTCTTTTACGACAACAACGAACGCGTGCGCTTTACGGCGGAATGGTTCAAGCCCGACGGTTCGCTCTGGTATAGCGAATCGCTCGAAACCGGCGAGACGACCGACGGATTCGGAACACATCTGAAAAGTCCTTACAACGGAGAATTATTCGACAAATTGAGCACCGACCAGATCGGAACATACGGATTGAAAATCACCAATAACAAAACCAAAGAAGCCGTCTTTCAAAGTAAATTCAATGTCAAAAAATCAATTGACACGCCGGGCGACCCGCAGATGAAAAACGCTTTCCAGTTTTTCGTCGACAACGATTGGCATCTCGCCGCCGGTTATGCGGGAATCGCCGCCGACCACTGGTCAAGAGTAGGGCTTTCGCCCGAAGTCAGGCTGTGGTTCAAAGACGTGCCGGAGCGTAAAGATCTGGAAGCCAGATTGTTCTTCAACAATCAGGAAATCACCTCGACCGACGACGGCGGCATAATCGTCGACGAGCTGCGGCGCGGCGACGATTGCGTGCGCGGGCAGGAAATCTGCCGCTACGCCTTGTTTTCGTTTACGTGGGACAAATTTAAGATCGACAACCTGTCGTATATGCGCCAAAAATTTCCCGACACCGTTTTTACGCAGGATAAACCGGGTGAATATACGGTCAAAGTTTTTCATAAAGGCACGCAGGTGCGCGAAGCGAAATTCACCATCGGCGCGAACGGAATGGTCGAGCGCAACGGTTTTTCAAACAACGTCTTTCCGTCGCTGACGCTGATCCCCGTCAAGGTTTTGGGAACGACGGAAAAATGGAATCCAAACTCTTGGAAAACCGGAATGTTTTACGGAAATCCTTTGAGCGGATTTACGGTTCAATAAATATTTTTTCAATTTAACGAGGAGATAAAAAAATGAAAAACACTTCGTCCTTTATCGCGCTGATAATTATAACGGCATCTTTTAGCGGATGTATGGTGGTCAACAGCGTCCGGCACAAATTCGCGCCGCCGAACACTCCGGAAAGCTCGAAACCGAAAAATGACAAGCCGCTCGTCAAATCGAACACCGAAAATTTGATAGCGAAAGCCAAAGAAATCGCCGAAGTTTCTTTTCCTTTGAAATTAGACCCGAAGGCAAAAGCGAAAGGCAAGATTTTGGTAATTGCCAGATCCGAATTCAAGAGCGTCGGGGTCAAAGGTTTCGATTACAACGGCGACGATTATTATCAATTCGATTTGGATACATTCGGATTGAAAAAAGAGACTTTAGCCGTCAAACCGGAAGAAATCGAGACGGTGATTTTGAAAGCCTGCGACAAAGGCAAACAAATCGGTCAATATGCGATTTCCGGCGGCAAAAAAATTCCCGCCTTTGCTCTCGACTGCAAAGTTTCGATTATTGATTACCGGATTCCCGCCGTCGTCGCGGAGAAAAAATTTCCAAGCCGGGGGATGTATGACGATATTTTAACGTCAAACTCCGCCAAAGAATGGGTTGCGGGCGAACCAGGGGCGGAGATAAACGAATACATCAAGAACTTTCCGCGCGAATAGGCAAAAGGATAACTCAATGAAAAAGAATTTAATTATCGCATTTTTTATCGTTTTAATTTTCGATCTGCAAACCGTTTCGGCGCAGTTTCCGATAAAAATCCCGAAACTGCCGAAAGTCGAAAAAACTAAAGAAAAATCGCCGCAAAGCAGCAGCGAACAAAATAACGAACGGAATCAGACGGAAAATCCGTCAGTTCAGCCGTCGAACAAACAATCGAGCAGCAGCGCCTCGCAAGCAATTACCAGACCGCTTCCGACGAGCGTGCCGGTGTTTATGAAAGACTCCATCGGCATCGACGCGAAAACGCAAAATAACAATAACTTTTCGCGTTGGGTTCCGCAGGTCTCCTTCGATCTTTTTTACGACAACAGCTCGAAACTTCGTTATCTGGCGGAATGGTTTAAACCTGACGGTTCCTTATGGTTCAGCGAGCCGCTCGAAATGTATGACCCGGACGATTACGCGAAAAAAGTAACGATCCGCAGCCCGGACAGCGACGAGCTGTTCAAAGCCTCGGCGATTAACGCGGTCGGCACTTTCGGCGTGAAAATCAGCAATTCAAAAACGAATGAAACCGTTTTTCAGGGCAAATTTAAAGTCGGCAAACTGGCGCACGCCGACGAACCGCAGGAGAAAAATCTGTTTCGCTTTTATGTCGAGCACGACTGGCTGATTCCGATCGGCTACGCCGGTTACGACATCGAAAGCTGGCGCAGCGGCAAAAATTATCCGGCGGCGATGATGTGGTTTAAAGGCAACCTCGACAACAAAGAATTCGAAGCCGTGCTTTTTCACAATAATCAAAAGATTGCGACGACCGACAAAGGCGGCAGCATCACGACGATTCAGGAGCGCGGCGGTTTTTGCTATCAAATCCAAGATGTTTGCGAGTTTCATTTATGGAAATTCAGCTGGAACAATTTTCTACTGAACGACAAAGGTTATTTCAAAGAAAATTACCCGAACACGCTCTTTACGGGCGATCTGACCGGAGAATTTACGGTCAGGATTTACTACAAAGGCGAACAGGTACGCGAAGCCAAATTCTCGCTCGCTGCGGACGGCGCGCCCGTGCGAAATTCTTTTTCCGACCAGATTTTTTCCACCATCAGCCTGATGCCGGTCAAAGCGACGGGAACGGCGGAAAAATGGAACGCGAATGCGTGGAAAACCGATATGTTCTACGGAAATCCGCTCGCCGGCTTCGCCCTTCAATAGAGAAAACAAAAACAGAAGAATTCAAATTATTTGATAAGACGGTCGCGCAGCGCAATGGTAACGGCTTCGGTTTTTGAGTGAACCTGTAATTTTTCGTAAATTCGGCGCATATGAAACGAGACGGCGTGAACCGTCACGCCGATTTCCAGAGCGGCGGTTTTGTAGTTGTGCCCTTCAACGAGCATTTTCAGAAGCCTGGTTTCATGCGGCGTCAGATCGTAATCGGCTTTTCCCGGCGGGCGAATTTCGCGGAATAAAGTTATCACTCGCCGCGCGACTTCCGGCGACATCGGCGAGCCGCCGGCGACCGCTTCTTTGAGACTTTCGAGCAGCCGCACCGGCGGCGTTTTCTTTAAAAGATAACCGCACGCGCCGGCGCACAGAGCGTTGAAAATCCGTTCGTCGTCGTCGTAAATCGTCAGCATTATCACGAGCAGGTCGGGGAATTTTTCCTTGAGAATCTTGATGCCTTCGATGCCGTCCATTCCGGGCAATCCGATGTCGCACAAAACCACGTCCGGGTTTTCCGCGCCGACGCGCCGCAAGCCTTCTTCCATCGAGCCGAATTTCCCCTTGCAGATGAAACCTTCCGTCCCGCCGATGAGCATCGCCAAACCTTCGCGGATTTCGCGGCGGTCTTCAATGATGGCGACGTTGATTGTTTTTGCGGCATTCGCCGCCGGGGTTTCGCTCATAAATTTAATAATCAGAATAAGTCAATTTTTCGTTCAAAGCACTACTCACGCAGGTAGTAAGCCCGCCCGGTGAGCGATGCGGGCGGCGGCGCAAGCGGCGCGAACTTTTTGCCGCTCAGGCGCGGTTTTCCGCCTTTAAGCCGAGCGGTGCGCAAAGCGTGACGGTTGTTCCTCCGATTTGCGCGTCGGAAACTATTTCGAGTTTGCCCCCGAGTCCCTCAGCCCGTGCTTTCATACTTGCCAACCCGTGCCCGCCGGAATCGTTGCGAGAAACGTCAAAACCTGCTCCGTCATCGTGTAAATTCAAAAAAATTTCGGAATTTTCGATGCTCAAATTAATTTCGACCTTTTTGCAATTGGAATGTTTGACGATGTTGTTGACCGTTTCCTTAAAAATTAAATAAATTTCGCGCCGAAGGTTTGCTCCCAATGCGAATTCTTCCGCCAAATGCGGCGCATCGAAAGTAAAATTGATGTTTCGCGCCGAAAAAACATCCGAAGCGAAAAAGCGCATTTTGCCGGAAAGCTCGCTCAAAAAATCCTTCTGCGGATTGATCGCCCAAACGATGTCGCTCATCGCATCGACCAGTTCGCGTGACGAATTGCCGATTAGAGTCAGCGGTTCAGAAACCGATTTGCCGCTTTGTTTGCCGACATTGCGCTGCAGGACTTCGCTCCAGATCGAGATTTGCGTCAATGATGAACCGATGTCGTCGTGCAAATCGGCGGCGATCCGGCGGCGCACCTGTTCGAGTTCGCGCAAACGTTCGTGGCGGGCGATTTGCTCGATTTCGTCGGCGCGTTTCGTGTCGGTCACGTCTTCCATCACGAGAATCACTTCGAGCAGTTCGCCGGCGTCGGTTTTGACCGGATAGGCGAACGATTCAAACCACGGCAGCGCGGCTTTTTCGATAAATTCAACACCGTGACTGTTTTCGCGCGGGTCGTAAGGTTCGGGCGGAAAATGAACGGTTTCGCCCGCGAAGACGCGCCGCAGTTTTTCGACGACACCGATTCTGATGAGCTGTTCGTCCGCCAAAAAATCCCAGTGTTTGATTTGCTCGAACGTAATTCCCCAAAAGTTTTCGTAAGCGCGATTGACGGCGCGAATCGAACCGTCGGGCGCGAAAACGATGATGCCCAAAGGCGATTGGTCGTTCATCTGCCGGAAGCGGTTTTCGGAAACTGAGAGTTTTCCGAAGGCTTTTTTCAGTTCGCGCAGACGCGCCGCGCGGGTTCGTTCGATAATCAAAATCACACCGACAAACAACACTATGACAAGCAGCCGAAACCACCCGCTTTGCCAAAAAGGCGGCGCGATTTTGAACGAAATAAAGGCGGGAATTTTGCTCGTCAGACTTGCGGAATTGACGGCGCGCACCGAAAATTTATAAGTTCCCGGCGCCAGCCGCGCCAGATTGATCGAGTTTTTTTCGGTCGCCGCGCTCCATTCCTGTTCATTTTCAGAATCTTCGAGCTTATATTGGAAACGCGCGTTTTCCGCCGCGCCGACGCTCAAAAAGTTGATTTCCAGATTATTTTCCGCGGCGCCGACGCTGATTCCGGCGATTTCCTTCTGCCCGAAACCGGAAACCGCGTAACGCACCCCGGCGATTTGCAGCCCGTCGATAAAAATTTCCGGCGCGCTCTGGGCGAAATCCGCTTGCGGCTCGATTTTTGAAAGCCCGTTGGACGTGCCGAACCAGAGCATTCCGCTTTTGTCTCGAAAAGCCACGCTGACAAAATCGCCCGATAAGCCGTCCGAAGTCGAAAAATGCCTGATTTGCCCGGTTTCGGGCGTGATGCGGTCAATGCCGCGTACCGTTCCGACATAGATATTTCCCGCCGAATCTTCGGTCAGACAACGCGCGTTATCGGTTGCCAAACCCTGTTCGGTCGTAATTCGCCGCCAATGCAGTTTCTCCGCCTGCAAATCTTCAACGACGGCGACGCCGCCGCCGCTCGAAGCCATCCAGAGACGATTTTTTTTATCGACCAGCAATCCGAAAATCCCGCCCGAAGGTAAATTTTCGGCACTCGAAAAATCCGTAAATCGCCCGTCCGAATACCGCGCCAAACCGCCGTCGTAAAACCCGAACCATAAATTTCCGCTTTGGTCTTCGGCAAATGAAGACGGAGATTTGCCGTTCGGGAAACCTTCGGCGGTCGAAAATGAGTGAAACTTCTGCGTCCGTTTATCAAAACGGCTGAGACCGTCAAAATCTCCGGTTTTGCGCGTGCTGAACCAGAGATTGCCTTTGGAATCCCTGAAGCCGCAAAACAGCGAATCGCCTTTTAAGCCGTCCGCTCGCCGGTAAATCTTAACCGGAGCCTGCAGATCGCCCGCGTCAAACCGGTAAAGCCCGTTTTCGGTTAACGCCCACACGTCGTGTTCATCAAGCAAAACTCCGGTTGACGCGTAAATCAATTTAGCTGAATCGGGCAGATTGATCGGTTTTGAATCGAATTTGCCTTTTTCAAAACGATTGACGAACAAACGCCCGTCAATCACGAAAAGCTCATCAGCAGAATTTTGATACAGCGATAAAATTCGCGCGTCTCCGAGTCCTTCATTGCGGCTGAAAGTGGCGAAACCCTGCCGCGCCAGATGCAGAGCGCCGCTGTTTGTTCCAATCCATAAATTGCCCGCCAAATCTTCGGCAAAATTTTGAATATATAACGGCAGAATTGCCGAATCGCCGCTGCGCCGCACTCGCCCCTCAAGTGAGGAATACAAAAATCCCTGCGCGGAAAACCAAATTTTCGAGTCGGAAGCGGCGAAAATATCGTGAATGAGTTCTTCACGTCGCGACGCCGGATTTTCGCTGAAAGCGAGTCTTAAAATCGTTCCGGACGATATTTGCGGCAAAACGAAATCGGCTGAAACCGTTTGTTCTTTGACCGTTAATTCGCGGGTTTCGGGGTTCGCGGGCGGCGCAATCGCTTGTGCGGTTTCAGGTTGGACAATAAAAATTCCGCGCGTGTGCGCGATCCAGACCCGCCCGTCGGAATCTTCCGTGATTTTAAAGATTTCGTCATAACCGGACGTCCGGGCAATCGGATAAAACAAAATTTTCCCGGTCGGAAAACGGCGGAAAACTCCCGTATTACAGCCGACCCATAAACTGCCGTCGCGCGCCTCGGTAATCGCTTTGACATTTTCCGCCGTCCCGATTTCGATCTTTTTGAAAGAAAATGCACCGTTATTTTCCGTGAGCGTAAACAGACCGTCGCTGCCGCCGACCCAAATTGTTCCTGCCGAATCTTCGTAAAAGCCGGTGAACGAGATTTCCGAAATTTTTTCGGCGTTGAGCAAAACACGGCGGCTATTGGTTTTCGTCGCCAATTCGGGTTTGACTTCCGTCGAATCCTGATGCGCGATGCGATACAAACCGTCGCCCGTCGTCAGCCAGAAATCGCCGCGCCGCGTTTCGTGAAAAGAAAAAACCGTCGGCAAAGTATCGGCATTGCCGAATTGAAAATTGGTAAATTCGCGCCCGTCGAAACGCGATAAACCGTCGCGCGTCGAGAACCATAAAAACCCCAGATGGTCGCGAAAAATATTTATCAGCGCGCTGCTCGCGAGTCCGTCGGCGGAAGTAAAAGTCTTGATTGGAAACTGCTGCGCCCGCCCCGCGCCGCCGAATACGGTAATCAGACAAAGCGCAAGAATACTGCGGAGAAAAAGTTTTTTTGAATAGACGGACACAAGATTTCGGCGTAAAAAGAATTGTTTTGCGCCGATGAAGTGTGTCATATAAGTTTCATCTATTCAATTTCGCGCAAGCGCGCATCAATAAATGTTTCGCAGCGCTTGGTCGTCGCGCAGAAGAGTCAAGGTTGTGAATCGGTAATAAAATCAACGTCGCCGCGTTCATCAAAAAGAGCTATGACCTGCGTCGGGTTGGCAAAAACGAATCGTTTTGAATTCGCCGTTAAAATATATGTCTGTCCGGACGGAATATTTTCAAAATGATAATAGCCGAACGTCGAGGAAGCGGTCGTTCGCACGCTTCCCGACGGCATTGTCAGCACAACGCTGACGTTTCTGATGCCGCTGCCGTTTGCCGTCAGCACGCGCCCGCCCAAATTGACCGAAGCCGCCGTCGGCGTGAAAACTGTCGCCGTCCAGAAGCCGGCGTGAAGAGAAAAAGGCTGATTTGCCGCTTTTTGTCCCGCAATTGATTGTCCGGTTGTGCCGCCGAGCGTGAATCCCCCGCCGCTCGAAACGGTCGCGCCGCCGCCGGTCGCGATGACCGTTTGTTCGATTGTAAACTGACCGCCGCTTTGCGCCGCCGCGCCGCCGGCAAACAGCAAGATTACCGCGACGCGAAGCGAAATTTCACGAATAATTAAAAATTGACCGACTCTCATATATTTTCCTTTTATAACCGGCGAAGAATATATCGTTAAAACTCCTCGCCGGTCGTTTGCAATTAAAGTTATTTCGCCGCCAGAGGTGTCAGACTGCCGCCGTTGACATCGGGGAAATTTGCGGCGATGACATTGTTGCCGAGCGTAAAGACCGTGCCGCCGGCGCCGATTGAAACGCCGGACAGGGCGTTGTTGACAATGCTCGAACGCGATAATCTGACGACGGCGAAACCGCCGCTCGTCGCGCCCGCCAGAATTCCGGCGGTGTTGTGATTAAACTGGCAGTTATCAACCAGCGCCTCGGCTCGCCAGTTGGCAGCGGTCGAGCGAACCTGCAAGCCGCGGCTGGTGTTGCCCGCGAAAATCGAATTGCGAATTTCCGCCGAAACCTTGCCCGAAATCATTATTCCGGTGTCGTTCATTTCGAGCTCGCAATTGTCGATCGTCGCCTTCAGGACGCCTTCGCTTTGCTGTGCGAGAATGCCGATGCCGAACAGGCTGCCCCGAATCGTCGTGTCGTGAACGTAAAGCTGTCCGCCGACGTTGCTCATCGTCAGGGCGTTGTTAAAGCCGGTGAAAACACAGCCGTCAACCGTCAACGTTCCCGCGAAGCTGTTGATAATGCCGTCCGAAGTCTGCCCGCCGATACCGACTAAATGCAGATTGCGAAACGAAATCGCGTCGCCCGGCTGCACGCCCACGATGCTGATTGCCGAACCGACGCTCGAAACGATCGCCGCGTTGACGCCCGTTTCCGCCGCGACGGTGACGGATTTATTGACGACGAATTTATCGTAATCGCCGCTCGCCGTGATGACGACTTCGCCTCCTGCGTCAACAATGCTCAGAGCCTTTGTAACGGTTCGGCACTGCGCCGTCATCGTGCATGAATTCGCGTCGTCGCCGCTGGCTGAAACGTAAACGCGCATTGTCTGGGCGAAAGCCGCCGCCGCCGAAGCGAGCAAAATCAGCCCGCCGAAGATCGTAATTTTCGATTTATTTAACATTTATTTTTTAAGTTCTCCTGGTTATTTGTTGTTTTGTTTTGAGCGAAATCGTCTTCCGCGCTTTTATTGAAAAAATCGTTTATTTTCGTCGTTTGACGACGCGTTTGCGCGCCGGTTTGGATTTCGTGATGAGCGTTTTGAGCGTTGAAATTTCCTGGCGGAGCGTTTCGATTTGCGCTTGCTGCCGCTTGAGCTGCGCCTGTTGTTCTTTGACGGAGTTGACCAAAACCGCCGAAATGCGGTCGTATTTCACGCCCTCGACTTCGCCTTTGTCGTTGTAAGTCGCCAGCAGCGGTTCGACTTTGGCGACATCTTCGGCGACGAATCCGATATCGGCGGTGTTGTCGGACTTCCAGCGAAATGTTACGGGATTGAGTTTATCGAGCGTCGCGAATCCGCCGTTAAATGACTGCACATCTTTCTTGTAGCGAATCGAAGATGAACAAGTGCCGAGGAATTTGCTGCTCGAACTCCAGCAAACCGAAGTATTTTGCCCGCCGGTCATTGATCCGACCGAAAGTGTTGAGTTCACAATCAAGTCGCCGTTGAACAAACCTATGCCTCCTCCGCCTTCACCGAGGGAGAAAACTTCGGTGTTCGTGTTCAGATTTACGAAGTGAAGCGTACAGCACGAGTTTGACCCGTCATTTGAATAAATCTCCCAACGCCTGCCGGTTGGAGCAGTATTGCTGATTTCAATTCCCGCGCCGCCCGTGAACGAGTTTTCAACCAGCAGCGATGTTCTGGTCAAACTGTTGTCCTTGACGTTTAACCTTGCCTGCGGCGTGGTCGTGCCGATGCCGACATCCGTATCGGAGGTCGCGCCGTTGACGCCGTTGATACTGCCTAAAATCAGCGAATTGTTTTGATCGGCGTAGGAATTTGCGCCGATTGCCGTCGCGTTGCTTCGATTGGCAAAAGCGTTCTGACCGATGACCGTCGCGTTGGTGATGAGAAACGCGCCGTCGGTGTTCGCGCCGACGAAGGTGTTGCCGCTGCCGGTCAGATTCGAGTTCGCCGTATTTGCGCCGACGAAAGTATTATTGCTGCTCCCGACGTTCGATTGTCCGGCGTTGATTCCGAGAAAAGTATTGTTGCCGCCGCCGACATTCGCTTGCCCGGCAAGACTGCCGACGAAGGTATTGCCCGCCGCCGTCGTACTGTTTAGTCCCGCGCCGTTACCTAAAAATGTGTTATTGCCGCCGGTTGTCGTCTTAAATCCCGCGCCTTGACCAAAGAAGGAATTGTTAATCGCCGTCGTATTCGCCGCTCCCGCGTTCGAGCCGAAAAAAGCGTTGAAGCTGCCCGACGAATTGACCGCGCCGGCATTGAATCCGAAAAAAGCGTTGGCTTGTCCGCTCGAATTCAGCGCGCCCGCGCCGTTTCCGGCAAAGACATTATTCGTCCCGCCCGCGCTCAGCATTCGAATGCCGCCGATGTTGAATTGCACGCCCGCGTTGAAAATATTCGCGCTTAAAGTTCCGGTAATATTAAGCGAGCCGGGAATCTGGACGGTGTCGGCGGCGCGTCCGACAACGACCGTGTTGCTCGCGTTGACGACTGCGCCCGAACCGACGGCGGTCGCAAAAGTCAGATTGTTCGCGCCGAAATTGGCACTGCTGCCGAGCAGCGTATTGTTGCTGCCAATCGTATTGGCGAGTCCGGCGTTGGTGCCGATAAAGGTATTGAGCGTTCCGGTTAGATTATTCTTTCCGGCGAAGGTTCCGAAAAAAGCGTTGTTGTCGCCCGAAGTATTAAAGCGTCCGGCATCCGCGCCGAAAAAAGCGTTGTTGCTGCCGAGGTTTTGTCTTCCGGCGGCGGAACCGAAAAACGAACCGGCGACGGCGTTCGTGTTGCTGAAACCGGCTTCCGGTCCGAAGAACGCGTTAAAACTGCCCGTCGTGTTTTGGTTTCCGGCGGTAAAGCCGAAAAAAACATTGTTCACGCCGAACGTGTTCGACGCGCCCGCGCCGCTGCCGCCGAAAATATTATTTGTGCCGCCGGCGCTCAAAACCTGGCTGCCGCCGATTTGATAATTGGTCGCCGCATTAAAAATATTGGCTGCGCCGCTGCCGCTGATGTTGAAGTTTGCACTCGTCTGCGGATTCGTCGTGTTTTGAATGTAATTCGCGCTTCCCGGCAGCGGTGTCCGCGCGTCCGACAACCGCACATCTTCGGCGATTACATAATTGCTGGCGGCGATACCGCCGAGCTGCGCGGAATTTATCGCCGTGTTTGCGTTCAGACTTTGAACTGCATACGGCGCACTCGTGACCTGCTGGCGCGGCGCGAGCAGAACGCGCGGATTCGGATTGCCGGTTTGCCGCACCGAGATTTCCAGAAATCTGTCGGCGCCCGGCAGCGAGATTGCGCCGTAATCGAGCGTGACGGTGAAAATGCCGTTTGTCACCTGCACGGCTGCGTTTGTCACGGTCGCGCCGATTTGCGAGCCGCCTGCCGGTGCGTCGAACAATGCGAACTGCATATCATAGCTGCCGTTCGCCGCCAGATTGCTGTCGGTCAGTTTTCCCTGATAAGTGAACGCCGTCGTCTGCGCCTGCGCGGCGCCGAAGCAGAGCAGGCTGACGAATAAATTCAAGATAAAATATTTTGTTAACTGCGAAATCATAAATTTTCTCCTTCGATTTGGTTTTTGAGAGAATTGCAGCAGACGAGCAGCTCGCCGCCTTCGGTTTCGATAAAATGCAGCTTGCCGCACTCGATTTGCCGGTAGACGACGCGCGGCGGGGTGCCCGAGAGCCGCGCGAATTCGCCGGGCGAAAGCATCAACGTTTTCGCCGCGCACCGCGCGCAGCGGGCGACTTTGATATCGTGAAGGCGAATCGTCGTTCGCCGCCACGCCTCGATGGTAATTTTCGTTTTGCTTTTCATCGCGCTCATAATTTTTTTTTTGCAAATGTTCTGTTAAAATCGTCCGGTCGAATTCACCCGAAACTCCCCGACGTTTCGACTAGGTTTGCCGAACACCGACTATCTTCGGCGCAGACGGCTGGGAAAATCTTTAGAAAGTCGGGAAAAAATTCCGAAAAAATTCCGAATGCAGACGATTGAAGCTAAAACACGGCAAATATATGAGTTCGACAACTTTCGGCTCGACGTTCAGGAGCGGCAGTTGTGGCGTGACGGCGAGCCGGTCGCGCTCTACGCGAAGGCGTTCGAGATGCTCGTCGTGCTGGTTGAAAATCGCGGGCGGCTCCTGGCAAAGGACGAATTATTCGCGCTCGTCTGGTCTGATCAAATCGTCGAAGAATCGAATCTGACGGTCAATATGTCGGCGGTTCGCAAAGCGCTGGGCGAACGCGCCAGCAGTCCGCGCTACGTCAAAACCGTTTCCGGTCAGGGCTATCGCTTCGTCGCCGACGTGCGCGAACAAAGCGGCGAAACAAATGAATTCGTCATCGAAAGCGAAATGATTTCGCGCGTCATCATCGAACGCGAGGAATCCGGGAATGAATCCGAAATTTCAAATTTAAAGTTTGAAAATAATAAACAGTCTTCCGCCTTCCGCCGTCTGCGATTTAAAATTATCGCCGCCGCGCTGATTCTCGCCGCGTTCGGCATCGGGATTTTCGTCACGCGGCGCAGCGGGTCGCAAGTGAAAAATTTCGCCCCGCAAATCGCTTCGTTCAAACGGTTGACCGAAAACGGCAAAGTCACGGTTGCCGCGCTTTCACGCGACGGCAAATTGTTTGCTTATACGGTCGGGACGCGTGATACAAACAGTCTGTGGCTCGGTCACACGGACGGCGGCGAACAGATCGAGCTGCGCCCGCCGACGAATCTGATAATTTTTTCGCTGAAATTCGCGCCCGGCGGCAGCAGCCTGTATTACACGGCGAATGAAGGTTTCGGGCGCGGCGGGTTGTATCGAATTCCGGTTTTCGGCGGCGCCCCCGAAAAAATCCGTGACGACGTAAACCGCGCCTTCACATTCGCGCCTGACGGGAAACGGCTCGCTTTTGTGGATTACGACGCGGATAAACGGCAATCGTTACTGGTTATTGCGGAAACAACGCCTGACGCACAACGGCAGGTAATCGCCGAATCGCCGACCAAATTCGGCTTTATCCGCACTTCGCCGGTGTGGTCGCCCGACGGCGCGACGATTGCCGTCGCCGCCTCAACGCGCGAAGACGATTCAAACTGCGAAATTTATACAGTTGATACGGCAAGCGGCGTGATTAAACCGCTGACGGCACAGTCGTGGGGCAGCATTCTCGGTTTGGTCTGGCAAAATGACGGCAGCGGTTTGATCGCCGCCGCCCGCGAACGAAGCTCTTTGGCATCGTCGCAGCTCTGGCAGATTTCGTTCCCCGACGGCGCGGCGCAAAAACTTCTCGCCGATTTAAGTCTTTACGGCGCATCGCTCAGCCTGCCCGCCGACGGCGACAATCTGCTGGCGGTGCAGGTTCAGCAGCAGTCGAATGTCTGGGTTGCGCCCGCCGGCGATTTGGGCGCGGCAAAGCAGATTACTTTCGCTTCGCTCGGTCAGGAAAACGGTTGGTACGGACTGGAATGGATGCCTGACGAACGAATGATTTACACGAAACTCGACGAAAAAGGCGTCAGCATCTGGACGATGAACGCGGACGGCGGCAATGCGAAACAACTGATTCCGTCGGGCGGCGACAATCTTTATCCGACGGTCACGAACGACGGTCGGTTCGTCGTTTTTCAATCGAACCGCAGCGGCACGGCGGAAATTTGGCGTGCCGCTGCGGACGGCGGAGATATGACGCAGTTGACGCGCGGCGAGCTTGCCGGACTGCCCGCGCTGTCGCCCGACGGAAAATGGATCGTTTATGATTCACGGGCGGCAGAATCGAGCGGTCTGCGCCGGATGCCGGTCGAAGGCGGCGCGTCGCAGCGGCTCAGTGAAAAAACTCTGAATTGGGTCGGAATTTCGCCCGACTCGAAACTCGTCGCCGCCGGTTACGAAGAAAACGGCAAACCGAAACTCGTCGTTATTTCAATTGACGGCGGCGAATTCGTAAAAACATTCGACGTGCCGCCGCTCGCCAATTTCCGGCTCGGAATTAAATGGACACCGGACGGCACAGGGATCACCTACCGCGATTGGACAAACGGCATCTGGCAGCAGCCGTTCAGCGGCGGCGCACCGCCCTCGCGCCTCGAAAATTTACCCCGGGAAAAGCTCTTCGATTACGGCTGGTCACGTGATGGGAAACGGTTCGCTTTCGTGCGCGGCGCGGCATTCAGCGATGTCGTGCTGATTTCCAATACGAAATAATTTGCTTAAATTTTTATGTTATTTTTTGTCATCCGAACGGCAGTAATTTCGTTTTGCGGACATCGCCGCCAAACATTGAGCGGTATCACGACCGATTTTTTGACATTCGTTTTCTTCCCACCTGCCGCCTGAAACAAAAGGAACGCCCGTGCAGAAATTTGGTGTCGGGCGACTCGCGATGAGGCATTTTTCGAGAAAATAATCATTGCTTAAATCGAAAGAATTATTCTTTTCTTCGAGCGTAAATCCTTTTTCAAGACAGCCGTTTTGGTCTGTGTTTTTACCGAAGGCGATTCCGTCGGCGATGCCCTTATCATTTATTTTTCTGATTTCGGGGCTTCTCAGTTTCGCGCCGGCGTATTCCCACAGCGAAACGACTCCGACGACTGCAAGAATCGCAGTTAGCCCGCCCGCCGCTAAAACAACGCCGATGATTTTTGTTTTTGTTTTCATTTGAAGCTCCTCGAAAAAGCGGAAATATCTTTGACGCGAATTTGTTCGTTTATCGATAACGTGCTGCGCGTCCGGTAAAGCGAGCCGAACTTTCGAGGATGCAAAAGCTCGGCTCGCCCGAATGTGCTATTGTTGTTCGGCAATAAAATTAACGTCGTCGCTGTCGTCCATAACCGAAACCACCTGCGATGAATTAACGAATGAATATCGCTTGCTGCTGACCGTCAAAATATATGTCTGACCTGCCGGAACTCCCGCAAAACGGTAATAGCCGAACGAATTTGACGAGGCAAATCGCTGATTGCCCGTATTATCGGTCATTGAAACAGTCGCTCTCGAAATTCCCTGCCCGTTCGCGGTCAAAACTCGTCCGCCGATGGAAACATTGGCGGCGGTCGGTCCTAAAATATTCAAATTGCCGTCGGTAAAAGTCGTCGGCAAAACTGCGGCGTTGGCATCCGAAACGCGGCGAATGACCGGCGCATCGCTCATCATAAGCGGCGTGAGTCCGCCCGAAGCGTTTGCCGCGACATTGAAGCGAATCGTCACCAATTGTTTTGTTCCGGCGGAAATCGTCGCTCCCGGCGCGAAGGCGAGAATCACGCCGACGCGCCCCGCTGTCGTCGTGTTCGGAATCAAAAACGTGCCCGCCGTGCCCGCGCCGGTGGCGACGAGCGGGTTTGAAAGCTTGGCGGTGTCGTAGTTCAAAGTGAAACCGAAGCCGTTTTCATCGCCGTTCGCATCGATTTCGACCGACACGAAAACCTGTTGTCCGGGCGAAGTCGAACCGTTGACGACACGAATAATTCGCGGCACCAAAGTATTGATTCGGGATTTGGAATTTGGAATTTGAGATTGATCGGCAATCAATCCCAAATCCGCAATCCCAAACCCCAAATTGGACGCGCCGCCCGCGTTTTGCCGTGCATCGAGTCCGGCGGCGTAGCGTCCGGCTTGCGTGAAATCGTCCACCGCCAGCACGCCGTCGCCGAGTGTCCCGCGCGGCGAATCGTCGGCGCGTTGAAATTCGTTGGTCGCCAACGGGATGTCCGGTCGGTCGAGTCCGGCGACGAATCTGCCGACCTGCGTGAAATCGTCAACCGCGATTACGCCGTCGCCTGCCGGGCGCGAAGCGACATCGGCTTCAAACCCCTGCGCGAAGGAAATCACGCCGTCCGAATACGAAGCCGGCAAACCGCCCGCGTTTGAATCGGCGATTTTGCGGATGACGGGCGAATCGGTAAACGCGAGCGGCGTGCTGAAAAGCGTCGTCGCCGTCGTATTAAAAGTGATTTTGACGAGCTGCCGCGTTCCCGCCGCAAAGGTCTGCCCGGCGGGCAGGGCGAGAACAATGCCGAGCCTTCCGGCTTGCGAATTATTGACGAGCAGCGAACCTGCGCCCGTGTCTGCGCCGAGCGAAACCTGCGGATTAAACGCCAGATTCGCATCGTAATTGAGACTGAAACCGACGCTGTTTTCGTTGCCCTGACTGATAAGCTCGACCGCGACCAGCGCGTCCTGACCGGCGATGATGTTGGTTGAAACGACGTGCAGATTTCGCGCCGCCGGTCCGGTCGAACCGACAAAATTGGCGTTTGAAATATTCGCCGCGAGATTGTTGTAACTCAAACTTTGGGGTTCGAACGAATGTCCGTTCAAGGTCGGCGTGACCAGAAAATTGCCGCCCGCCGGAAGATTTGAAAACGAATAATTGCCGCCCGCGTCGGTCAGCGCCGTCGCCGTTTGCGAGCCGTTGAGCGTGACCAGAGCATTCGCCAGCGGCAGCGCGTTTTCGACGATGTTTCCGCTGATTGAAACATTCGCGGGCAAACCGCCGTCGTCGTCGAAAATCGTCAAAACCGCACTTGTCTGCGCGCCTAAAATCGCGCCGCCGATGGGTGCGGAAATCGCCAGAAATACGGTTTCGTTCGCTTCGCCGATTGTGTCGGGTAAAATCGGCACACCGAACGACGCGCTCGTCTGCCCGTCGTTGAAAACGAGCGTTCCAAAGCTGTTTGTATAATCGCTGCCCGCCGTCGCCGTGCCGTTCGAGGTCGCGTAATTAACCGCGACCGCACCCGCCGTGCCGTTCGTGCGGCTGACCGTAATCGTCGCATTCAGCGAACCTTCGGCGACGCTGTAAGTCGCAAAAGCAAATGCTAATTTGCCCGGATTATCGTCGTCCAGAATCGTCCCGATGCCCTGCCCGTCGGCGATTGTCAGATTCGCCGGCGAACTTAAATTAACGAAAAATGTTTCGTTCAGTTCGGTCACTAAATCCGTATTGACCGTCACCGACGCGGTTTTTACAATTTCTCCGGGCGCGAAATTAACCGTGCCGTTCGTCGCCTGATAATCGATTCCGGCGGTCGCCGTGCCGTTGGCGGTCGAAAAATTAACCGAAGAAGTTAACCCCGAAGACGCGGACAGCGACAGATTAAATGTCAGGACGGTCGTGCCCTGATTGCCTTCCAAAACGGAAACGTCGTTGATCGAAACGGTCGGCGGCGAATCGTCGTCGTTAATCGTCACGACGTGCGTCGTCGGACTGGCGAGAAACGCGCCGCCGGTCGGATTGCTCAGAGTGATATTGAATGTTTCAGCCGGTTCGTCCTGCGTGTCGTTCGCGACGGGCACAAAAATCGTTTTGCTCGTCTCGCCGCTGAGAAACGTCACCGTGTTCGTCGCCGCCGTGTAATCCTGTCCGGCGATTGCCGTGCCGTTTGCGGTCGCGTAATCAACCGTGATCGTGCCGCTCGCGCCGTTCACGCGGTCAATCGTGACCGCCGCGACGCCCGAATTTTCGGACGCTGCCGAAGCCGCAACATTAAACGCGAGATTGCCCGGATTGTTGGTGACGGTCAGACACGGCGAAAATTCCGAAGTGTTTCCCGCCGAATCGGTCGCCGTCGCGGTGATAATTTGCCCGACGGAAATGACGAAACCCGTCAGATTGTAATTGGCATTGCCCGATCCGTTGGTCGTTAAATTGACCGAGCCGAGCAGCGTTTTGCCTTCGCCGTTGCCCGAAGCGTCGCACGACGGAACCTGAAAAATATCGGCGGTGTAATTTTGATTCGGCGCGCTGTTGAATGTGCCGAGAATCTGCGCGGGCGAGGCTTTGATAAAAATCGGGAAATTTTGCAGATTGTTCGGTCCCGTGTCCGCGTCGCCCGCGTCGTTTGCCGTGATGCCGTTGACGCCCAGATCGATGCCCAAAGCGCCGTTTGAATAAATCGAATTGCGGCGAACGGTCGTTTTCGTCGTCGGCAAGCTCAGGCAGATGTTTGAAACGGAAACGCCGTCGCCCGCGTTATAAGCGATCGTATTGCTCGCGCCCGCGACTGCCGCGTCCGCGCCGATTTGCACGTTGGTCGCGCAGTTCTGCATCAAAACGCCGCTGCCGCCGTTGCTCAAATTCACGTCGCCCGCGTTCGTTCCGATGTAATTGTCGAAGATGTCAACGCCGTCTGCCGTGCCCGAAATCAAAATTCCGTTCGCGCCGTTGCCGCCGATGACGTTGACGGCATTCGCGTCATTTGCAAGACCGATCTTAACCGTATTCGATTTGACCGAAATGCCGTTAATTGTGTTGGGAATCGCGGCTGTTCCGCTCGCGTTCGTGCCGATCTTGTTGCCGAAAACATACGCGTGATCCGCAAATACTTCGAGCGTGACGCCGTTGGCATTTCCCGAAATTACGTTGCCTTCGCCCGCATTAGTGCCGCCGATCGAAGTATTCGAGCTGTTCGAGCGAACGCCGTCGCCGGAATTGCCGAGCGCGGCTGTCCCCGCAGCATTTGTGCCGATTTTGTTGCCGAGGATGTTCGTCGAATTATTAACCGTATCAACGCCGTCGCCGTTGTTGCCGGAAATCAGATTGCCTTCGACCGCCGTTGCGCCGCCGATTTCCAAAGATGTTCCGCTGAAAAAGTGAATACCGTCGAGCGCGTTGCCGAGGTCGCTCGCGCCGCTCGCGTTCGTGCCGATATAATTGTTTTTAACGTCTAAAATGACTTGCTGAATTACGGATGAAATCCCGTTCGCGCCGTTGCCGGAAATAACGTTGCGGTCGCCGGGCGATGTCTGCGGCGAACCCAGGATGCCGTTCAAATCGCTGCCGACATAAACTATCATTCCGTGTCCGGTGCTCGGCACATCCTCGGTCGCAATGCCGCTCAGCGCGTTGCCGATTGCCGCCGCGCCCGTCACATTGACACCGATATAACAATTGATAATGGCGATATCCGTAAAAGAAACAGAGACCGCAGCATCCGAACGACGCAGCAAAATCCCGTTCGCGCCGTTGCCCGAAATAACATTGCGCTCATTCGCCAGATTGCCGCCGATAGTCGTTTTACTCGGGTTGAAAGGCTGATAATAAATGCCGTTGCCGCCGTTCGGACTCGCCGAAATACCGAATTTGTCCGTGCCGATGTAGCTGCCCGTGACCGAAAGTTCATTGACATCGGAGGAGTTGCCGCCGAAGCAGGTCGGACAAATCGAATGAATCCCGTCGCCGCCGAAACGATTGATGATCAGCGCTTTGACCGTCAAAACGCCGCGCGCGTTCGTCAATCCGTTCGCCGCCGCGCCCGCGCTCGTGCCGTTCAATTCAAACAAAGGAACGCCGCTGTAACCCGCCATCGTCGTCCCGTCAATCGTCAAATCCCGCGTAATATCCGGCAGAGCCGTCGTCAAATTGACCGTTCGCACGACACCGCCCGCAATGTTGAAATTAATCACATTGGTCGTCACCGAAACAGCCGCGTTCGCATCGATAATCGCCTGCCGCAAACTGCCCGCGCCCGAATTAGCGACATTCGTAACCGTGAAAGTATTGGCTTTTGCCGCGTCCGCCGTGCAGAGAAAGATGCAAAATAACGAACAGCAAATTAAAATCGATTTTAGAAGACGGCGGTCGTTTGAGTTAAAGTTTTGTAAATTAAACATAATATTTTTTTTAAGTTTCAGGGCGATATTTTTTTCGACTAACGGAAAATTCCGGCATTGAAGCGAGTTTTAAATAGACACAATTTTTCAAAGCCGAACCGCATCGTAAACGACCGGCGCGGCAAAAACACTACTCACGCAAGTAGTTAAAATTTATTCGGTTTAATTAAATGTTTGGTTTGTCAGGATCGGAGCGCCGGGCGCGAATGAGGAATCGCAAACCCGAAATTTAAATGATGAAGTGAGGTTTTCACAGCCGAAGCGAGGCTCAATCCCCGGCAGTCCGGCGATCGAGCCGGTCGAGTAAGTTTTTCAGCTATCATTCTTCTTCCAAATTTCCCGTCACGACCATATAGCGCATATCGTCGCCTTCGAAACCGCGCTTGTAATAATTGAGAAAAACCGCGATTTTGCCCTCGTAAAACCAAACCTGTTCGATGCTGTAAGACGATGGACATTGGCGGTTTGCGGGAATAATTTTATCTTTTTGCAGAATCTGAATCGGCAAATCGCCGTGATTAATGTTCGCTTTGATGGTTAATTCGATTCCTTCTGCCGCGCTCTCCGCATCGCCCGGATATTGCTGGCATTTTAACTTCGTCGGCGTCATGTTCAGATTCAGTTCGTAGTATTGTTCATTTGGAGGATTGACCGGATATTCAATGGTCGTGAAAACTATTCTTGACGGATCGTAATCCGGCGACAGAAAATCGCCTTCGTAAAAAGGCACCATTTTGTTTTTCGCCGTCCCGTCTTTTTCGTAATAATAAGTATCTCTTAAAACAGATTTATCAAAACTGTGATCGCCGAGCAGATGCGCCGCGACGAGCTTTCCCAGATTGCCGCGTTCGATCCTGAATTTTTTCAGATTAGCGGCGACGCTTCTTTTATAGCGCGTCAGGCGCGGCATCCGCAGCGATTCCTTCTCGCCGTCGGAACCCCATTCATAAACCGCAGGCGCGGCGGCAAAAGTATTTTTTTCGACGTTAATAAAATAAGTCGTCGCGTATTCGCCGCCCGCGCCGTCCCATTCGCCCGATTCCTCGAACGCCAGAAACTTGCCGTCTTCGGAAAAGCCGATAAACTTAAAGTCAGCGTTATCGCCCGCCAGCAAGTTGGACGAAAAGAATGCTAAAAATACAAATGCGAAAACCAATGTGCCAATCTTTTTCATAAAATTATCTCCCGTTTAAGTCGTCCGAAACAGATACCAGCCCGCCGCCAGTTTTTCGACCCAGATGTAACGCCAGCCGTCAATTTGCGGCGGCGCAGCCTTCGGCGAATAGATGAAGCCGACCGTGTTGTCGGTAACGCCGCCGATGGTAAATTCGATGCTGCCGTCGGATTTTGTTTCGAGTGCGGTGAAATGCAGATTTTTCAGCGCGGCGGCGGATTTCGGAAACCTTTGCGTAGCCGCGGTAATGCGTTCGATTGTCTGCGGTTCGTCATTTTCCCTGTTGCCGTAATCCACACGGTTTTCCGTTACCGCGACGGCATCGGTCGTGCCTATACTTGTGCGGCGTTTTTTAATTTTAGGCGGCAGTCTTACTTTTTCCGGCTTCGGTTTTGTTTCGACGAGCGCGCGAGCCGCGAGATTATTGAGCGCGAGCCGATTCGTTTGAAACCATCCGGTCAGCGTTTTATCCGACGAAAGAGTGAGTTCGGCGTTTGCCAAAAGTTCCTTTACTTCCGCCGTCGGCGCGGCTTCATTTTTAAGGGTTTCGACGGCGGATTCGAGCCAGCCGGTTTGCGCCATCGCCCGCGTCGAATTGATTTTCCAGCCGTCCGCAAACTTTAAATAAAAATATAAATCAACGACCCGCGAATTTTTCTGAACAGTCTGCACCCGCGCGACCGAAAAATCCTTCCCGACCGCCAAG
>DASWRC010000234.1:0-20396 GCA_036403375.1 Pyrinomonadaceae bacterium
TAAAGCTATTAATTAATTGTCGCGGCGCAGACGGCTCAGCAGAAACTTTAATACATTTATGAAGGTTTTGATTATCGGCGGGGGCGGAATGCTCGGGCATAAACTGGTCCAGATGTGGCAGAAGCGCTTCGATGTCTGGACGACTTTGAAAGGGAAATCCGACGATTACGAAAAATACTCTATTTTTGATAAGAAAAGGGTTTTTGAATCCGTCGATGCCGAAAATTTTGAAACGGTCGAAAGAGCGATTAGCGAAACCGGTCCGGAAGTCATCTTTAATGCGGTCGGAATTATAAAACAGCTCCCGACCTCAAAAAACGTCGTCAAGACTTTGACCATAAACTCGATTTTTCCGCACCGTCTGGCGGAAGCGTCGGAAAAATTTAACGCCAGATTGATTAATATCAGCACCGACTGCGTTTTTGACGGCGGGCGTGGGAATTATACCGAGGAAGACATTTCGAATGCGTCGGACGTTTACGGCAAAAGCAAAAATTTAGGCGAAGTTTTGAGCGCGAATTGCCTGACACTTCGGACATCGATTATCGGCAGGGAATTGCAGAGCTCGCATAGTCTTGTCGAATGGTTTCTGAGCAATCGCGGCAAAAAGGTGAAGGGCTTCGTAAACGCCATATATTCGGGCTTTCCGACGATTGTTTTAGCGGATATAATTGCCGATTTAATTGAGAATCGGAAGGATTTGAGCGGTTTATATCACGTTTCTGCCGCCCCGATAAATAAATACGAGCTGCTGAAATTAATCAACGAAGCATTTCATGCGGAAGCGGAAATTGAACCGATGCCGGATTTTCGGATCGACCGGAGCCTGGATTCGACGAAATTCAGACAAGAGACGGGCTTTGTGCCGCAGGAGTGGCGCGAGATGATAAAAAAAATGGCGGAAGACCCGACGCCTTACGACGAATGGAGACAATGAGAGAACTTGAAGGAAAAAGAATACTCGTGACGGGCGGAACCGGCTCGCTCGGGAAAACGCTCGTGCGCCGGCTTTTGACGGGCGAGATGGGAAAACCGTCGCGCATCACGGTTTTTTCGCGCGACGAAGCCAAGCAGCATTATATGCGGCTCGAATATATGCACCGCGAAACGGCGACCGATGACGTGATTTACCAGAATTCGCAGGATTTATTAAATTTTCGCATCGGCGATGTGAGGGATTACGCGGCGCTTCTGGCAGCAATGCGCGGGGCGGACGTGGTTTTTCATGCGGCGGCTTTAAAGCAGGTTCCGTCATGCGAATATTTTCCGTTTGAAGCGGTGCTGACCAATATTTTCGGGGCTGAAAATGTCGTCAGGGCAATCCGCGAAAATAACCTGCCGGTCGAAAAAGTGGTCGGAATCTCGACCGATAAAGCCTGTAAACCGATAAACGTGATGGGCATGACCAAAGCTCTGCAGGAAAGAATCCTGATTGAAGCCAACCGCGATTGCCCGCAGACGATTTTTACGTGCGTTCGATACGGGAACGTAATCGCCTCGCGTGGTTCGATAATCCCTCTGTTTGTCGAGCAGATTCAGAAAAATCAACCGCTGACGGTTACTCTGCCGGAAATGACACGGTTTCTGCTGAGTCTGGATAAAGCCGTGGACACGGTTTTTGCGGCGATTCGAGACGGTTTCCGGGGCGAAACGTTCGTGCCGAAGGTTCTGGCGGCAAAAATTACGGATGTCGCGAAGGCTCTGATGGGCGAAAAAGATTTGCCGATCCATTTTTCGGGCATTCGTCCGGGCGAAAAGATTCACGAGATAATGGTTTCCGAGGAAGAATGTTTTCGGACCGTCGAGCGCGGCGAATATTTCGTGATTTTACCGGTTCTGCCGGAGCTGCGCGGAATTGTGGAAGTTTCAAACACGCTCACGAATGAGTACTCTTCAAAAGACGACAATATACCGGTCGCCGAATTAAGAGAATTATTGGCAGCCGCGAATGAAGAAATCGGACAGTTTTTGAACGTCAATAAATAGATACATATGAAAATAATGACGATTTTCGGGACACGCCCCGAAATAATCCGCCTGAGCCTCGTGATGAAAGTCCTCGACCAGTATTGCGAGCACGTAACGGTTCATACGGGACAAAATTTTCAGGAGAGTCTGAGCGATATTTTTATAAAAGACCTCGAAGTGCGCACGCCGGACGAGCATTTCGGCATCAAATCGAAAAGTTTCGCCGAGCAAATCGCACAGATTTTGATTAAAACGGACGAGGTTCTCGAAAAGCACAAACCGGAGAGGGTTCTAATCCTCGGCGATACGAACAGCGCTCTCTCGGCAATCGTTGCGGCGCGGCGCGGAATCCCGGTTTTTCATATGGAAGCCGGCAACCGGTGCTACGACGACCGCGTGCCGGAAGAAGTCAACCGCCGGATTATAGACCATTCGAGCACATTCCTGATGCCGTACACCGAGCGAAGCAAGGATAATCTGGTTCGCGAAGGCATCGAGCGCGAAAGGATTTTCGTCACGGGAAATCCGATAAAGGAAGTTTTGGACACGTTTGCGAATGAGATAGAGGCAAGCGACGCGCAGAAGAAATACGACGTCAAGCCGTTTGAATATTTTCTGGTCACGATTCACCGCGCCGAAAACGTGGATATTGAAGAGCGGCTCGTCAAAATCTTAAAGGGTTTAGAAAAGGTCGTCGAAAAATTCGGCAAAAAAATGTTAGTGAGCGTCCATCCGAGAATGGCGGAAAAGATGTCCAAGTTTTCGCTCAAACCCGAAACCGATAAAATCAAGCTGCTTCGTCCGCTCGGATTTTTCGATTTCGTAAAGCTCGAAAAAAACGCGCTCGCGGTTTTGACCGACAGCGGAACGGTGCAGGAGGAATGCGCGATTTTCGGTGTTCCGAACATCACGATTCGCGACGTCACCGAACGCCCCGAAACAATCGAATGCGGCAGCAATATTATCGGCGGCGCCGAGACGGATTCGATTTTGCGCGCGACGGAAATCGCAATTTCACAGCCCGCCAACTGGACAGCGCCGAAGGAATATCTGGTCGAAAACGTGGCGCAGACGGTCAGTAAAATCGTGCTCGGGTTTACGAGTTTAAGAAAACACACGAGTTAGACGGGAAGTGAGAAAACAGGAAAAATCAGTTTCGAATTCCGTAGGGCGGCAGACTTTGTGGGTCGTGACCGAGCTCTATTACCCGGAAGATACCTCGACCGGCTATTATCTGACACGGCTCGCAGAGGGCTTGACCGAAGATTTCGAGGTCAGGGTTTTGTGCGGGCAGCCGAACTATTCGGCGCGCGGGATGCGTGCGCCGCGCCGCGAGACGCACAGAGGCGTCGAAATTTTTCGCGCCGCCGGGACAACGCTCGATAAAAACGTAATCCTTTTCAGGCTCCTTAATATGCTGACGTTCGGCGTCGCGGTCTTTTTTAAGGCGGTTCGAAATTTTCGCAGCGGCGACCGTGTTCTGGTCGTCACGACGCCGCCGAATCTTCCATTTATAACGGCGGCTGCCTCGCTCATAAAGGGCGCGAGTTATATTTTGCTGATTCACGACAATTACCCGGAGATTCTCATCGCGGCGAAAAAATCGAAGGAAAACTCGGTTTTCGTTAATACACTGAATTATTTCAACCGTTGGCTTTACAAGTATGCGAGTAAAATAATCGTCTGCGGGCGCGACATGTTCGAGCTGGTCTTGAAGAAAACACACGGGTTGGACATTCCGATCGAAACGATTCAGAATTGGGCGGAGCTCGAACGGGTCGAGCCGTTTCCGCGCGCGGAAAACGCGCTCTTAAAGGAGCTGCAAATCGAAGATAAGCTCGTTTTTTTATACGCCGGGAACATGGGCTACCCGAACGACATCGAAAGCATTATCGAATGCGCCGAAAAACTATTGGACGACGAAAGATTCTGTTTCGTATTTCTCGGCGCCGGTGTCAAAAGAAAATGGCTCGAACGCGAGGTTGCGGCAAAATCTCTCACGAACGTCAGGCTGCTCGACCCGCGCCCGCGCAGCGAACAGAATATTTTTCTCAACGCGTGCGACGTTGCCATCGTCACTTTGGTCAAAAAAATGTGGGGCGTATCGATGCCGAGCCGGACGTATAATATTTTAGCGGCGGGCAAGCCGATTCTGGCTTTAACCGAGGAAGGCTCGGAAATCGCGCGGGTCGTCGAAGAAGATAAAGTCGGCTGGACGGTGCCGTCGAACGAGCCGGAAAAGCTTCTGCGGAAAATATTTGAAATCGAAGCCGAGAGAGATTGTCTGGAAGAGCTGGAAAAAAACGCGCGGGCGGCGGCGCTTGAAAAATATTCGATTGAAACGGCGCTTAAAAAATACAGAGCGGCGCTGAAATAAAGAATGCGTCCGATAACGAAAGCGGTGGCCGAGAAGAGAAAAATTCTGGTAACGGGCGCAAGCGGATTCGTCGGCGGCGCGCTGCTCCGGGAATTGCAGAATGACGGGCGCTTCGAGGTTTACGGAGTAATCAAACGCCATAGAGAATTCGACACTGACAGCCAATGGGGAGCAGCGAAGATATTCCGGAGCGATATTTCCGATTCGGGAATAATTCGGATTTCGGAAGAATTGAAACAAGCCGAAATTGTCGTTCACGCGGCGGGACTCGCGCATCAATTCGGTCGCGTCGAAAAAGACGAATTCCGGCGCGTCAACGTCCTCGGAACAGAAAACGTATGCCGTCTGGCGCAGAAAATCGGCGCAGAGCATTTCGTATTAATAAGTTCGGTCGCCGTCTACGGCGATTACGGCGCGACGGAAATCGACGAAACATTCGCCTGCGAGCCTTCCGGGTTTTACGCCGAATCGAAATTAGAGTCAGAAAGCCTGGCGAGAGAGTTTTGCGAGCGAAACGAAATCCGTCTGACGATTTTGAGACTCTCGACCGTCGTCGGCGAAGGCGACCGCGGAAACACGGCGCGTCTGATAACATTAATTGATAAAGGCAGATTTTTCTGGGTCGGAGACGGCGGCAATAAAAAAAGCCTGATTTACAAACGGGATGCGGCAAAGGGAATTTTAAAGGCATTGGAGACGACCGAAACAGAGCGGCTGGAAATTTACAATCTAACCGGGGAAGCCGTCTCGATGCGGGAGATTGTCCGGGCGATTTCGAGCGCGCTGTCGAAAAAAACGCCGCGGCTGAAGATACCGGAAAAAATTCTGCGCGGATTTTTTCGCGCCGGGCAAACCGGCATTTCCATAGGCTTTTTGAAGAAGCTCGAGAAAACGCTCGAGAGATGGCTTTCGGATGATATTTTTTCGGGCAGGAAGTTTTATGAAAAATTCCGGTACAAGCCCGAAACGCCGGTCCCGGAGGCGCTCAAAAAGCAGGCGGAGTATTATCTGAACGGGAAAAAAGATAAAAAGTCGGAGTAGCAAAAAATCAAAGTGTATAAAATTTTTGCCGCTTATATATTCGTTTTAGCGTCAACTTACTGCGGGGTCGAAATGTTTCGGCGCTGGAGTCTGCGGCGCGAAATTTTGGATATTCCGAACAACAGAAGCCTGCACACGACGCCGATTCCGCGCGGCGGCGGACTGGTTATCTTTCTGGTTTCGGCGCTCACATTTCTGGTTTACACTCTGGCGAACGGTGCCGCATTTTACTGGGCTTATTTCGGCGGTGCGGCAATCGTCGCCGTAATCAGCCTTTTGGACGACGTGAACCCGATTTCGCCGTTTTTGCGAATTCTGTTTCACAGCCTGGCGGCAGCGCTGGTACTCTGGTCGCTGGGCGGTTTCAGGGAAGTTTCGATTCCTTTTTACGGGGTCGTGGAGACCGGCTGGTGGGGCGTCGGACTGACATTTCTGTGGATTGTATGGCTTATAAACTCCTACAATTTTATGGACGGGATTGACGGCATCGCGGCGATGCAGGCGATTACCGCCGGTGCCGGATGGTGTCTGACGGGCTGGCTTCTGGGAATCGAAGAGGCTGGGTTCTTCGGCGGCGTGCTGGCGATGTCGGCGCTCGGGTTTCTGATGCTCAACTGGCAGCCGGCAAAAATATTCATGGGCGATGTCGGAAGTGCTTTTCTCGGCTATTCTTTTGCCGTTCTGCCGCTTCTGGCGCTTCACACGACCCGCCGCAGCGGTCTGGAATCGTCGATGCCCTGGATCGCCGTTTTGCTGGTCTGGTTCTTTGTGTTCGATTCGGTTTTCACATTTCTAAAAAGACTCGTGCGGGGCGAGAAGGTCTGGCAGGCGCATCGCGAGCATATCTATCAAAAAATGGTGCTCGCCGGAATGTCGCACCGGGCGGTGACTTGTCTTTACGGATTCGGCTCGGCGCTGACGGTTTTGTTTCTCTGTCTGTCTTTGAAATATTCCCACAGTTTGAACGAGACGGTTTTGAACGCCGTTCTGTGTGAGACGATTTTGTTGATTGCGCTCTGGCAAATCGTCGTCCGGGCAAAACCCGGAAGCGTCGGCGTAGATAAATAAATCAGGGCAACGGGCAGAAGGGATGAAAAAACTTTCGGATAAATACATTGCCATCGAGTCCTACGGCGTCAAACTCCGGGTCTGTGCGGCGCGGCGCGAGCTTTTGTCGGAAATCGAAGAACGGATAGGCAAAATTCTGCCTGCCGGGTTTTTTTGCAAAATCGCGCCGCATCAAGCCGTCCACAGATTTTCCGTGCGCCGCAGCCGCGCCGCCGAATACGTCCTTTTCAAGGGCAGAAAAAAAATTACGAACGGGAACGACCGCGAGATTTTTCTGAAATATCTCGATTGGCAGATACGTCTGACGATTGCCGAATTTGCGGAGGCGCGGGTTTTCCTGCACGCAGGGGTCGTCGCATGGAACGGGGCGGCAATAATTATTCCGGCAAAAAGCTTTCAGGGAAAAACAACTCTCGTAAAAGCATTGACTAAATTAGGGGCGAGATATTATTCTGATGAGTACGCGGTGCTGGATGCGGAAGGCTTTGTTCATCCGTTCCCGAAAACGCTGTCGGTACGCGGTTTTACCGATAAATATCAACAAGTCGAAATACCGGTCGAATCCCTCGGCGGAGTCCCTGGAATCGAGCCGGTTCCGGTCGGGATGGTTCTTTTGACCGAGTATGCGCAGGGAGCGCGCTGGGAGCCGCAGATTCTGAGTGAAGGGTTGGGCATCATGGAATTGCTATCTCACACCATTTCAATTAGATATAATCCGAAATTTTCATTAAAAGTCTTGAATAAAACTGTGAATCGTGCAATAATCGTCAAAACTAAAAGAGGCGAAGCTAAAAAATTTGCAGTAAAATTGTTGAGTTTCTTTGAAAATAAAGTGTTTTAATGCTTTATTCTTGTTATAAAACTGAAAAACATTGTCATAAATCTACAAAACTGAATATATATTTTGTCTAAACTTAGGAGGAATCAATGAAGAGTTCACAAGTCCCTGTTGCCCGGAAAGAAGGATTGGTTATACAAGAGACTTCGGAAGAAGTTTTGGTCTATGACCTGAGCACCAATAAAGCGCATTGTTTAAATCAAACGGCGGCATTTGTCTGGAAGTCCTGTGACGGTAACAATTCTGTTCCGCAAATCACCGAATTATTTGAAAAAGAAAGCGGCTCGGTCGTCCACGAAGATTTAATCTGGCTGGCGATCGACCAGTTGAACGAAAAGAATCTTTTGGAAAAAGAGATGAAATCGAGTTTTGCAGGACGCTCGCGGCGCGATGTTTTAAAGAAAATCGGTCTGGCGACGGTCGTCGCGCTGCCGATTGTCGCGTCTCTGACGGCACCGACGAGTGCGCTGGCATCAACCTCTTGTGCGTGCGTCACGCCCGGCGATTGCCTGCCGCAGGGCGGCTGTCCGAGTCAGGTTAATTGCAACGGCTCGGGCGTTTGCGCTCCGTAATTTTTTCCGATAAGTCAGATTTGGTAGAGTAGTGAAGAGTGGAAAAATCTTCGCTACTCTTTCTATTTTATATGGACGAAGAACTGTGCCCGGAACAATTGGGATTGGAGAACGAGCGGCGCTGGCTTATTTTAAGAACGAGGGTTTTTGAAGAGAATATTAAGTCCGCCTTCGAATTATTTCGCGCCGAGGGCATCGAGCCTTTATTGATAAAGGGCTGGGCGGCGGCGCGCGAGTATCCCGAAAAACACCGGCGCGTTTTTAGCGACATCGATTTATGCGTACCGCCCGGGCTTTTTGAAAAGGCGCAGGCAATCTGTTCGGGGGACGAAGGTAAACGGTTCAATATCGATCTGCACTGCGGTTTGCGGCACCTCGACACGCTTGCCTGGGATGATCTGTTTGAAAACTCGCAGACGGTTCTATTGGACGATGTGCCGGTGCGAGTTTTGAGACCCGAGGACCACCTGCGTGTGCTCTGCGTACACTGGCTGACCGACGGCGGCGCGTATCGCGAAAGACTGCTCGATATATACCATCTGCTCGAAAATCACGCGGCTGAATTTGATTGGGAAAGATGTCTCGGGAAAATCAGCCCGGAGCGCCGTGATTGGATATATAAAACGATCGGGATGACCCATAGAATTTACGGGCTGGATGTTTCCGGGATGCCGTCTGCGGCAGAGACGGCATCGATTCCCCAATGGTTTATAAAAGCTCTGGAAAAGGAATGGGCAAGCGATACGAAACTGTTGCCGGTACATACTCTGATCGGGAACCGCCGTGAATTTTGGAAACAGATCAAAAAGCGTTTTCCGCCGAATGCGATTCAGGCGACCATCGACATGGAAGGGAAGTTCGATGATTCGGCGCGGTTTTATTATCAGGTGGGGAGCATCTTTTTGAGACTAAGACCTTCGGTCCGAAGGATTTATAATACTCTGAAAATTCGAATGCGCAGAAAGGTTGATTGAAATGGACACCCCGAAAAAAAATATTACGATCGGTTTGGAGACGGGCTTAGACGGCGGCTGCGTCTCGATTCTAGAAAAGGGAAGACAGATTGCGTTCGCCAATGGCGATGGAAACGCATCGAAATCCGAGGATTTGCTGGGTTTAATTGAAAATCTTCTGTTGAACGGGGAGATTGAAAAATCGTCGGTCGAGCTGATTTGCGTTTCGGACGAGCCGGGCAGCTTAACCGGGATTAGAATCGGGCTGGCTATTTCCAAGGGGCTCGGTGACGCGCTCGGCGCGAGGGTTTGCCGGATACCTGTTCTTGAAGCGATGACTTTTGCGCTGGAGGATGAGGGCGACAAAGTTCTGGCTGCGCTTTGGAGCGAGAAAAAAGGAATATTTTTTAGAGAATTCCGGATTGAAAAAGGGCATCGAAAGGCTTTGAGCGGAATCGATAACGAGCCGGACATCGAAAAGTTTGCGGGGCGTGTCGGCACTCTGAGAGATGAAAATATTAAATTTGTTTTTACCGAACCCATATGGTTGCGGCTGCAAAGCTTTTCCGACCGTGGAATTTGCCCCGCAGGCAATTTTGTTTCTGTCCTGAAAGGGAATTTAGCGGAAATAATCGGGCGGGCAGGGCAAATAGCTGCGTCCGATAACGAAATAAAAGAATAAATGGATATTTTAATGGATATTTTAATCGAAACGGCGAAAGCGGAAGACATCGGTTTTGTAAAAGCGCTGGAGGTTGAATGCAAGCTTGCGAGCTGGTCGATAGAAGATTACAGGCAGGAAGTCTTAGACGCCAATAAACTATTTCTGATTGCAAAAAACAAAGAGGAAAATCTGGGGTTCATGTTAGCGCGTCCGATAATGTACGAAACAGACATTAAGCCGAATATCTGCCATTTTGAAACAGAATTTCATGATACATACCACCGCAAAATCATCGAGAGCGAAGTCGAGATTTATAATATCGCCGTAAAAATTCAATATCGAAGAAGCCATGTGGCTTCAAGGCTAATCGAAAAACTCATCGAAATCGCAAGTGCAGATAATCTGAAAAAAATACATCTGGAGGTAAGAAAATCAAACACCGGCGCGATACGCTTCTACCAGCGTAAATTATTCCGAATAGTGGGCGAGCGAAAGAGTTTCTACAGCAATCCGTCTGAAGACGCCATTCTGTTATCGAGGACTATGCCGGCGGCAAATTCCATCAAACTTGAAAAAGACACGAAGCCTGATATAACATTTGAGAATACCGGACAGATTAAATAAAAATTTCGGTCTGGTATAAAAATTTAATTTAAGTGAGGAAAAAACCGCCATGGACATGATAACAATCGAATCCCTGAAAGAAGAACTTTGTAAGGAAAATCAAGCCTTTCGAGAATTGGCTAACCAGCACCAGAACTACGAAAAAAGGCTTACTGAACTTGCCGGATTGACGTACCCGAACGACGAGGAATTATTGGAAGAATCGGTCCTTAAAAAGAAAAAACTGGCGGTTAAGGACGAGATGTACGCAATCCTTCAGCAATATTCAAACGCCCATTAAGTTTTTTTGGGAAAAGTAGAAAGTAGAAAAGCGGGAGATTTTGTTCTCCCGCTTTTCTTATGGGCAGACCTCGCTCGTATTGGCATAGAAGTAGAGCCCGCGCGAAGTCTGAAAAACAAGAAAATCACCGAAAACCAGAGGTGACCCCGAAAAATAATTCTCAACGTCGATCTCTATCTGGTTGACGACTTTGCCGTCCTGCAGATCGATGACGGCGGCGGAGCTTCCGGCTGAACTGACGACAACCGCATATCTTTCGGTGACAAGAGGATTTATGTTGATACGCCCGCTGACTCTTCTTTTCCACTTTAGATTTCCTTTCTCCATCGAAAAAAGATATATGAAATTATCCAGAGAAGTTACAAGAACCCCTTGTAATACTTCATTCAAGCTTGAGATGCTGCCGCCGGCTTTAATCTTCCAGACAATTTCATTTTCGCTTTTGCCGCTGCTGCCCGCCTCAAGCTTAAATACTTCGCCGGTTGAATAGCCTGCCAGCAGAAAATCGCCATCGAACAGGGAATTTTTTAGCTCCTCGCCGTTAAACCTGCTTTCTTTTTCGGTTTCTCCCGTCTCGGAAATAATTTGAATCAGGCTGTCTCTGGTCAGTGCAAGGAGTTTTTCCGTCGAAGTGCTGCTCAGAGACAGTATGGGTTTCGAAATATTTTTCTGCCAGACCAGATTCCCGTCGTTTTTTCTAAACGCACATAGATTTCCTGAGCTGTCCGAAAAAAACAGAAGCGTTTTGCTGTCCGTGAAATCGACCTTTGAGCCTGCCGCCGGAAGCTTTTTCCGCCATTTTGTAATGCCTGTTTTTAAACTTATGGAGTTTAGAGCGACGGACTTTTCACCTTTCTCGATATCAATCGCGGTTATGAAATACAAACTGTCGGCATCTTTCGAAAGAATTGTTTCGGGCTTTCCGGCGGTTTCGGATTTCCAGTTTTCGAGCCGTGTGCCCGGATTAATGGAGATAATTGAAAACTCGTTATTTGATATAATAAGTTGTCTATCATTATCAGACGCAATGATTTGTGAAAGCCCGTTTTTTGTGCCGTATTCCCAGCATTTTTTGAAGGGCTTCGTTAAATCGGGCTTTTTCTGCGCAGCACACGGCAGCGGAAAAAACCCCAGCAAAAGCATCGAGAGCCGCAGACCACTTAATAATGCGTCGTGAAATTTGCCTCCGGAGTTCTTCGTCTTAAACATTAGATATGCAGCCCTTTCGTGTTTTGAGAACAGACTCTATTGTCCGAATTCAAAAAAATAAAATCAAACTTGACCGACACGATTGATGCGGGTAATATCCGAAAAAGTTTGCTAAAATCTTTATCTAAACAAGCGAAACATTTTTACAAATTTACAATTTTACAAATGGAGAACAAATAGAATGTCTTTCAACAAAATTACACTTATCGGAAATTTAGGACGCGACCCCGAACTTCGATATACCCCGCAGGGCACCGCCGTCTGCGATTTTTCGGTCGCCGTCAACGACCGTAAACGCGACAAGGCGGGTGAATGGCAGGACGTGACGACATGGTTTAAGATTACCTTCTGGGGCAAGCAGGCTGAAAATGCCTCAAAATATTTAACGAAAGGGCGACAGGCTTATATCGAAGGGCGTCTGCAGGTCGAAGAATGGACCGACCGCGACGGCAACAACCGGTACACTCTGGCTGTCCAGGGAAGCGATATACAATTCCTCGGCGAAGGACGCGGCGAAGGCGGCGGCGAGCACCAGCCCGCCGCTGAGAGTTCATACACCTCGAACACTCCGGCGAGCGACGAATTCAGCGGACAAAGCTCTTCGACGGCAACCGACGACGACATACCTTTCTAACATTAAAACCGTTAATTTAAAGCGGAAAGGCTTGGGCACTTGCTCAAGCCTTTTTCTCATCGAGCCATTCGCCCATCCGTCGAAACTTCCGGTACCTTTTTTCCAAAAGCTCCGAAAGCGGCAGCTTATTAAGCTCCAGGAGCACGGAGGAAATCCGCGCGGCGATTTTTTTTGAAATTTCGTCCGCATTCTCGTCCTTATTTTCGAGCTGGATTACTTTCCAATCGTAGCTCTCCGGAATAATCTCATCAACCAGCCCGAACTGTTTTAAATCCGCCGCCGTCAGACGCAAGCCCTCGGCGGCGCGCGGCGCCTGTCCGGCGTCTTTCCACAAAATCGCCGCGCAGCCTTCGGGCGTAATCACCGAATAGACCGAGTTTTCCAGCATCAGAACATAATCGCCGACGCCGATGGCGAGCGCGCCGCCCGAACCGCCTTCGCCGAGGATAACGACAATCGTCGGCACCTTGAGACTGGACATCTCGCGTAGATTATAGGCGATTGCCTCTGCCTGCCCGCGCTCTTCGGCGTCAATTCCGGGATACGCGCCGGGAGTATCGACAAACGTTACAACCGGTCTCCCGAATTTTTCGGCGAGCTGCATGACACGCAGCGCCTTCCGGTAGCCCTCGGGCTTTGTCATCGCAAAATTACGGTGGCGACGCTCGTTTATGTCGCGTCCTTTCTGCTGCCCGATAACCGCGACTTCCAGCCCTTCGAGCTTTGCAAAACCGCAAATCATCGCCGCATCGTCCGCAAACCGACGGTCGCCGTGAATCTCTACAAAATCCTGAAAAATAGTTTTGAGAAGGTCCAGAGTATATGGACGCTCCGGGTTTCTCGCTTCCTGAACTCTCTCAAATGCTGTGTTTGCCGTCATATTAATATAAAAATCCTTATACACAAATTATAAATTATAAAACCCACTCGACGCGACATCCTTTTGTTCTTAATTCATTTTCCAGACTTTTCGACCCTTGAATTCGCAGCGGCTGGGAATAAATTTTGATATCCAGGTCTTTATTCACAGAGAGGTTCAGGAAAACCTCGCACTTGCCTTTATCGCGGCTCAAAAGCGTCAGCAGATTATCCAGGTACGACTCGCTGAGAGCCTCGAAGGGAAGCGAGATTAAAAGATGTTTCGCCTTTTGCGGAACCGCGTCGGCGAGCCGCTTGGCTTCATCGAGGATGATCGTAATTTCGGTTCCGTCGCTGGCTTCGACCCTGCCTTCGACAATTACTATTTCATCATCCTTGAGCAGCTCGGAGTGCTTCGAATAGCTTTCCGACCAGGCGAGACATTTAACGCCCGCCGACTGGTCTTCAAGCCGGAAGATACAAAAGCGGTTGCCTTTTTTGCTGTGACGCACCTGTAGCCCGGAAATAATCCCGGCAATCGCCATCCGTTCACCGACATTTATGCCTTCGCGGTCGGCAATATTCAAAATCTTCAAATCGCCCAGAATTCCCTGAAACTCGTCGAGCGGATGGGTCGATAGAAAAAAGCCGACCGACGCTTTTTCCAGTTTTGAAAGCTCGGATTGCGACCACGGTTCGACCGACGGCAGAACCGCGTCCATATCGGAATGTAAGGAATTATCATCCGACGCGCCAAACAATATGCTCTGTCCGCGCAGTTTGTCGTTCCAGAATCGCTGCCCGTGGGCAATAATCGAATCGATTCCCGCAAAAAGCCGTGCTCGCCAGCTATTAACCGTCAGCCCCTGCGGCTTGAGCGAATCGAAGGCGCCGGCGGTAATCAAGCTTTCAAACGCTTTGCGATTAACCGTCCCCTGCTCGATACGCTCCGCAAAATCCAGAACCGATTTAAATTTGCCTTTTTCACGCGCCTCGACAATCGACTGGACGCTCGCCGTGCCGATTCCTTTAATCGCGCTCAAACCATATCTTACGGAATTCTCCAGCGGCGTAAAGCCGTGGTCGGAATCGTTGACATCCGGCGGCAGAAGGCTCAAGCCGCCGGAGCGCAGCTCGTTCGAATATTTATATACCTTCGCGCTGTCCTGTGATTCGTGAGATAAAACAGATGCATAAAAGTAAGCAGGGAAATGCGCTTTAAGATAAGCAGTCTGATAAGCCAGATAAGCATACGCCACGCTGTGGCTGCGGTTAAAGCCGTAATCGGCGAACTGCGCCATCAGGCGAAAGATCTCTTCCGCTTTTTCACGCCCGATTTTCCTCTCAATCGCGCCGCTGACAAATTTCTCCTCATGCTTTGCCATCTCTTCGCGCTTCTTTTTGCCCATCGCACGGCGCATCATGTCGGCTTCGCCCAGAGTGTATCCGGCGAGCTTTTGGGCGAGCTGCATGATCTGCTCCTGATAAACCAGAATACCGTACGTGTTCTGAAGAATTTCCTTCATTTCCGGGACGATATACTGAACTCTTTTTTCGCCACGGTGGCGCGCGATAAAGTCATCGACCATGCCGCCGTCCAGCGGACCGGGACGATAGAGCGCGTTTAAAGCCGCCAGATCTTCCAGTTCCTTGGGTTTTAGACGGCGGCAAATTTCCTGCATGCCCGAGGATTCAAATTGAAAAATCGCCTCCGTTTTGCCGTCGCCGAAGAGCGCCATCGTTTTTTCGTCGTCGAGCGCAATGGTGCTCCATTCGATTTCGACGTCCTTTCTCTGGCGCAGAGACTTTAAGCAGTCGCTTATCACCGTAAGCGTTGTTAAGGCGAGAAAGTCCATCTTAAGCATCCCGACTTTTTCAAGGTCGGTCATCGTATACTGGCTTGTTAATTCACTCTTCGATGAAACGGTGACCGGCACCAGCTCATGCAGGGGTTTGGGCGAAATGACGACCCCCGCCGCGTGGACCGATGTATGGCGCGAGCAGCCTTCGAGTCTTCGTGCTAAATCGACCAAATCCCGCACGTTCGGGTCCGTCTCCATCGCTTTCCGCAAATCCGCAACCTGCTCGAGCGCCTGCGAAATACTGATGTTTCGACCGCGCACCGGCGGCGGTATCATTTTGGCGACCTTCTCGACATCGCCGTACGGCATATTCAAAGCGCGTCCGACGTCCTTAATCGCCGCTTTCGAAGCCATCGTCCCGAACGTAATAATCTGGCAGACCGATTCGCGCCCGTAGAACTCCGTCACGTGATTGATGACTTCAGCCCGCCCCCGGACGCAGAAATCGATGTCGATGTCGGGCATCGAAATTCTTTCCGGGTTCAAAAATCTTTCAAACAAAAGATCATACTGCAAAGGGTCGACGTCCGTTATTTTCAGGCAGTATGCGACCAGGGAACCGGCTGCCGAACCTCTGCCCGGTCCGACCGGAATGCCTTTTTCGACGGCGTATTTGATAAACTCCCAGACAATCAGAAAATAGCCCGGAAAACCCATCGACTTGATGGTTGCGATTTCCTTCTCGATGCGCGCGTCGTAATCTTCAAAAGAATGCTTTAAGGTGCCGATTTCCGACATCGGCAGCCAGACCGCACGTTTGCGCTCTTCAAATCCATCGAGCACTACCTTTACAAAATAGTCTTCCGTCGTACGACACATCGAATCGGACGGGATCGGAAATTCCGGCAGCGTCAATTCGTCGCCTTTCGGCAATTCCGTACGGCACATCTCCTCAATCTTTAAAGTGTTGTGCAGGGCATCAGGCAGCTCTTGACCGAAGATTTCCCACATCTCCTCAGCCGACCGCAGATAGAATTTCGAACAGCCGAATTGCGGGCGCGACGGGTCGTTTATGGTTTTGCCTTCGCCGATGCAGAGCAGCAATTCATGCGCCTTCGCGTCATCCTCCAATAAATAGTGGGGCTCGTTCGCGGCGACCAGAGAGAAGTCGTGGCGCCTGGAGAATTCGACGATGCGAGGGTTAATCTTTCTTTCTTCATCCAGACCGTGGTCCTGGATTTCGATGAAAAAGTTTTCTTTGCCGAGAATGTCTTCAAACATTTTGGCGGTTTCCAGAGCCTTCTTGTCGTCACCGCCTGCAAGATAGTGATGAATTGCGCCCATCCGAGCCGACGAAAGACCGATTAATCCCTCGCTGCGTTCTGCCAAAAGTTCCGGGTCGATGCGCGGCTTATGATGAAAGCCCTCGGTAAAAGCCTTCGAAGCCATATAGACAAGATTCTGGTAACCCTGCAGATTTTTTGCCAGCAGAACCATGTAATAGAACGGTCTTTCGCCGGGTTTAAGGGCGGAGCTGCGGTCAAACCGGCTTTCGAAGGTCAAAATCGATTCGTAACCGATAATCGGGTGCAGCCCGTTCGATTTCAGAGTGTTGTAGAACGTTATTGCGCCGTAGAGGTTGCCGTAATCGGTAATCGCGCAGGACCGCATCTCAAGTTCTTTGAGCCGCGTCGTCAGGGGTTTGATTTGGATTGCGCTCTGCAAAAGGCTATAATCCGTATGTAAATGCAGATGCACGAAATCTTTCGCTTTACGAGTTTTGGTTTCGTTGATTGGTTGCTCCATTCTGTAAAAAATTAAAGGGTTAAGAAAAATTCTCTTCCAAGAGTAGTTATGAAAAAAGTTTATCTGGAAACTTTCGGCTGTCAAATGAACGTTTCGGATTCCGAACGTATCGCCACCACGCTCGAAGCCGACGGTTTCGAAATCACCAATGACGAGGACTCGGCGGAAGTAATTCTCTTTAACACCTGTTCGGTGCGCGAAAAAGCCGAGCACAAACTTTACACGCGGATCGGTCAAGTTCGTAAAACCAAACAAAATACGTCGGCGCTCGTCGGCGTTCTGGGCTGCGTCGCGCAGCTCGAGGGCGAGACGCTTTTTAAAAAGACGGAAGGGATTGATTTTGTGCTCGGAACAAAAGCCGTGGGTCGGATTTCCAATGCAATCGAGAAGGCATCGGGCGTCGATCGCAAATACATCGATTTAGGTGAACGAGAGGCAGACTATGACTGGTCGGTCTCGGAAAATCAGCGCCATTCACAGTCGGTCGCATTCGTCCCCGTCATCGAAGGCTGTAATAAGTTCTGCACCTATTGCATCGTTCCTTTTTCGCGCGGCAGAGAGCGCTCTCTGCCGGCTTCGAACATCGTCCGGCAGGTCCTGGAGCTGCGCCGGCAGGGTGTCAGGGAAATTCATCTAATCGGTCAGAATGTCAACAGTTACAGACCGAAAACTGAGAGCGGACTTGAAAACTTTACGGGCGCGACGCCGTTCTCCAGGCTCCTTCGCGCCGTCGCTGCGACCGGCATCGAAAGAATCAAATTCACGACTTCTTTCCCGAGGGATTTTCACCCTGATATCGTCGACGCCATCGATGAAAACGAAAATTTATGCAACTGGGTTCATCTGCCTGTGCAATCGGGCAGCGACCGGATTTTAAAGGCGATGCGGCGCGGACATACAATCGAAAATTATTTGAGAAGAATCGACAAAATCCGCGCCAGCCGGCGCAATATTTCATTGACGACCGATATAATCGTCGGCTTTCCGGGCGAGACGGACGAAGATTTTCAGGAAACTTTAAGGCTTGCCGAGTACTGCCAATTTGAAATGGCGTATCTCTTCAAGTATTCGCCGCGCCCCGGAACGCCGGCTTTCGATTTGCCGGACGATGTTTCGGCAGCCGTCAAAACCGCGCGCTTCCTCGAATTGGAAAAAGCCCTCAAACAGAGCCAGTTCAACGGCTTACAAAAAGAACTTAACAAAACGGTTAAAGTTCTGGCGGAGGGTTTTTCGAATCATTCGAAGGATATTTTAAACGGTCATACGACAACCCATAAAGTCGTCAATTTCGAAGCCGGAAAAGAATTTCTGGGACAAATCGTTAATGTCAGAATTACCGAATGCAAATCAAACACTTTGTTTGGTAAAATAGTATAGTATTTCTCTATAATGGTTTTCTAAAGATGTTAGTTGAAGTAAAAATCGGTGCGCTAATCATGGATCCCAACAGCAATTCGCCAATCGTCGTGCTGAAAGGGGTCGATTCGGATACTATTCTGCCAATCTGGGTCGGCGCGTTCGAAGCCAACGCGATTGCGCTGGAAATAGAAAAAATTGTCCCCCAGAGACCGATGACGCATGATTTGATTCGCAACCTGATTACCGAAATCGGCTATAAGGTGGTCCGGGTCATTATTACCGATTTACGTGAAAACACTTTTTACGCGCTGATTGAACTGGCGGACGAAAACGGCAAAATCGTCTCGCTGGACGCCCGACCGTCGGACGCCATCGCGCTCGCACTGCGCTCGGACTGCGCTATCTTTGCCGAACAAAAAGTGCTCGATATTTCTGCCGCATCAAGCAACACCGATGCATCCGTCGAAAACGACTTGCCTCAGCCTAAGGAAGACTGGCCTGACTTAATCGGCTAATTTTTAGTTTATATACCGAAAATGATAATTGTCATTGCAAACCAAAAAGGCGGGGTCGGAAAAACGACAACCGCTATTAATCTTTCAGCGGCATGTGCCCTGAAAGGAAAAAGAGTTCTGCTTATCGATTTGGACCCGCAGGGAAACAGTTCCTTGTCGTTTATCCATTCCGAAGAGATTAACGGCAGCGCTTTCGAGCTTTTAACGGAACTGGAGCAGCCGTGGGCGAATTTTATACATAAGACAAAGGTTGAAAAGCTCGACATTGTGCCGTCAAAAATCAGTCTCGCGAAGGTCGAAGCCAAGCTGGTCGGCGATTTCGACGCGATTTTTCGACTGCGCGACCGGATTGAGAACATTCGCAGGGACTACGATTTAATCCTGCTCGACACGCCGCCGACGCTCGGTATCATTACCGTCAACGCGCTGGTCGCGGCAACCCATGTCCTGATTCCGATCCAATCCTCGTATTTTGCGCTCGAAGGCACGGACGACCTTCTGGAAACCATCGAAAAGGTGCGCTCGCGCCCGAACCCGGATTTGAATCTGCTCGGCGTTCTCGTGACGCTCTTTGACAAGCGCACCGCACTTTCGAAAGACGTCGAAGCGCATATCCGCAAAGTTTTCGGCGCAAAAGCCTTTAAGACGATTATCACGCGCAGCGTGCGGCTCGAAGAATCGCCGGCGCACAAGGAGACGATTTTTTCCTACGCGCCCAATTCATCCGGCGCCAGCGAATACCTGAAACTTTCCGAGGAGGTTTTAAAACGTGGTTAAAAGAGGACTTCCGTCTGAAATAAAGATGCGGCACGACGCGCATTACGTCGAAGAATTTGTCAAAACGCACCGGACAATCGGAAAAATCATCCCGATTAATCAAATCGAGCCGAATCCCGAACAGCCGCGCGTCGAAATCGGCGATTTGACCGAGCTGACGAATTCCATCAGGCAGAAAGGCGTTTTGGAGCCCTTACTGGTCAAGCCTTTGCGCGAGACTGGAAACTGGATGATAATCGCCGGTGAACGCCGCTGGCGCGCCGCGAATCTCGCAGGCTTAAAGGAAGTTCCGTGTATCGAGCTCGATATCGACGAAAAATCCATCGCCGAAATCGCGCTTATAGAAAACCTGCAAAGAAAGGATTTAACTGTCTGGGAAGAAGCCGACGGTTTAGCCGCGCTCGCCGAAACCTATGGCTACACGCACGAGGAAATCGCTAAAAAAATCTCGAAAAGCCGCACGACCGTGACGGAATCGATGGCGATTGCCGGAATCCCGGAAGATGTCCGGGAAAAATGCCGCACCGGAAATATCAACGCCAAATCCACTCTGCTCGAAATCGCACGCCAGTTTGACGACGCCGCGATGCGCGAATTTGTTGATAATATTACTTCGAAAAACCTTTCGCGCGATGAAGTCAGAAATACCGCCCGCCCGGACAATAAAACCGCCGCCCGAAAGGAATCTAAAACCGAAAAGCCCGTCACGGAAAATGTTTTCAGATATGTCGCAAACAATAAGAGCTTTAATCTGGAAATAAAATTTCCGGACAAAAACGATTTTTCAAAAAAAGAAGTTCTGCAAGCCTTAAAAGAAGCGTTCGAGACGGTCAGGGCGAATAATCAATAACTTTCCGTTTACCGAGTAGATTCATACAGCCCCCGGTTCGGCGACGAATATCTATATAACATAACGTCAGTATTGGATAAGAATTAAAGCACAATCGCCGGAACCGTCGTTTTGAAATTTAAGTTCAGCGACGGTTTCTTCTCTTTCCAACTGTAGGCAATCAGCCCGGCTGCCAGATTGCCCAGAAAATTCCATAACGAG
>DASWRC010000235.1:0-12882 GCA_036403375.1 Pyrinomonadaceae bacterium
AATTTCTCTGCCGCGAAAGCCGGACTCAAAACCGGGTTTGTCGTCAGGAAAATCGACGGCGCGGAGGTCGAAAATTTGACGGATGCGAAACGAAAACTGCAAGGCGCGCCCGGTACGACCTTAAGGCTCTCGTATCTCGACGAAAACGACCGTTTACAAGAAACGACACTCGAAAGACAGCCGCTTGCCGAGACGGACAAGGGCAGTGTCGGCAAAGGCGTCAATTTTTATGCCTTGTTCGATTCAAAACGCCTCGCGGACGGCATCGGTTACGTGCAGTTTACAAATTTCGTTTCCTTTTTGACGCCGCGCATTCAAGCCGCGATTGAATCGATGAAAGACGCGCCCGGAATTATCGTCGACCTGCGCGGCAACGGCGGCGGCGATGACGATGTCGCATTGGCGATGGCAAATATGTTTTTCGAGCGCGAAACGCAATTGATGATTACGCGCACCCGCAAAGGCGACGATTTTTATTATAAAGCAAAGGCGGCAAAAAACGCTTACCGCGGAAAAATCGTGATTTTATTAGATGAGCTGAGCGGCTCGGCGAGCGAGCAATTCGCCGCCGGAATGCAGGAAACGGGACGCGCTTTCGTCATCGGCAAAACGTCCGAGGGCGAGGATTTAGACGCCGACGCCATCGAACTGCCGAACGGTAACCTTCTTCTTTACCCGTACGGGCAGCCGCGCACGCCGAAAGGCGTCGTCATCGAAGGTCGCGGCGTCATTCCAAACAAAGAAGTAAATCTAACGCGCGCCGAATTGTTAGCCGGAAAAGACGCGCAGCTCGAAGCGGCAATTGCTTACATCAAGGGAAATTAATCAATAAAAATCTCGTCCACAAAGATAAAAGCGTCGTAGCCCGCACCCGGATGCCACGCCGGAATTTTGCCTAAATTTACGGCATGCACGCGCACGTAACGCGCTTTGACAGGCGTGATTTCCTGACGATAATCGCGGATTTTCGGTTCCATATCGTCGGCTGCAATATCGGTTTTTATCGAGGCGATTTTGCGGAAAATTACGTTGTCGCCCGACACCTCGAATTCGACGCGCGTCGGCATCCAAATCCACGAACGGGCGACCTGCAAAAAACCGCCGCCGACCCGTTTTATCTCGGTTTCGCGCTGTAAATCGATGACGGCGACGAAATCCTGCGGCTGATAACCCTGCCATTCGCCCGACGCAAAATTCGTCGTGCCGCGAATGCCGTCAATTAACCCGATGTCGCCGCCGCCCGTGTACTGGCGGTTGTATTTCGAGAAGATTTTAACAGTCCAGTCGTGCGGCAGTTTGTTGAGTTCGGCTTCTGCCGATAAACTCTTTCCACTGAATTTATCGTAGGAAATCGCTTTGACGGTCGTGGTTTGTGCAATCGTAAAGGGCTGCCTGTATTCGGTCGATTTTTCGTCCGGCGCGCTTCCGTCTAAAGTATAAAAAATGCGCGCGTTTTCTTCGGGCAAAGAGATTTTGACAGCAGTTTTGTCCTTAAAAACTCTCCCGGCTTCAATCGTCGGAACGGGCGGAAAACTATTTTTAATTCGCGAAATCGGAAATTCCGTGAACGCGCTTTCGTTCGGCTTATCGGTCATGACAAATTCCAGAGTGCCGCCGCGCATTAAATCGTCGTGCGTGAAAAACGCTCTTTTGTGCGCTCTGCCGTTTAATTTCGCGGACGCGATATAAATATTTTTGGCGGAAACGTTTTGGGCGCGAATCGTAAATGTTTTGCCGTTTTCGAGATGAATTTTTACTTCCTTAAAAAGCGGCGTGCCGAACGTATAATCCGGCTGACCGGGAGTGACCTGATAAAACCCGAGCGCGCTTAAAACGTACCACGCCGACATCTGCCCGCAATCCTCGTTGCCGATAAGCCCGTCGGGCGCGGGTTTATAAAATTCGTCCAGAATCCGGCGGACAAGTTTTTGCGTTTTCCACGGCTCGCCCGCGTAATTGTAAAGATACGCGATTGCGTGCGAAGGCTCGTTGCCGTGCGCGTATTGACCGATAAGACCCGTAATGTCGGGCTGCTCGCGCCCGGCGAGCTTTTGGTCGGTCGTGAAAAGCTCGTCGAGTTTTTTGACAAAGTTTGCGCGCCCGCCGTGCAGCGCAATCAAGCCGGAAACGTCCTGCGGCACGAAAAACGAGTAAACCCAAGAGTTGCCTTCCGTGAAATGAAACGTCACTTCGTTTGGCTGGAAAGGCGAAATCCAGTTTCCGTTCTGCTTCGGGCGCATAAATCCGGTCGAAGCGTCGTAAAGGTTTTTGTAGTATTGGGCGCGGTTTAGATATTTAATGTAATCATTTCTCAGTTGAATTAAACGGCTTTCGGGATAAACGGCAATTCCGCCTTTGTTGATTCTGCCTTTTTCAGATATTGATTGACTCAGAATTTTTGCCATCTGCGCGATGCAGAAATCGTCGTAGGCGTATTCGAGCGTTTTGGAAACCGATTCGTTTTCGTCTTCCATCGAAATATAGCCGCGCCGCTTGTAGGCTTCCAAGCCGAAGTGATTCAGTTCCGCGCTGTGTTTGGCGGCTTCAAACGCTTTTTCGTAATCAAAGCCGGTGATGCCTTTTGCCATCGCGTCCGCAATCACCGAAACGGCGTGATAACCGATCATGCAATCGGTTTCGTTTGCCGCGAGCTCCCAGACGGGAAGCCGTCCGCCCTGCTCGTATTGGCGGATAAAAGTGTTGATAAAATCCGCCGTTCTTTTCCGGTCGATAATCGTGTACAGCGGGTGCGCGGCGCGAAACGTGTCCCAGAGCGAAAAGACGGTGTAATTCGTAAAGCCGTCAGCCGTGTGAACCTGTTTGTCCGCGCCGAGATAGCCTTTATCGAAATCCTGAGAAACGTTGGGCTGCAGTTTCGTATGATAGAGCGCGGTGTAAAACGTGGTCATCTGTTCGCGGCTGCCGCCCGAAATCTCGATTTGCGACAGCTCTTTGTTCCACGCGGCGCGCGCCGCTGCCCGCGCCTGTTCGAAATCCCATGTGAGCGCTTCCGCCGCGAGATTCCGGCGCGCGCCGCTGATGCCGGTCGGCGAAAGCGCGACTTTCACCATTAAAGGTCGGCGGGCGATGAAACGAAAGCTCGCTTTGACGGCTTTCCCGCGCAGCGTCGTCTGGTTTTCGCCTAAGATAAACCGGCTTCCGTCCTCGTTTTCGTCCGTAATCTCGCGCTTCGTAAAAGGCTCGGAAAATTCGGCGACAAAATAGATAACCTGGTCTTTTGCCCATGACGACGAGCGCCGGTAGCCTTCGATGCGATTGTTGCCGACGATTCTGATTTGCGAATCCAGAACCTTATCGCGGTGCTTCAAATCCAGAATCAGATTCGCTTCCTGCGTTCCGGCTGGGAAAGTATAACGGTGAAATCCGACGCGCTGCGCGGCGGTCATTTCCGCCAGAATATTGCCTTCGTCGAGCTTGACCGAGTAATAACCGGGTTCCGCCCTTTCGTTTTCGTGCTTGAAGGCGGAAGCGTAGCCGTTTTCGCTGACATCACCGCTGCGGGCGAAATATTCCGGCTCGCCAACCGTCGGCGCAAACAGAATGTCGCAGTAATCGGGAATGCCCGTGCCGCTCAGGTGCGTGTGCGAAAAGCCCCAGATTACCGAATCGGAATAATGATAGCCGCTCGAACCGTCCCAATCGTCCGCGCGCGTGTCGGGCGACAATTGAACCATTCCGAACGGCACGCTCGCGCCGGGAAATGTATGTCCATGCCCGCCGGTACCGATAAACGGATTGACATAACTCGCGTAATCCTTCACGGTTTGCGCTGAAAGATTGTAGAAAAGCAGAAGCGAAAACAGAACGGCAATAATCTTTTTCATAAAATTACATTGTTTGAACAATCCGTTGAAAAATTCACCGATAAATTTCCGATTCTTACGGCGCTTTCAGGACTTTGGCGCGAAAAAGCTGATTTTCTGAAAAGAAACGCAGCGGTTGCCCTTTAATCCCCCAGCGCAAGCCGAGCGACCATTTGCCCGCGCCTTTGAAATACTTCAAAACAAAGCGATGATAACCTTTTTTGAGCGGAATCATTCCGCTTTGCGCCGCTGATTTTTCCTTGATGCCATCGTTATTGACGACCTTTTCGTCATCAATCCAGAGCGCCGCGCCATCGTCCGCATCAAGGTTGAACTCATAGATTTCGTCTTTCGGCGCGTTAAAATAACCCTCGAATTCAACGGCGAACGTCGCGCTTTCGGAAAGCTTTTCGCGAAACTGCATGAGGGCGAGCGTTTTTGCCAGACCGGAATTTTCGGCGTCTTCCGGTTTTATTTCGTCAACGCTCGTGTAATTTTTCGCGTAGGTGCGAAACGTCGCGCCGGCTTCCGAATCCTTTACATCAACGGCGGGAAGCGCTTCGCGTCCCAAAAATGTCGCCGTGTAAACCATGCTTTTTCTGCCGTTCGGCAAGACGACGATAGTTTTCAAATCAACCTTTTCGCCGCGTTTTATGGTCACGTCGATAAACGGTTCGGTACGAAGATTGGATTTTTCCGTCGGCTCGCTACCGTCTAAAGTGTAAAAAATTCGACTGCCCGGAAGCGGCGAAACAAGCAGCAGCCTGGCGATGTCTTCGGTTTTACCGTCGTTAAGAAATCCGTTTTGTAAATTAAACGGCTCGGGAATTCGATAATTGACGCCTTGTTTGTCCAGACGCGGGAAATGCGAAGCGAGCCGCGTCGAAAAATTTATGAAATTCTTACTTTCGAGCGGCGACCAGACGACTTCCGAGAGCGCGAGCAGGCGCGGAAAAACCATATACTCGACCTTTTCCGGCGTTTTTATATATTCCGTCCAGAGGTTTGCCTGCGCGCCGAGAATGCGCGCTTTCTCTTCGTCCGAGAGTTCTTTCGGCTGCGGGTTGTAGCTGTAAACTTTTTCGAGCGGCAGATAATTGCCGATGTTTAATGGTTCGGTTTTCGAGTCGCCCTGCCCGAAATCGAAATAGAGATAATCGGTCGGCGTCATTACGACGTCGTGTTTGGCGCGGGCGGCTTCGATGCCGCCCTTTTCGCCGCGCCACGACATAACGGTCGCGTTCGGCGCGAGTCCGCCTTCGAGAATTTCGTCCCAGCCGATGATTTTCTTGCCCTTTGAGTTGATGAATTTTTCCATCCGGCGAATGAAATAGCTCTGGACTTCGTGCTCGTCCTTCAGGTTTTCCTTCGCCTTTAATTCCTGCACGAACGCGGATTCTTTCCATTGGTCTTTCAAAACCTCGTCGCCGCCGATGTGTATGTACGGCGAATCGGGAAAAAGCGCGATAGTTTCGTCCAGAACATCTTCCAGAAATTTAAATGTTGCTTCGCTCGGACAATAAACTTCCTTGAAAATGCCCCACGTCGTCTGCACTTTGTATTCGTAATTTTCCTTGCAGCCGAGTTCCGGGTAAGCGGCGAGCGCGGCGGAGCTGTGACCGGGCAATTCGATTTCGGGAATGACATTGATTTTTCGCGCTTTCGCATACGCGACAACGTCCCGTATCTGTTCCTGCGTGTAAAATCCTTCGACCGGAACCGCGTCGCCGACGTACGGATTGCGGTTTTTCTCCTTCTGCGTTTCCTTCCGGCGCGAGCCGATTTCCGTCAGGCGCGGATATTTTTTAATCTCGATGCGCCAGCCCTGGTCGTCCGTTAAGTGCCATTGAAATTGGTTGAATTTATACTGCGCCATCAAATCGATGTAGCGTTTGACGAATTCGACCGGAAAGAAATGCCTGCCGACATCGAGGTGCATTCCGCGATATTTGAAACGCGGCGCGTCCACAATATCGACGGCGGGAATCGCGGCTTTGCCTTTAAAATCGAGCGGCAAAATCTGCATCAACGTTTGCAGCGCGTAGAATTGTCCGGTTTCGCTCCCGGCAATGCGAATGAATTTCTTTTCGATTTGCAGGCTGTAACTTTCGGGATTCGGATTTTGCGCGAGCGTGGTTAATGCAGTGATGAAAACAATCGCGTTTTGCTTTTGCGGTTTATCGGTGTATTCGAGCTTGAAGCCGTAATTTTTCATCAGCAAATCATTCAAAATCCCGGCAGTTTTGCGACCAGCATCGTCGGTTGCGACGATTTTTGTTTTGAAATTAAACTTAAATTCGCCTTTGAGCCGCGTTAATTTCAAAGGCTGCGGAATAATGTTGAATTCGGCGCTTTGTGCGAAGGTCATAATGCAGAAAACAAGGCTCAGGATAAAAGCAAAGAAAAGATTTTTCATAAAAGTTCGGAGTCCCGCCTTCAGGCGGCTTTTTGGGTTTAAGATTTCGGGTTTCGGATTCGGTCTAACTTGAAAAGCTGAATAGCCGCCTGAAGGCGGGACTCAAAACAAGTTAAAGCAATTCCAGAAACTCTGTCAATTCGTCCGCCAAAGGCACGGTAAAATCCAATCTTTCGCCGCTCGCGGGGTGATTGAAAGACAATTTTTCGGCGTGCAGGAAAAAGCGTCCGAGGTCTTGGATGGCTTTGCGAACGCTCAAATCGAAGACGGTTTTGTCGCGTCCCGCGTTGTAGGTTTCGTCGCCGACAACCGGGTGATTGATGGATGCGAGATGGACGCGAATCTGGTGTGTTCTGCCGGTTTTGATTTCAACCGAGAGCAGCGTAAATTTCTCGAACCGCTTTTTTACTTTCCACAGCGAAAGCGCGTTTCGACCGTGCGCGCGTACCGCCATTTTCGTCCGGTTATGTTTCTCGCGCGCGATGGGCGCGTCCACTTCACCGGCGTTTTCTTCCGGTTCGCCGTGAACGAGCGCAATGTAGGATTTGAAGACTTCGCGATTGCGAAATTGTTCGCTTAAGGCTTCGTGCGCTTCTTCGGTTTTCGCGACGACGATTAAGCCGGAAGTGTCTTTGTCGAGCCGGTGAACGATGCCGACGCGGTTTGCGATTTGCGATTTGCGGTTTGCGATTTCCTGTTCGTCAAACTGGAAATGATAAGCGATTGCATTTGCCAGCGTTCCGTTTGAAACGCCCGCGCCCGGATGCACGACCATTCCGGCGGGTTTGTTGATGACGGCTAAGAATTCATCTTCGTAAACAATCTCAAGCGGAATGTTTTCAGACTCGAAACTTTCGGTCGGAAGCTCGGTTAATTCGATTTCTACGCTGTCTCCGGCGCGCAGCTTATACGACGGTTTAGATTCTTTTTCGTTGACCAGAACGTCGCCGTCCGCAACCAGCTTTTGCAGGCGCGAGCGCGACCAGCCCTCAATTTTTTCAGCCAGAAAGGCATCGAGCCGTTTACCGGCGTCTTCGGCTTCAGTCGTAAAGTTTAAGAGCGTTTCGGTCGTCTCCTGCGCTGTCATATTAAAAAGAAATCTGCCGGGAAAATTAAATAAACTTGCGGGGAACTAAATAAGCCCGCGTGAAAACTCAATAATCTCGTGAGGAAATTGAGTTTACCGCTACGAAATTAAACCTCTGCTTTCGGACGGCGCAGTCGCCAAATCATAAAAATCACCGCGCACGCCGCGACAATCAGGCTGATAATCTGCGATGTCGAAATTCCGAGCAGCGAAGTTAACCCGAGTAGATTGCCGCGCGGGTCGTCGCGGAAAAATTCGATGGTGAATCGCACGATGCCGTAAATTATCGCGTAAGCAATCAAAACCTGACCGTCGAAGCGTTTCTTTTTATGCAGGTAAACCAGCACGCCGAAGACAATCAGCATCGTGATTGATTCGTAAAGCTGCGTCGGGTGCAGGTAGAGGTCTTCGCCGGTCGGACCGTAGACGGGAACGCCCGTAAATTCGTGCGCGGCTTCGGTAAAATGCACGCCCCACGGCAGCGCGGTCGGTTTTCCCCAGCAGCAGCCCGCCGCAAAACAACCCTGCCGCCCGATCGCCTGTCCCAAAGCGACGCCGGGCGCAAAGGCGTCCGCCACTTTCCAGAAGGGAAGCTTGTACCAGCGAATCAGCACGACGAGCGAGAGAAATCCGCCGATGAATCCGCCGTAATAAACGCCGCCCGAGCGCAGGAAATCCAGAGACAAAACCTGTACGTTGTCTTCCGTAAAAAGCATCAGGATTTTCGAGCCAACCAGCCCGCCGATAAGCGTCCAAAGTCCGAGGTCATAAATCCTTTCGCGCGGCAGACCGTCGCGCGCCGCCAATCGGGAGGCGACAAAAAGCGCGAGCAGCATTCCGGCGGCGAGCAGCACGCCGTAGGTATTGATTGGAAAGTTTCCGATTCTAAAAATTTCTGGATACATCAGTTTGATTTCGGATTTTGGATTTCGGATTTCGGATTTGCGTTGTTTTCTAATTCGAGCCGCATCACGATTTCGCCGTGACTGATTTCGCCCGTCGGCTCGAAACCGATGCTTTTATAGAGCGCTTCCGCGCCCGTGTTTTCCGGTACAAAGCTCAGGTAAAGGGCGTCGCAATCCGCCGTTTCGCGGAAGGCTTCGACGACTTCCAGAATGGCGGCTCTGCCGTAGCCCTTGCCCTGCTGCCGCTCGTCAATCATTATCCGCACCAGATAATATCTGCCGTCGTCGTCGTCGCGTCCGAATAATACAAAACCGACCATTTCGTCGCCGGCGTAAACCGCCATCGGCATCAGGCTTGGATTAATCTTCGACTGCGCGATGGATCTCATGTTCGGCGCGACGAAATTGCTTTGCGCGTCGGCGACCTTTAAATTGACGACTTCGTTAAAATTTTCGCGCGTTATCGCTTCAAGCCGGACTTTTTTCATCGGTTTTGACAGGCTCTTTTTTCTTTGACAAAAACATATCCAGAATCAGCAGTCCTGCGCCGATACAGATTGCCATGTCGGCGACGTTAAAGGTCGGATAATGCCACGAACCGAACTGCACGTCGATAAAATCGACGACGAACCCGAGCCGCGCGCGGTCCGTGACGTTGCCGACGATGCCCGAAAAGAGAAGCGCCAGCGCGCCGAGCATCCGGTCGTCGGTGCGCGGCGTGCGCCAGAAGAAATACAAAACCAGGCTCGCCGCGACAATCGCGACGATTGATAAACCCCAGCGCCCGGCGTCGCCGTGAGAGTCGAACATTGAAAACGCCACGCCCGGGTTTTGCGCGTAGGAAAAGTTTAGAAAGTTCGGAATGACCTCGCGTACGTCGCCGAACCGCAGGCGGCTGACCGCCCACGCTTTCGTCGCCTGGTCAATCATAAAAACCGCGCCCGCCGCCGCTAAATAGCCCAATTTCCAGAAAAAATCTTTTTTGTTCACTGTCTTCCTTAAAAATCAAAACCGCTCTATTTTACGAATAAACACAGATTATCGTTTATTTATTCCCGTGTCCATTCTTACTCAATAAGCGGCTTGTCTAAAAAACTTATTCGGTGTAGGGAAAAATCGCTTTCGGCGCTTTGTAATCCTTCCACCACGTCGCGTAACAAACGTCCGTGCAGCCGATTGCATAATGGACGACTTTCCATTTGCCGCCCGACTTTTTCAAAATCGCGAAAAAATTATTGTCGAACGCGCCCGCCTCAATCGCTTCCCGGTACGGCGTATTTTTATAATCCGGTCGCTTATTGTCCGCGCCGAGCGGCTCGCCCGACAAATACGCCCAGACGTTTTGAACATTGAAGGCATCAATGCTGAACGAAATTTTCTGCTTCAATTCCTTCTCGACCGGCACGCGCAGCGCGTCCAGAATCGCCGTTCTTTCGGACGAACCCTTTTCCGGCGTGTAAATCTTCTGCGCGAATCCGGCAGACGCCAAAATCAGAACGATTGCTAAGCCGATTAATGATTTTCTTAACATAAATTTTAAGCGGTCGCGAAAAAATAATTTAGATTTAGCGGCGGATGAATCAGGGGTTTCGCAGATTTTTATCTCATTGAATTTATCCGCGGCTGAATTTATCCTCACAGGTTATTCTAAGCCGCCGCCGCTTTTTCGATTTCCGAAAGCGCCGCCGCGCAGCGTTCGCAGACGGTCGGATATTTTTCAAATTCGCCCGTGTGAACGGAATAATTCCAGCACCGCTCGCATTTCGCGCCGTCCGCTTTACGGATATTCACGCTGAAATAATCTTCTTCGTGGACTTCCACCTGCGAGACGATAAAGATGTAGCGCAAATCTTCGTAAAAGGGCAGTAAAAACCGCGTCGCTTTCGCGTCCGTCCGCAGAATGACTTTGGCTTCCAAACCGGAGCCGATTTCCTTGCGTTCACGCGCCTCTTCCAAAGCTTTTAAAACTTCGTCGCGGATTGAAAAGATTTGTTCCCAATCGGCTAAAAGCCTTGAATTGTCCGCCGCCGAAACGCGCGGAAACTCTGCCAAATGCACCGACGCGAGCTTTTGCGCGGGCAAATTCTCGAAGGCTTCGTCAGCCGTGAAAACGAGAATCGGCGCGAGCAGGCGGCACATTTTGTCCGTGATTTCGTACAAAGCCGTCTGCGCCGAACGACGTTCGACCGACGCCGGCGCAAAGATGTAAAGACGGTCTTTGATGATGTCGAAATAGCGCGCCGAAAGCGTCACGGTGCAGAGATTGTAAAGCGTTTGATAAACCGCTTGAAAATCGTATTGCTCGTAGCCCGCCAAAACTTTCCGCGCCGCTTCGTCAAAGGCGGCAAGCGCCCAGCGGTCGATTTCGAGCATTTCGCCCAAAGCAACCGAATCCGATTCGGGATTAAACCCGTCCAGATTTCCGAGCGCGTATCGCAGAGTGTTTCTGAATTTGCGATAGGCGTCCGTCACGCGCTGGAGGATTTCGTCCGAACAGCGCACGTCTTCCGTGTAATCGACCGCCGCCGCCCACATCCTGAGAACGTCCGCGCCCGATTTGTTGATGATTTCAATCGGCGCGGTCACGTTTCCTTCGGATTTGCTCTGTTTCTTGCCCTGCCCGTCGACAACCCAGCCGTGCGTGATGATTTGTTTATACGGCGATTGGTCGTGCGCCGCCAACCCGCACATCAGAGAAGAATTAAACCAGCCGCGATACTGGTCGCCGCCTTCGAGATAAACGTCCGCCGGAAACTGCAAAGTTTCGCCGCGAGTTTCCAGAACGGCGACGCACGATGAGCCGGAATCGAACCAAACGTCGAGAATGTCGGTTTCCTTCGCAAAATCCGTGCTGGCACATTTCGGACACGAAAAACCCGCGGGAAGCAGCTCGCTTTCCGGTCGGTTATACCACGCGTCGGCGGTTTCCTGCCGAAAAATGTCGGCGACGTGATTAACGATTTTCGGGTCGGCAATCGTTTCGTTGCATTTCTGGCAATAAAACACCGGAATCGGCACGCCCCACGAACGCTGGCGCGAAACGCACCAGTCGGGACGCCCTTTGAACATATTCGCCATCCGTCCTTCGCCCCACGCGGGATGCCATTTCACGTTTTCAATCTCGCGCAGCGCCTGATTTCTCAAAGATTTATCTTCCTGATTGTCCATCGCGATAAACCACTGCGGCGTCGCGCGAAAGATGACGGGCTTTTTACAGCGCCAGCAATGCGGGTAACGGTGCTCGTAGTTTTCCGACATCAACAAGGAGCCGTTTTCGCGCATCAGTTCGACGATTTGCTGGTTGGCGCGAAAGATGTTTTCGCCCGCAAAGTGTTCGACGTCCGACGTAAATCGTCCCGCCGCGTCGACCGGGCAATAAACTTCCAAGCCGTATTCTTTGCCGATAACAAAGTCGTCGTGACCGTGTCCGGGCGCGGTGTGAACAAGTCCGGTTCCCGCCTTGGCGGTTTCTTTTTTCTCGCGCGCTTCCGCAACGTCGATTTCGGTTTCCGCGTCCGCTTCGCCGCCCAAAGTTACGTGCTCGCCGTTCATAATGAGCGATTCGCGGTCGATAAACGGGTGTTTCGCTTTCATCCGGTCGAGCCGTGAGCCTTTGAATCTCGCCAAAACCGGCGGAATATGCCGCTCGCCTTTCTCGTCCGGCATTCCGAGACAGCATTTAACGACGACAAAACCAATTAATTCTGCCGCGACAATCAAAACCTCGCCTTTTTCTTCGACCGCGACGTATTCGTAATCGGGATGAACCGCGATGCCCAGGTTTGCCGGAATCGTCCACGGTGTCGTCGTCCAGATAACGAGCGAAACACGTCTTCCCGCCAGATTCGGGTCGATTTCCGCCGGGTCGGTGACGAGCGGAAATTTGACGTAAATCGACGGCGAAGTATGAAGTCTGTACTCGACTTCCGCTTCCGCCAGCGCCGTCTGGTCATGGATGCACCAATAGACGGGACGCAAACCTTTGTAAACGTAACCGCGTTCGAGAAACGTCCCGAAAAGCCGCGCCGTTTCCGATTCGTATTCATTCGACATCGTCAGGTAAGGCGTTTCCCATTCGCCGAGGATTCCTAAACGGCGAAAATCGCGCGTCTGGTTGTTCATCGCCGTCGAAGCGTGCTCGCGGCAGATGCGGCGGAAGGTCGCCACCGGAAGGTCGTTTTTATTTTTGCCTTTTTCCGTCAATTTTTTCTCGACGTGCGTTTCAATCGGCAGACCGTGACAATCGTAGCCGGGAACGTAAGGCGCTGCGAAACCCATCATCGAACGCGATTTTACGACGAAATCTTTGAGAATCTTGTTGAGCGCCGTGCCGATATGAATATCGGCGTTCGCGTAGGGCGGTCCGTCGTGGAGAATGAATTTTTCCGCGCCGCGGCGCGCGTCCTGAATCGCTTCGTAAAGCTGCGCGTCGGTCCATTTTTTCAGACGCGCCGGTTCAGCCTGCCCGAGATTCGCCTTCTGCGCGAAATCGGTTTTCGGTAAATTAACGGTTTTCTTCAGTTCTAAAGGTTCTGTCATATGTCAGTGGTCGGTGGTCGATGGTCAGTGGTCAGTGAAAACCAAATTCCGGGACCCTCGTAAAAATTGAAATTTTATCATTTATCAAAGAAAAAATCGCAAATCGTAAAT
>DASWRC010000236.1:0-16612 GCA_036403375.1 Pyrinomonadaceae bacterium
TTTTTCAATTTGAGAGAAATTGCAAACGCGAAGACGGCGGCGGGAACGGATGTTTCGAGTTTTTTTAACGATAAAACGGTGAGCATTCGTGTCTCGCCCAACAGTTATATCATCGCGCTGCTGCTGGGGACGTTTTTCGCGGCATTTTTTATCTACCTCGAAAAAGATTTCTGGGCGATACTGCTGCTGAGCTTGTGCGCGACGCTTTTGCCCGCGCTCGCCTTGACCGATCGCCTCGTATTTGACGGCAGACGCCTGCGCCGCACGGGAATTTTGCCGAATGCCTGGGCTTATCTGAATGGTTTTCATTACCGCTTGAAACTATCCGACATCGAGCAAATCGAAACGCAGGCACTGCGCGCTCTGAAACGCGGCGGCAATGTTTTTTATCGTTACCGCACGAGCATTTCCGGCAAAGACCTGAAATTCGTTTTCGGTTCGGGCGGCGAAGAATATCGCCGGATGGTGCATGAGATTTTTCCGCGCATTTCGGCAAACGTGCTCGATAATCGTTCAATCGAGCTGCGCGATTATTTGACGGAACCGAAGGAAATTTTGATGAAAGCGGAGTTCGAGCATATTCCGAGTGTCGACGTGCTGGAAGATTCGGCGGGAATTTTTCAGAAGTTCGACGGGCGGAAGAATCAAAACCGGAAAACCAGTGCGGCGGAAATCGAAAAGGCGGAATATCTGCGCCGTCTTGCAAATGAGCTGCGGCTGTCGGGGCATCTCCTTCAGGCGCTCGAAGTTTTTCGCCGCGCGCTGTTTATCCTGCCGCAGGATGCGTGGCTGCTTTTTGAGGCGGCGCGGTGTCTAAATTCGTTTGCCGGGTCGGAGCGCAACCAGAAGCTTTACCGGAAATCGCTGGCGATGCTTCGTTTAGCGGAAAAACGTGCCGCGCACGATAAAGAACTGCTGGCGCGGATGGGCGAAAGCTATTTTCAATTCGGTGATTGGGAACGCGCGCGAAAGGTTTTTGTGAAATCAATCGAGACGGTCGAGGAAAACTTTCGGAGCCTGCGCGGGATGGCGGAAATCGCGCTGCGCGAAGGCAAAATCGCGCACGTTATCCATAATTTTATGGCGGCAAACCGGCTGGCGGAAACGCCTGCGCTGCGGCGCTGGACGCAGGGCGAGGCGGATTATTTCCTGCATCTGAACGACGACGAAGAATACATGGAAATGGAAATCAGCCGTATCAATCTGCTCGAAACGCTCGAACGCTCGAAGAAAACCTCGCTCAAAATCGCCTTCCTCGGCTTTCCGGCGATTCTTGTCGGCATCACGCTCGAAGAGCATCTGGTTTCGAATATCGGCTGGGCGGTTTCAAGTCTCGCGCTGATGATTTGGGCAGGACTTCTGATGGGTCTTAATCTTTTTGCCGATAGAATTCCTTACGAGCTGGTCGAAGAAGAAGATTAGCATCAGTTACGAATTCAAATTACGAATTCAAATTACGAATTACGCGGAAGGGCTTGAAAATTTTCAAGCCCGTTCCCCTGCTTCCGTGCGAAAACCGGGCAAAGCTTAATGGCACTGGTATTGCACCAAAACCATTTTTTGTTGAAAGTGTTCGCTTTTGATATTTAAGCGGGCAGGCAGCGGATTTTTGATTGAAGTTCAAAAAAGTCTCTATAAGATAACCCTTCAAATCTTATTTAGCAGTATGGAGTAAGGTTTATGAAGAGAAAAATTTTAGTTGTCGAAGACTATGAAGATGCGCGCCTCTTTATGAAATACCTGCTGGAAAGCTACGGCTATCAGGTTATCGAAGCCGCCGACGGTTTGGAAGCCGTCGAGGCGCTGAAATCGCAGTTCCCGGACCTTATACTGATGGACATCGGGCTGCCCTTGATGGACGGTTTAACGGCGACGCGAGCTATCAGAAAATTCAAACAGGGCGCCGACATCCCGATTATCGCCGTCACCATTCATGGCAGGGAACTCTATAAAAAAGCCATCGAAGCGGGTTTTAACGATTTGCTGACCAAACCCGTCGATTTCAGCGCGCTCGAAGCCCTCCTCAACCAATATCTCGAAGAATGAGTGCGGTTAAGAACGACGATAACTGCAGTTGGCAGTTGGGAAAAATTGAAAGGCGTTTCTAAAAATCTATCGGTTCTTCGCCCGCGACCGAAAATAACGGCAGACCGCTTATAATGGTTTCATGGCGCTGAAGATAAGCGATGAAGATTCGGCGGCGTTGCCCGCCGCGCTCGACAACGACACCGTGATATTTTCTTACGGTTCGCTGCTTCGACACCGCCAGCTTCGAGCGCTTTTAAAGTCGCGCGGGCGTTTTCGGATACTGGAAACCGGCGCGGCGGCGGAAGCGGCGCGGCTCGTGCAATCAAACCCGCAGGACATCGTTATCCTGAGAAACGTCCGCCTTGAAAACGTCCGCACGGCAATCGTCACCGGGACGATGCTCCGGCGCTGGTATAAACGCGCCGGCGGCAGCGTTGAAACGCTTATCAAAGCGGGCGTCACGGCGCCCGCCGTAGCCCGCGCCCTATTTTTATACGCCCGTGCCGCCGCGCCGCACGAAAAGCGAAGAATCTTAAACGGCGGACTAATCTGCAACCTGACCGAAGCTGAGTTGGCAATGCTGGATATATACGAATTCGCGCCCGTTCTGAAACGGACGCGCGCGCCCGAATTAAAAATCGGCGACCGCTCGTTTATTCCCGAACACATCACCTTTTACGCCGGAACTGTTGATGCCGCCGACATCAGCCCGGAAGAAAAAGCCGAACGCGCGCAACTGCTCAACCTCGACCGGAAACGCGGCTCTCTCAGCCCGCAAGCCCGTTGGGAGCGAGGCGTTCGGCGCAAATAATTAACGGCGGCGTCGTTTATTTAATCAAGTTCATAGCAGGAACGGGCAGTCTGCAATTTATAAGATGTTTTTTATCAGGGAGATCTTTCAACCTCAAACGGCAATGAATGCCGGGAATTGCACATAAAATTATTCAAGTTCGCGGTCGGGGGAAAAAAGGTCGAAATTTCCTTACTTTTATCGTGGAAAGGGTGTATCGTTAGGTTAAGTTAAATATTATTGCGATTTCAATTTTGCCAAAATTGTCTGAAACAAATTATTTAAGAGCAGGGGAACAAGGTTATGGGCAGGACGATAATGTTAGTTGAAGACTACGAAGATACGCGCCTTTTTATGAAGCTGCTTCTCGAAAGTTACGGCTATGAGGTCATCGAAGCAGCGGACGGGTCGGAAGCCGTCGAGAGTCTCAAAGCGCATTCGCCCGACCTTGTTTTAATGGATATTTCGATGCCGGTAATGGACGGCATCACCGCGACGCGAACCATCCGCGGCTTTGAAAAAGGCGGCAATGTTCCGATTATAGCCGTGACGGCATACGGTCGGGAATTACACAAAAAAGTCCTCGATGCCGGGTGTGACGGTTTGATTGAAAAACCGATTGATTTCGAAGAGTTTGAAACCGTTCTGCATCGCTATCTCGAAGATTCCAAATAAACTCCAATCTAAAATCTACAGTTTAAGCCTTTCATACTGCGCAAAAAGCCTGGTAATTTCTGCGTTGAGCGCCTGTTTTGCCGGCATACTGGTTTCGGCGTCGCGGCGTTTGATAAGCTCTTCAATCTCGTGCTGAATAATTTCCTGTCTGGTTTCGGGCTTTTTGTTTTTCGGGATTTGATATTTGTTGTCCATAAACCGATTTTACAACAATGACAATAAAAATGCGGGCTGCGAGAGATCGCGGTTCGATTTGTACTCAAGCCGGTAAAAACTGTTCGGCGTTGCCAGTATCGTTTGGCTTTTTAGATGTGCTCAAGCATACCGCCCCAGACGCGCGCCATCATGTAAAGCAGGGCGAGAATTCCGACCAGCGAAACGCCGACGATGATAAGAACCGTTAAAAGCAATATCTTAGTTTGTTTTTTCATAAATTTCGGGCTTGATAATTGAAATTCTGATTTCCCGGAAAAAGGGAAGAATCGCTGCCGTGCTTGCTAGATATTATTGAGCAAAGAAGCCCCGGCAAGCATCGACATTATAAATACTGCAAGCAGCACAATTATTATGACCGGAACGCCGATAAGGAAATTTTTGGTTGTTTTGTTCATTGATTTTTAATTTACGAGCTGAAATTTTGATTTTTGGAAAGGTTGTTTTGAGATTGTCTTGACGGGTTAAGACTTTCAAATCATAGCACGGGACAGGGACTGAAAGAAGAAAAAGAAACGCGGACATTCCTGTCCGCGTTTCTTTTTAGTTTCCGTATTACTGAATAAAACTACTCGCCGTTGCCAGCCCTTTTGGTTTTTGTGGACTTCGGTTCAGCCGTTTTTTTCGCTTTCGGCGCTTTGACTTTCGGCGCGGCGGCGTCGGTCGTGTTTTGCGATACCGCGGCGGCTGCTTGCGGCGCGGCTAACATTTCCGACCAGCGGTAGGCGGGCGCTTCGAAACCTTCTTCGAGTTTTTTGAAAATGAAATCGGTCATCGCGTCGACAATCCATTTGTGATTCTTTTCGCCGACCGAAGCAAGCTCGGCGTCCGGCGCGGGATTCATAAAGTCAATCGCGTAGGGAATGCCGTCCTTAATGGCGAATTCGACCGTGTTGAGGTCGTAGCCCAAGGCTTCGCAAATCGTGATGACGTCCCGCTCGACGCGCGCGTGCAGTTCGGGTGTTAAGTAATCGTCAACGTTGACATACTGCATTCCCGAGAGATATGGCTGCGACGGGTCGTAGGGCATAATCAAAACCTTTTCCTTGCCGACGCAGTAGCAGCGGACGAACTGGTCGTATTCGATGCCTTCCTGCAAAGTCATGCAGAGCGTGCCGGATTGATTGTATTCGTGCCAGAGCTCGTCCAAATTCCAGATTTTCGAAACGTTTTTCCAGCCGCCGCCGTCGTGCGGTTTCAGAAATGCCGGAAAGCCGACGTATTCGCAGATGCCTTCCCAGTCAATCGGGAATTCCAGATTGCGCAAAGATTCGCTCGTGATGTCCTTAATGTATTTTTCCTGCGGCAGGAGAACCGTTTTCGGAATCGCGACGCCGATTTTCGACGCTAACGAAAAATTGAAAAACTTGTCGTCCGCCGACCACCAGAACGGGTTGTTGATGATGTACGTGCCTTCAAGCGCCATTCTTTTCAACATCGCGCGATAAAAGGGAACTTCGTGCGAAATGCGGTCGATGATGACATCGTATTTCTTGTCCTGGTCCATACGGATGCCGCCGACCTTGACCATTTCCGCCACGACTTCACCGTTTCCGCGTTCGTTAATCGAATTAATAATTGACTCGGGAAACGTCTGTTCGCGTCCCACTAAAATACCTACTCGTTTCATATTCTTATAAATCTTCCTGTTAAATAGTTTGTGTAAAATTGCCAAATTTTCAGTTCAAGCTGAAATCGTTAATTTTAATTGATTATGAAAAACGAGACAAGCATTGGAAAGTGGAAAACGGAAAATGAGAAGAACCTTCTTCATTTTCCGTTTTCCACTTTCCGTTTTTCGTTGTTTTATCGGTTGGCTTCCGGCAGCAGCTCGTAATTGCCCATTTCGCGGTTGTAGGAATCGAGCGCGCCGACCGAATCGGCGGTCGCGTCGAGCATCTGTTTGGTCATCGCGATGGAATCGGAAAGCTGTTCGAAATCGAGCAGAGAGAATTTTTCGGGCGTGCTCATCGTGACGATTTCGTCGTTCAGGTAGCCGAAGAAGTTTTCGATCGATTGCAGCTGACCTTCGACCAGTTTGACGCTGCGTTCCAGTTCGTCGAACGAAGCCAGGCGACGTTTCAGGATTTCGACGTTGGTTTGCTGAATGCGGCGTGTCTTTTCGTCCGGCGAATTTTCGGCGGCGCGAAAAGCCTGCGCCAGCTGGTTATGCACGGCTTGCCGGTTGATTGATTTCAGATGCTGCTTGCGGCGGCGGTAAACGTCGAGCAAATCGACGAAATCTTCCCAGCGCTGTTCGAGCGATTTGAGATTCGACGGCAGCTCGCGCGCGCCCGTGAATTTATGATAATTTTCGAGGATTTTGTCTTTCTGCCAGCGCAGATATTCGACCGCTTCACGCTCGCGGGGCGTAAAGCTCTTGATTAATTTTTCGCGCGACGCTTTGTTCAAAGCACGGAGGCGTTCTCTCTCGCGAGTGTTGACCAATTGACGATATGCCGGAATCATCGGCAGAAAAACTACATAAGCGGCTTCGAAAAGAAGCGCGATAAACAGAGGTATAATGCTTCCCGTGTAAGCGGCGGCGACGGCGAAACCCGCCAAACCCCAGAAGTTGACGGGTTCCTTGACCGCTTCCTTGACGTATTTGGTGTTGAACCTATTGAATTCTTGTTGATATTTCGCTAAATCAGCCATAAATATTGTAGATGCTAAAACGTCCCGCTAAGTTTTGCCGCCAAAGTTTTCAGTTTCACTTATTATTTTCATTCGCTTCGTTCAGCAACACCTGGTCTAAAACTTCGCCTTCGTTTTTCGCACCCGAACCGGCTGAAATTTGTTTGCCCGCATTGTTCGAACCCGCACCGAGCAAACCCATCGATGATTTGTATTCGAGCAGTTTGTCCTGCAGCTGCATATCGGCGGCTTCGCGCTCGATTTCCATCATCTGCATATCGACCGAGTTGAAACCGAGCTCCATTTTGGCTTCCGCGAGCGCCGATTGATTGTTGATTTTTTCGCGCATTTCGTTGAACGTCGAAGCTTCGTCGCCGAGTTCGAACGACTGCATCGTCTGCGCTAATTGAGCCTGAATCTGCGCGCGGCGCGATTCGCTGACCAATTGTAAAGCTTCTTCCTGGCGGCGCTTGAGCTGGATGTTGTAGTTTTCCAAAGCCTTTTCCGCCTGCTTGGTCATCTGCGCAGCCTGCGCCAGCCGCTGACCGGTTTTTGACAAATCCGTCTGCGCGCTCTGCAATTGACCGATATAGCTCATCGCGATGTCGTCGCGTCCCTGTTTAACTGCCGCTTTGATTTTGCTGTCTAATTCGACGACGTCGCTTTCCAGTTTTTCCTTGTCTTTGGCAAATCTTTTTTCCGCCGCTTTGACGTGTGCGACTTTGTTGGCTAATTCGGGCACGCGGTCGCGCATATCCCGAATCGTCTGCTGGAGAATCAATTCGGGATTCTCCAGTTTGTCCAACGCCGCGCCCGTATTAGCGCGAAATAATCTCTTGAATCTAGCCCACAATCCCATTTTCTATTATCTTTGCTCCTAAAAAATTATCTTATAAAGAACTTCTCGCCGGAAATCGTACGACGGCAATTTCCGAAATGTTGCAAATTCCGCTTTAAGTATAACAGGAAAGTTAAATTAGTTACTAACAAAAAGCAAACCGCGCACCGGAATTTTGACCGCCCCGGATAATCGTCTGCAAGATTTTCGGGCGCGCCGCGTTCAGAAGGGGAACAGAGCTTTTCGAAAAGCTAGTTTCAATTAAAAATTTGGAGTAAGATGAACGCACACCGGCTGCGGTTCAATCCATGCTTTAACCCGAGTGTGAAAAGATAAAAATAATGAAAACCCTAATTTCCTGTTTATTGCTGTCTGGCATTTATTTAAATATAATTTCGCCTTTTGTGATTTCGGCAAACGCCCAGAAGGTGAGCGCAAAAACTGTTTCAAAAACGAATATGAATGTAGATTTACCCGATGGTTTGCAGTTTCGTCTCTCGGAAGGCGAGGAAGGCGCGGAAAAGCGCGAGAAACAACCGCTTGCCGAGACGAATCCGCTCTCGGAAGGCGATACGAATTCGCTGCTCAAGCGGATTCCCGAAATAAAATCGGAACAGGATGACCAGAAGGATTTTAATAAACGCGCCGGAACGCTGCCCGCGCCGAAAACCGGGCAAATGATTCCCGTCAAGTTTCCCGCCGCGGAGCAAATCAACCCGAATATAACCGACCAGGCGAAAATCCCGCTCGAAGTTATCCGCTTCTCGCCCGAAGGCGAAGTTCCGGTCGCGCCGGATTTGTCGGTCACGTTTTCGCAGCCGATGGTCGCCGTCACCTCGCAGGAAGAAGCCGCACGCTACGCGCCCGTCGAATTGACGCCGCAAACGGAAGGGAAATGGCGCTGGCTCGGGACGAAAACCCTTATGTTCGACACGACGAAGCGTTTTCCGATGGCGACCAGGTTTACCGCGCGGATTCCGGCGGGGACAAAATCCGCGACCGGACAGGTTTTGCAAAAGGACGTGACGTGGACTTTTGCGACGCCGCCGCCGAAGGTCGAAACTTTTGTCCCGCAAAATCAGGTGACGCGGCGCGACGCGCTGATGTTCGTCTCGTTCGACCAGCAAATCAACCGGCAAGCCGTGCTTCAGGCAATGAAAGTCACGGGCGGCGGCAAACCGCTTTCCGTAAGGCTCGCGACGCAGGAAGAAATCGATAAGGACGGCTCGATTTCGTATTACGCGAAACAGGCGCAAACGGGGCGCTGGCTCGCTTTTCGCGCCGTCACGAACGAAGGGCTGACGAATGACGCGCTGCCCGGCGATTCGGCTATCAGCGTTAATTTCCCGAAAGGCACGCCGTCGGCGGAAGGACCGCTGACGACTACCAAAGACCAGGTTTACAGCTTTCAAACTTACGGCGCGATGCGTTACACGGGCGGCTGGTGCAATTACGAGAGCAGCAAAGTCTGTGCGCCGTCCGACACCTGGTACATGCAGTTTACAAACCCGATTGACCCGGCGACGTTCGACAAATCGATGCTCAAAATCGAGCCGCCCGCCGATAACCTGGTGATTTACCCGTCGGGTCAATACATCTATTTTCAGGGTTACAAAAAAGGTCGTACGACGTATAAAGCAACGCTCAAGGCGGGCATCAAAGACATCTACGGTCAAACTCTCGACACGACTTCGGCGGCGACTTTCAAGGTCGGCTCGGCGGAAGCGAATCTTTATTCGCAGGGCGGGACATTCGTTATTTTAGACCCGACCGCCAAACAGACTTACTCGATTTTTTCGACCAATATGCCGTCCGTCAAAATAAAAATTACGGCGGTCACGCCGCAGGATTGGGAAGGTTTCCGGCAATATATGCGCTACGCCTATTACGACGAGCAGAAACGCCCGAAGCTGCCCGGACGCCTGGTTGTCAATAAAGTTCTGCCGATCGAGACGAAGCCGGACGAGATGGTCGAAACGCGCATTGATTTGGCGGCAGCTTTGAGTGAGGGCTACGGCAACGCGGTTATCGAAATCGAGCCGACCGTGCGGCGCGATAAATACGACCGCACGAAAATCACCGTCTGGGCGCAATCGACACAAATCGGCTTGGACGCATTTGTCGATAACGAGGAATTAGTCGGTTTTGCGACCGATTTGAAGACCGGCAAGCCGCTCTCGGGCGTCGAGCTTTCGATTTATCCGAACGGCAAAAATGTAAACGGAAAACGCGTTTCCGAAAACCAGTCGAACAACAAATCGTGGTGGGAATGGCTCTGGAGCTGGGGAAGCGCGGAAAAGCCGTCTGCGGAAGTCGAATCGGTTGACGAAAACGGTGCGACCGGGGAAACCGAAACCGTCGACGCGGCGGAATCGAATCAAACCGGGAGCAGCGGCATTTTGCGCCTTCCGCTGCCCGACACGCAATCGCAGAAAGCGCAGAATATGCTGATTGCGCGCCGCGGCAAAGACATCGCGTTTATGCCCGAAGATTCTACCTATTACTGGAGCGATTACGGCAACTGGTACAAAAAAGGCTACGCGGACGGCTTGCGTTGGTTTGTTTTCGACGACCGCAAGATGTATCGCCCGAAGGAAGAAGTTTCCATCAAAGGTTACATTCGCTTTTACGAAGCCGGAAAGCTCGGCGACATTCAACCGCTCGGCGACCGCGCCGGCAGCGCCGTCAATTACTCCGTCAACGATTCGCGCGGCAACGAAATTACGAAAGGCACGGCGAATCTGAACGGCTTCGGCGCGTTCGATTTCAAATTCAAGCTGACCGACAACATGAATCTCGGGATGGCGACCGTTTACATTTCAGCCGGCGGCGGCTCGACCGCGCACCAGTTCAACGTGCAGGAATTTCGCCGTCCCGAATTTGAAGTCAGGGCGAAAGTCGATACGGAAGCGCCGCATTTTGTCGGCGGCAAGGCAAATTTATCGGTCGAAGCCAAATATTTTGCGGGCGGCGGTCTGGCAAACGCCGACGCGAACTGGACGGTAACGGCGACGCCGACCAGCTACACGCCGCCGAATCGGGGCGATTTCACGTTCGGCACGTGGATTCCGTGGTGGGGCAGATATAAAAGTTATGATTACGAAGGCGGCGGTTATCGTCCGGGCGGGCAATCGACGACGCAGACTTTCAAAGGCGTCACGGATGCGGCGGGAATTCATCGCCTGAAAATTGACTTCGAGTCGGTCAAACCGCCGCGCCCGTACACGATTTCGGCTTCGAGTTCGGTGCAGGACGTGAACCGGCAGACGTGGTCGAGTTCAACGTCGCTCCTGGTTCACCCGGCGGATTTGTACGTCGGCATCAAGACGCCGCGGACATTTGTCCAGAAAGGCGAAAAAATCACGATCGAATCGATTGTTTCGGACATTGACGGCAATCTTGTCAAAGACCGCGACGTTGAAATCAAGGCGCTTTTGAAAGATTGGGTTTACGAAAAAAATGCGTGGATTGAAAAAACGATCGACGAGCAGACCTGTAACCTGAAATCGCTGGCGGACAAATCGCAAACCTGTGAATTTATCGCCAAACAGGGCGGACAATATAAAATCACGGCGCGCGTGATGGACGACCGTGAACGTTTTAACGAGTCGGAATTCACGGTCTGGGTTCCGGGCGGGAAAACGCCGCCGAAACGCAGCGTCGAACAGGAAGAAGCGCAGGTCATTCCGAACAAAAAAGAATACGCGCCGAACGAAACGGCGGAAATTCTCGTCATCTCGCCGTTCCCGCAGGCGGAAGGCGTGCTGACACTGCGCCGCGACGGGATTATCAAAACCGAGCGCTTTACGATGAAGGATTCTTCAATCACTTTGAAAATCCCTCTGCAGGAAAAATATCTGCCGAACATTTACGCACAGGTCGATTTGACGGGCGCGGCTGAGCGGCAGAACGATAAGGGCGAAACAGACCCGAAATTAGCGAAACGCCCCGCCTTTGCGAGCGGCAGCCTGAATCTCGAAATTTCGACCGACATTCGCAAATTAAACGTTTCCGCCGAGCCGCAGGATAAAACTTTGGAACCCGGCGGCACGACAAAAATCGATGTCGCCGTCACGGATAATCGCGGCGAGCCGGTCGCCGATTCCGAAGTCGCGGTCGTCGTCGTCGATGAAAGCGTGCTCGCGCTGTCGGGTTACCGCATCGGCAATCCGCTCGAACTTTTCTATTCGCAGCGCGGCGCCGGCGTCACCGATTATCATTCGCGAAAAGACATTTTGCTCGGTAACGAGAAAGACATAAAACCGCAGGACGTGCGGGAACTGCCTGTTAACGGGCGCGCGCTTTCGGAAATCACGGCGGGCAGCTCGGCGAATACGTCTGTCAAACCTTCGCCCAAAGCGCCGATGGTTGAAAAACAGGCGATGAGAAGAGCCAAAGATGACAAAACCAAGTCGGAAGAAGCCGAACGCGACGAAGATGCGCCCGTCAATCCCGACACGCCGATAAACCTGCGCTCGAACTTTAACGCGCTGGCGATTTTTGCGCCGTCCGTGAAAACGGATTCGAGCGGGCGCGCGACGGTCGAGGTGAAAGTGCCCGACAACCTGACGCGGTATCGCGTGATGGCGGTTTCGGTTGACGCCGGGAAACGCTTCGGCGGCGGCGAATCCAGCTTGACCGCGCGACAGCCTTTGATGGTTCGCCCCTCGGCGCCGCGCTTTATGAACTTCGGCGATAAAATCGAATTGCCGGTCGTCGTCCAAAACCAGACCGACAAGGACATGGCGGTCAACGTCGCGGTGCGCGCGACCAACGCGACCTTAACGAACGGCGGCGGCAGAAGCGTTTTGATTAAGGCAAACGACCGCGCCGAAGTCCGCTTTCCGGTTTCGGCGGAAAAAGCCGGGACGGCGCGTTTCCAAATCGCCGTCACGAGCGGCAGCTGGTCGGACGCGGCGGAAATCAGCCTTCCGGTCTGGACTCCGGCGACGACCGAAGCCTTTGCGACTTACGGCACGACCGATGCAAACGGCGCGATTTTCCAGCCCGTGCAGACGCCGGGCGACGTTTACCCGCAGTTCGGCGGACTGGAAGTTACGACTTCTTCGACGCAATTACAGGAACTCACGGACGCGTTTATCTATCTCTATCGCTATCCGTACGAATGCTCGGAGCAGATTTCGTCGCGAATGATTTCCATCGCCGCGCTGCGCGACGTTTTGACGGCGTTCAAATCGAAAGATATGCCGACCAAAGAGGAACTCGATAAATCCTACGCAAAGGACATCGAACTCTTAAAAGGTCGGCAGCGCGAAGACGGCAGCTTCGGCTTGTGGTCGCAGCGGCGCGAACGCTACGAGTACCCGTTTTTGACGGTTCACGTCGCGCACGCGCTTGCGCTGGCGAAAGCGAAAGGCTACAAAGTGCCCGATGGGATGCTCGATAAAACGAAGCCTTACCTGAAAAACATCGAATCGAAATTCGACGAATGGCATCGCAAATCGCCGCAGGTTCGCTGGACGATTTCTGCCTACGCGCTTTACGTTCGCGATTTGATGGGCGATAAGGACACGCCAAAGGCGAAAGCTTTATTAAAAGAAGCCGGCTTGGAAAAACTGCCGTTTGAAGCAATCGGCTGGATTCTGTCGGTCCTCGCGGACGATAAAAACTCGGCGGCGGAAGTCGAGGCGATTAAACGCTTTTTGATGAACCGCACGACCGAAACCGCCGCGACAGCTAATTTTGTCACTGATTACGGCGACGGTGCGTGGCTGATTATGTATTCAAACCGCCGCGCCGACGGCGTGCTGCTCGAAGCGTTAATCAAGGCGGACGTGCTGAACAAATCGGCGGGCATCAACACCGGCGATTTGATTCCGAAACTGGTTCGCGGACTTCTCGACCACCGCACGAAAGGCGCGTGGTCGAACACGCAGGAAAACGTCTTTATCCTGCTCGCGCTCGACAAATACTTCAACGCGTTCGAGAAAGTGACGCCCGATTTCGTAACGAAAATTTGGCTCGGTGGAACTTACGCGGGCGAGGAATTGTTCAAAGGTCGCTCCGTCGATTCGAATCTTTTGAATATTCCGATGTCCTACCTGACCGAGCAGAATGGAACTTCCAACTTGATTTTGGAAAAACAGGGCGCGGGTCGGCTCTATTACCGAATCGGTATGAAGTATGCGCCCCGCAATCTGAAGCTCGCCCCGGCGGATTACGGGTTTACGGTGCTTCGCAAATACGAAGCGGTCGATGAGGCGGACGACGTGCGGCAGAACGCCGACGGAAGCTGGACATTCAAGTCGGGCGCGCGCGTGCGCATTCGTTTGACGATGGTCGCGCAGGCGCGTCGCTATCACGTCGCGCTGGTCGATAATCTGCCTGCCGGGCTTGAAATCTTGAATCCGGGACTTGCCGTAACCGAAGACGTTCCGGCGGACACCGGAGCGAACACTGCCGTTCTGGAATACGGCAGCCGCAGTTATGGTTACGGCTGGTATTGGTGGCGACAATACTGGTTCGAACACCAGAATTTCCGCGACGAGCGCGCCGAAGCGTTTGCCTCTCTGCTCTGGGAAGGCGTTTACAATTACAGTTACGTCACCCGCGCGACGACGCCCGGCGAATTCGTCGTCCCGCCCGCGAAAGCCGAGGAAATGTATCATCCCGAAACCTTCGGCAGAACAGGCACGGATTTTGTGAAGGTCGAGTAAATTCAACTCTCATTCATTCGAAAAGGGCGGATGAATTTCCGCCCTTTTTTCTGCAAATAATTTGACGCATTATTGTCCGAGCGGCGGGTCGGGCTGCGGGTTAAAGCCGTGAATTACCGCCGGGTTTGTGAACACGGCGAATTGCGTTCTGCCGTCGCGGTTGTTGATGACCTCGACCGTTGAAACGATGCGGTCGTTGACGGGCGGCGGTTGTTCGGTGCTGTCGCCGATGGGCGGCGGAGTGACGACAATAACGGCGCGGGACTGCAGGCGGGTTGGTCCGGGCGGAAATTCGTCGTAGTTCAGGTCAAGAAACGTCGTCTCGCCGCGTTCTAAATCAACCGCTCTGCGGATGACCTCGCCGCTTCGATTGCGAATCAGGTTGCCGTTGGCATTGCGAAAAGTAATCACCGCGCGGGTCGGTCCGGGCGGAAAACCGACATCGTTCGGCATAATTATATTTGACACGCTGACGCGCAGCGTTTGTCCTGCCGCGATGCCGACCATCCCGAATGAAACACGGTCCCCGACGCGCGGCGGTAGTTGGTCTTGCGCCTGTGTGCGCGGCACGTTTCGGAAGATTCCGAAGGCTGTCAATGTCGCCAGCGCGACGATAATAGCGGCGGTTGTTAATATTCGTTTGTTTTTCATCTTTTCACTCCATTTTGTTTGTTAAATCAGTTCCTTATTTCGGATAGCGTTCGATAAATTCTTTGACCGATTTTCCCCAGCCTTTGATTTCGTCGGCGTTGCTGATGAAATTTTCGTGCGCCTGCTTATATTCAAGCTCAGGCAAGCCCGTGTCGTCGTCAATTTTGAGCGGGTCCCACGCGGTCGGCGGAAAAATTGCGGCTTGCGAGCGATATTTTTGGTTAATGGCGATGCCGTAAAGCGTTTTGGTCGGTGCCAGCGTGCGACCGTTTTTCGGCTGAAGGAAATAAATCGGTCGCTTCTGGCTGCCCATCGCGCAGCTCAGTTCGGTTTCCCATTCCGGTTCGTCGCTGCCCCAGGACAATTCCGCGCCGGAAACGCTAATGGCGACGCTTTGCGTATCAAGCTCGGCGTTGGCAAAAATGATTACCGAGCCGCCGTAGGAATGTCCCAAAACAGCTATCTGATCGGGGTTGACAAGTTTTCCGGTCGTATTTTTGCCGGAAGAATTAATTGCGTCATGGTCTTTGATGTAGTTGATTTGCTGGCGGACATCCGACACCTGCTGGCGTATATAATCAACTTCGTAGCGGTTTGATTTGCACCCGCTCGCCGGCAATTCGATACCGCAGACGTTGCAGCTGCATTTGCCGCTGATAAGGCAGTTTTTTACATAATCGTCGGTGAAAACGCCGGTTGAGGAAATTGGTTGCCAATCTGCCGGTTTCGGGCTTGGAGTGTTGGCGGAATGCCCGCGCCGGAGCGGTGCAAAGACGACGAAGCCCTGCTCGACAAAATATTTGGCAAGCCTGCACGGCTCGTTTCGCGTATCGCTGTGTCCGTGATTGTAGATGATGACCGGCTTGTTTTTGTTCATCTCACCATCGGCAAAATACAGCCAGCCTTTGAGACGAATGACCGGCTTGTTGCCGTCGATACTTGCCCGCAAATCGTTTGCCGGCGGACTCAAATTTTCATAATAAGTAACGCGCTTCATCTGAATTCCCGAAAAGCTGCTGCACGATGAAACGTCCGCGCGCGCTTCCTGAACTGCGCCGAAATACAGCACGGCGAAACTAACGAGCGCGATTGCCTGTAATAAATAATTTTTTGTTTTCATAGTTTTACTCCTTATTTGTATCCGGCTTGGCTAAAGGATGAGCGACATGAACTCATGCCTCGTCCCGAACGCTGCTGCCATCAAGCAGTGCTGCCAGCGAATTGCCGCACACGAGCAGCCTGCCGGCGGCGGTTTCGGTTGAATGAACCTGTCCGTCTTCGACGAGCCGGAAAATCGCCGTTTCCGAAATTTTCAAAACAGCCGCCGCGCGAGCCACGGAAAAATGTTTCAACCTCGCCCGGCAGCGGCGGCAAAAGACGGTCGTTGATTGGTATGTGTGAAGTCGTATAATCGTAATTTCGTGCGTTTCAATCGTGATTTCCGTTTCTCGTTTAGCCTTCATTTTTAAAAAATCCTTTTGCTCACGGGGAATATCTGTTAAAATTTACGGCGTCCCGAACAATTTCCCGTCGTTTGCCGTCCGTTTCAAAAACTTGCGACGCAGACAGAATGATTGAAAGGCTTCTAAAAAGTCTTAAATCGAGCGATAAATTTTTATAAATTTTTCTAAAGGCGCAGTGAAAAACGAGCCGAAACAAATTATCTCTTTTGCCGGCTTCGAGTTAGATGCCGGACGGCGACGGCTCGCGCGCGACGGCAACCCGATTCAATTAAACCCGAAGGCTTTCGACGTGCTGGTTTTTTTCGCCGAAAACGCCGGGCGCGTTATCTCGAAGGACGAGATTCTGCGCGCCGTCTGGGAGGGTCAGTTTGTCGAAGAAGCAAATCTGGCGGTTCAAATTTCAACTCTGCGAAAGGTCCTGGGCGAGCGAAAAAACGCGCCGCAATTTCTCGTCACCGTGCCGGGCAAAGGCTACGAATTTGTCGCCGATGTGGAAACGAACGAGGAAATCGTCATCGAGAATCACAGTTTTTCACGCATCGTCGTCCGTGAAGAAGAAGGGGAGAAAGGAAGAAATGGAGAAAGCGAGAATAAAACCTTCCTAAGAAAAATCACCCCTTTAATCCTTTCCCCTTTCTCC
>DASWRC010000237.1:0-4655 GCA_036403375.1 Pyrinomonadaceae bacterium
TCCTGCGGCGCGCTCAAAATCGCCGAATCCGCGCCTTGTTTAACCAGCAGAAAAGGTCGCCCGCCGTAGTCCGGCAAAATAAATTCGGCAATCCCGGCGGCGTCCGTCACCGAATTCAAAACGCTGCCTTTGTCGTAACGCAGCGACACTTCCGCCTGCGCTAAAGGCTTTCCGGTTTTCAGCTCGGTCGCAAACGCAGTCAGCTTTTCGTAATCGTGCAGCATGTCGATGCCGATAGCGGTTGACTGAATCCAGACGAGAACCGGCAAACTTTGCGAATCGTACTGCTCGTTTTTAATCGCCGGTTCGGCAACCAGAATCGCGTGCCCGAAATTACCGGGAAAAGCCTCGCTCAAATCGATGCGCGTTTCGGTAAAGGCGTCCACCGACGCACCGGTTTCGAATGTTTTCTCAAAAATCAATCGACCGAAATTCACGGACGGCACAGACCTTCGGCTCGTATTGTAATAATCACGCAAAACCGGTCGAAAACTTAAATAATCGTCGGGCGTGACGGAATAAAGCCTGACCTTAAAGCCCGGTTGATTGCGCGAATAAATCGAAAACTCCGGCTTGCCGTTCGGGTCGAGCGTCATCAAATCGCTGGCGGTCGCGAAAAATAGCGCCGGTTCCGTGCCGACCTTGAATTCGACCGTGATGTCCTGCCCGATTTTTTGCCGGTAAAAGTCCATCGCCTCGCCCGAAAGCGTCACTTTGTAGACGGTGTTCGGCGTTTTCTTGCCTTTGATAACAATGACGGTCCCGCTTGCCTCTATTTTCGCGTTTTCGATCGGCGGCTCGATTTTAACGAGCGAAGTATCGAATTTGCCCGGAAAAAGCGAGCGGTTAAACTGCAGCCGGAAATCGTCCGACGGCGCGCAGACAGTCGGATTTTGCTTGTAAGTGCAGTAGGAACCGGTAAGTTTTAGCGGTTCCAGTGTTTTAAATGAAAAACTCTGTTCCGCCGGGCTGACGCCCGCGCCTTCCGCAGACGGCAAGCCTTTTTCAAACACGACTCTGACGTCCGTGTTCTGCGGCAGTAAATCAACCGTCCGAAACGCGAGCCAGCTTTTGGGCTTCGGTTTTTCGAGATACTGGTAAGCCGTGTAGTTTTCGTCGACTTCCGCCGTGATAAGCCGCACCGGCATCTCTTTTTCGCCGGCGAAGACGTGGATTTTCGGCAGGATAGCGTTTTCGTCAATCTCCTGATTAAATTTTGCCGCCAGAATCGTGTCCGGCGGATAAATCTCGCTCTGCCCTTTTTGCGGCACGAATTTTTCAATCTTCGGCGGCGGCGTGGTAAACGTCCACGAAAAATCCTTTTCCAGTTCAGCGCCGGTCGCCGCTTTCGTGCCTTTCGGAATCACGGCGGTAAAGGTAGTCGCCATCGGGAACCGCTTTTCGGCGTCGAAGACGAGCGTCGTCGTTCCGAGCCAGCGCCATCTGCCTTTGACTTCGGGCGTTAGTTTGACGGGAGCCGTGCTTGACGCTTCGGTTTGCGACGTAACGGCAATCATCGGCTGCGAAAACGTGACGGTCAAATCCGAAACCAGCGCCGCGCTGCCTTCGGGCGCAAATCGCTCGATTTCGAGCGCGCCGGAAGCGGTCACCGGCAGCACGTCGCGCCGTTCGTCGGACGGAAATTTAACGGGAATGATTTTACCGGTTTTCGGCAGCGGCTGGGTGTTCGCGCGCAGCGAAAATTCCTTTTCATCCGAAGCGTCCGATTGAATCGGCGGCAGCCGCCGGATTATCGCGTTCGCTTCCGCGTCGCTCAACTTGAAGACTTCCGGCGGTTTCGGAGTTTCGGTTTTGACCGCCGTCGATTCAAGCTCGGTGAGCCGGAAATTCAACCCTTTCGGCAACACGGCGGTCGTTTTCTGCGCCGGCGCGACATGGATGAAAAAGCTCAGAGAAAGAGCGTAAATCAAGACAAGAGAAATCAATCTGTTTTGTTTCATTAGAAGATTCTTCCCGAAAAATACTGATTTGAAAGTTAAAAATTAGCTGGTCAACCCGTTAGATGCCCGAAACGCGAAAAGGTTCCTTCCGCGGCAAAAAAAGATTGGAAGATGAGTAATTACAGGTAGATGCGTAAAATTCCGAAATAAGTGACAGGACAAAAACCAAGCCGGCGGACGGGTTAATTTAAACGTAAAAATGCGCCGGAATAGTTGAAAGGTGATAGATGACAGATTATGGATTAGAACGCTTTTTATCTTTTATCTTTTACCTTCTATCTATTCCGACGTTTTGTTTATTTTTTGTCCGGCTACCGATTAGAAAATCGCCGGACGATGAGCGCAATCGGCAGCCCGACGCAGAAAATGTGAATTAAAATGCCGGTCGCCACCGATTGAAAAGAGTAAGTTGAAAGCTTCCAAGCCGAGAGCGGCAGCACAATCATGTACATAAACAACCAGACCGCGACGCCGTAAAGCGCGCCGCTTAAAACCGGCGTATCCAGCATGAATTTCAACTTCCGGCTCGCCAGATAATAAACCGCTGCCGCCGTCAGAGCGATAAAAAAATGAATCGCCAAGCCGAGTGCGGCTGTCCGGTAACCGCCGTTAAAAGTTTCCGCGCCGTAGAAACCGCCGGCGACCGATTGAAAAGTCGAAAGCGGACCGCGCCCGTTGCGCAGCCAATTAGTCACCGACGCCGCTGTAATGTCCAAAATCCCGGCGACCAGTGCGCTCCCCCAAATTGCCCTCAAACCGTCCGGTTTTGACAAACCGGCATCTTCGGAAATCGTTTCCATATATTTTTTCCTCTTAGATTTTTAGATTTGACAGCAACTTGAAGATGTCTTTGAAAATAACGGATTGATTCGTCAAAGTCAAAAAATTTGCACCGGAAATTATTGCCCGCGCGATGCCGCACGGTTTATAATCGAATCTGTTGCTTCATAAAGGCGGCAAAGAAATTTAAAACGAACAAAGGGAGGAATTTAATTAATGGCAGACGAAAACAATAAATGTGCGCATGAGGGATGCCGGTGTGCAGTCGGCGATGATGAAGAATATTGCAGTCCGCAGTGTGAGGCGGCAGATGAAGGAGACATCAGCGGAATTGCCTGCGAGTGCGGTCACTCCGGCTGCAGTTGATTTTCTGAATTTACAAACCTTAAAAAGGCTTCGCTTTTAGCTAAAAGCGAAGCCTTTTTCGATTGCCTAAGGAGCTGTTCCGCTTCCCATCCGGGCGGCGATAAAGCGATAAATAAGGAGCAGAATGACCGCGCCGATAACCGACATTATCCAGCCTGCCGCGTAACCTTCGCCGCGCCACAGACTTCTTGCGATAAACGTCCCGAGAAACGCACCGGCAATCCCAATTAAAGCCGTAATCAGCCAGCCGAGCGCGCCATTCGAGATGGCTTCTCTACCGGGAATCAAAAGACGCGCAATCGCGCCGACGATCAAACCGATAATAAGTGTCCAAATTAAACTGCCAAGACCCATAATCTTTCTCCTCTCTCTTTAAATTTTCCAAATTGTTTCGGATAATCAATATTTACTACAAATGGAGAAAAACCACAAGATTTTTTTGAAAATTATTGTTTTCGATAAATTTAGTTTAACCGAGTTGACCATATCGAAAACCTGTGCAAAACTTGATTTCGTGATTTACACGGCGTAAACGCTTTGTTTACGAGCAGAGCCCGGCTTCCGTACTGCGATTTCGAATAAAAAAACTTCTGGATTTTCGATTAATTAAAGTGATAACATATTCAGGGCAATAAACTTGTCTTATCAAACTTGCCCGAATTTCTTCAGAAGCCGTAAGGTTCGTCCTAACCCCCCAAATTTACTCTTCTAAAAAATAATAATTTTCCGAAACCCGTCAAGCCCAAATATGACCCGGGAATCTACGATACTATTTTATAAAATCTCGATTGCGGTGCTCGGCATCGGGTGTTTTCTGCTGGCTTTATTCAACTTCAAGCCGCCGTTTTTCTCGTGGCAGTTCGCCGTCGTGTTTCTTTTCACGGTTTTGATTGCGCCCCGCATGAGCATCACTTTACCGCGCTCGAAATTCAGTCTCTACTTTGCCGATTCGATGGTTTTTCTCACCTTTTTGTATTTCGGCGGCGAAGCGGCAATCATCATTGCGAGCGCCCAGACGATTGCCGATTCTTTATATTCGAGATTCAAAGGCGCGACCCTGAATTATTCCGCTGTGGCGTTTAACTTAGGCGCGATTTCGCTTTCGACCGGGTTTACATATTACGTCTGGAGCTGGATTCCGCGAATCTTCAATCTCCAGACGGCTTTGACCTTAACGACTAACCTGATAGTGATGCTTGCCGTTCTCGGTTTAAGCCAGCTTCTCGCCTCGACAATTTTTGCCTCGATTCTGCATGCGCTGAAAAACGATACCGCGCCCTGGCAGGCGTGGAAAAAACAGGTCATCTCGGTATCGGTCGCGCATTTTGCCGGTGTCGGACTGGCAGGCATCGTCTTCAAGCTGCTCAATTACGCCGACGTTTATGCAATTTCCATTTCCTTAATCGCCTTTGCAATCATTTACTACAACTACCGGCAGATTATCGACGAGATGACGAGTTCCATCGAACTGGCGGAACAAGCCGAGCGCGATAAGGGAGAAGCCGAACGCGAAAAGCGCCACGCGATTGAAAGATACGCCGACGAGCT
>DASWRC010000238.1:0-17278 GCA_036403375.1 Pyrinomonadaceae bacterium
GTTTCGAGCGTCAAGCGCGAATGGGAAATGGCGCGGAGCTGGCTCTATCGCGAGCTGAAGAGATAGTAAAGAATTTTTTAACCCAGGTCGTTAGATTGCGGTTGACAAACTAATTCGCGCGACCGTTTTTGTCCGCTTCACGAACTTTACGAAATGTCGATGGAAGCCGGCTAAAACGAGCGGCAATTTATCAGATGATTTTCACATAACATTACTTTATTAATTGGAGAATTCTCAAAAAAAATGGCAGGTAACGAAAACTTTTCACCCGAAGTCGCCGCTTCCGATTACGAAAAAATCAAGGAAATATTTTCCGCCGCCGTCGAGCTTGCGCCCGCGCGGCGCGCGGCTTTTCTCGACGCCAACTGCACGGACGCTCAGCTGCGGCGCGAAGTCGAATCGCTTTTAGAGGCGCGCGACGAAGCCGACGATTTTCTCAACGACCTTTCGGCGGTGCGCGTCGTGCAGGACTCCTACGAGCGCGGAAATCGTTTTATCGGTCAAAAGATTGATAAATACCGAATCGAGCGGGAAATCGGGCGCGGCGGGATGGGCGTCGTTTTTCTCGCCGCGCGCGAAGATTTTCGCCAGCAGGTCGCGCTCAAAATCATCAAGCGCGGCATGGATTCGGAAGCGATTGTCGAACGCTTTGCCCGCGAACGCGAAATTTTAGCCGCGCTCAATCATCCGTATATCGCGCGGCTTCTGGACGGCGGCACGACGCCGGACGGCTTGCCGTTTTTCGTCATGGAATACGTCGAGGGCATGGCGGTTGACGAATATTGCCGTAAAAAAGCCGTCTCGGAAACCGCGCGGCTCGAACTTTTTCGCAAAATCTGCGCGGCGGTCCAGTTCGCGCACCAAAAACTGATTGTCCATCGCGATTTGAAGCCGTCTAATATTCTCGTGACGGACGACGGCACGCCGAAACTCCTGGATTTCGGGATTGCCAAACTGCTTAATGCCTCGGACGCGCAGGAGACGCAAACCAACCAGCGCGTTTTGACCCCGGCTTACGCTTCGCCCGAACAATTGCGCGGCGAAATCGTCGGCACGACGAGCGACGTTTACTCTCTGGGCTTGATTTTGTCGGAGATGCTCGAAGTCCCGAGTCACAAATTCCGGGTCGCGGGTTCTTCGAGCGGAAGACCGAATTTAAATCCCGAAACAAATAGACAAAAAACGAAAACCCAAAATTTGAATAGCGATTTATCGAATATCCTCGCGATGTCCCTGCGCGCCGACGCGATGCGCCGCTATGGTTCGAGCGAGGCGTTTTCCGAAGATATCCGGCGATATCTGGAAGGCTTGCCCGTGTCGGCGCGCAGGGATTCTTCCTTTTATCGCGCCTCGAAATTCGTCAGGCGAAACGCGGCGGCGGTTTCGGTTTCGGGGCTGCTGATTTTGAGCTTAATCGGCGGGTTGGCGGCGACCGTTTGGCAGTGGCGCATTGCGCAGCGCGAACGCGCGGTGGCGGAAGAACGCTTTAACACGCTGCAAAAATCCTCGCGTTCGATGATTACGGAAATCAACGGCGCGCTGATGGATTTACCGAGCACTTTGCCGGCGCGCCGGCTTCTCCTTGAGCGCGCGATGGAACAACTGGACGCGCTTGCCGCCGGCGCGGAAAACAACCCGCAGGTGCAGGTCGATTTGGGCGACGCGTATCAAAATATCAATTATCTGCCCGACAAAACGCTGGACGAACGCGTCGCGCTGCTTCACAAATCGATGAGCTTTTACGAAAAGGTCGTTGCATCCGACGCCCGAAGTATTCCGGCGCGCAAGGGTCTGGCGATGGACAACGTCAATCTGGCGGACATCGCGCGGATGCAGGGCGATATTCCGACCGCCGCCGAACATAACCGCCAAGCCGTCGATTTGCTTGAAGCGGTAATCAGGGACGAACCCGAATCGGTCGAAAACCAGACGGATTTATGGAACGTTTACTACAACGCCGCGCTGACTTTTAATCTTCAGGGACGCGCCGCCGAATCGCTTGAAATTTGTCGCCGCATGACGCCGCTTGCCGATAAGCTAAAAGCTGAAAATCCGGTCGATTTATCCGGCAACGAGTTTCGCCGACCATATTTGAGCCGCGCGCTCGCGGGCGGCAATTTGATTTACCTCGGCAGATACGACGAGGCTTTGCCGGAAATCGATTTTGCGATTGAAGCCAATCGCCAGCAGCGCGCGGCGCATCCCGACAGCCTTTACGCGCGGCTCGACGAAGCGGTTTTCAAAGGTCGTCTGGCAAACGCGCTGGAGAAAAAGGGGGCGGGCGAGGAAGCCTTAAAAGTGATGCGCGAATCGCTCGCGCTCAACGAAAAGCTGGCGGCGGAAAATGCGAAAGACAATTATTATCTCGGTACGGCGGCGCGCAGTCGAACCGTTTTCGGGCAGCTCCTCGCCCGCACCGGGAAATTCGCCGAAGCCGTTTCCTACTTTCAAAATGCAATCAGGATGGAAGAGGAAATTTTGGCGAAAGACGCCGCGCAGCGACAATCGAAATTCGATTTAGCCGCCGCGCTCGGCGGGCTTGGCAACGCATTTTTTCAGACCGGCAAACGCGATGAAGGCTTGGCGAAACAGCGGCAGTCGCTTGCGATTTACGCCGAGCTTTCCGTCGCCGGTTCGGGCGATTCGGTGCTGCGGCGCGATTTTGCGGAAGTTGCTGCCGAGACGGCGGAAAATCTTTTGCTCGCAAACGAGGCAGACGCGGCGCGCGCGCTGTTTCAACAAAGCTACGACGTGTTAAAGCCGATGCAGGAACAGCAAACGCTGAGCGCGTTCGACGCCGCGCTGCTCGAAAAAGTCGCTGACCATTTAAAAAGCTAAACGAAAATATCTTCGCTTTCTTCACGTCTTTGCGCCTTTGCGGGAAAATAACTTTTTCTCCCGCAAAGGCGCAAAGACGCAAAGGAAGCGTTTATTTTTAATCTGCTTTTTTTGTGATAATCTGTTCTTGAACAAACCTATGCAATCCGACGCAAATACTTTGAATCTGGCTTCGATAATCGAGCATCACGCGCGGCTCACGCCGGAGCGCGAAGCGATTGTCTGGCGCGATACGCGGCTTACTTTCGGGCAATTGAACGCGCTTTCGAACCGCGTCGCGAATGCGCTCGCGGCGATGGGCATCGGGCACGGCGACAAGGTCGGTTTAGCTTGTCCGAACCTGCCGTTTTTCCCGGTCGTGTATTACGCGATAATGAAAGCGGGCGCAGCGGTCGTGCCGCTCTGCATCCTGTTCAAGCCGCGCGAGTTTGCCTATCACCTGCGCGATTCGGACGCGAAAGCCGTGTTCACGTTTGAAGGCACGCCGGAATTTCCGCTCGGGCGACTGGTCAAAGAAGGCTTCGACCAGGTCGAAACGTGCGAAAATCTTATCGTTATGACCTCGGATTTAATGGCGCCGAGTCCGTTTCCCGAACACAAAACCCTGACGCAGATTACTTTTGATAAACCGGAAACTTTCGAAACTTATCCGACCCGCGCGGACGACACCTGCGCGATTCTTTACACGTCAGGCACGACCGGCAGCCCGAAAGGCGCGGAATTGACGCACCTGAATCTGATGACGAACGTGACGACAACGCACATGATTCACCTGCCGATGCTCGATTTCACGGACGGCGAGCAAAAAACCTGCCTGATAACGCTGCCGCTTTTTCATACGACGGGACAAACCTGCCAGATGAACACGAATCTATACGGCGGCAACCGCGTCGTTCTCCTGCCCAGATTCGAGCCTGCCGCGACGCTCGAAGCGATGCAGAAAGAGAAGGTCAATTTCTGGACGGGCGTCCCGACGATGTACTGGGCGCTGCTGCGATACGTCGAGGAAAACAACATCGACACCGCGCCGATTGCCGAAAGTATCAAGGTTGTCTCGTCGGGCGGCGCGCCGATGCCGGTCGAGGTGATGAAAGCGTTTGAAGACCGCTTCGGCGTGCGCGTGCTCGAAGGCTACGGTTTGTCGGAAACCTCGCCGCTCGCCTCGTTCAATCAATTTCAGCGACCGTCGAAACCGGGCACGGTCGGCTTGCCGATTTTCGGCGTCGAATTAAGATGTGTCGATGAGGACGACCGGGAAGTTCCGCGCGGGACAAGCGGCGAAATCGTCATTCGCGGCTCGAACGTGATGAAAGGTTATTACAAGCGACCGGCGGAAACTGCCGAAGCCCTGCGCGGCGGCTGGTTTCACACGGGCGACATCGGCGTGATGGACGAAGAAGGCTACCTGTCGATCGTCGACCGCAAAAAAGATATGATTCTGCGCGGCGGCTACAACGTCTATCCGCGTGAATTGGAAGAAGTCATCATGACGCACGAACACGTTTCGCTGGTCGCCGTGATAGGCGTGCCCGACGATAAGATGGGCGAGGAAGTCAAGGCATACGTCGTTTTAAAACCGGAAGCCGGTTTGACGGAAGAAGAATTTATCGAGTGGTGCAAAACGCAGATTGCGACCAACAAATATCCGCGACACGTCGAATTCTGCGACGCGCTGCCCATCGGCGCGACCGGGAAGATTTTGAAGCGCGAGCTGCGGAACGGAAGTTAAACCGCCGAGGACGCAGAGAGATTTTAATAATAATTATCTCTCTCTCTCTCTGCGTCCTCTGTCTCCTCGGCGGTAAAAAGTTTTATGAAAGTTTCAGTATTATTCTTCGGCGCGACGGCTGATGAAGCCGGAACGCGGGAAGTAGAAATAGATTTCACGGAAAACACGAAAGCCGCCGATGCCTTTGCCGAAATCGTTGATAAATACCCGCGTCTGGCGAATCACAAGCTGCTTTTTGCCGTCAATCAGGAATACGCGAGCGGCGAGGAAGTCATTAACGACGGCGATGAATTAGCCGTCTTTACTGCTGTCAGCGGCGGTTGAAATTCAAATGTCGGAAAAAGAAATCCAAAATCCAAAAGTTAAAATCCAAAATCAGAGCGGTTTTTACGAAATTACGACCGAACCGCTCGACGTCGGCGCGATTGCCCGAAGAATTGTGCCCGCGGGCTGCGGCGCGATTGTCACGCTCGACGGATTTGTGCGGCAGTTTACACGCGGGCGCGAAACCGAATATCTCGTTTATGAAGCGTATGAGCCGATGGCGCTCAAAGAATTGGAAAAATTGATTGCGCGCGCGCACGACGAGTTTGAAATCGAAAATGTCACGATTGTGCATCGTCTCGGACGCCTTGAAATCGGCGAAACGAGCGTCGTCATCTCGGTCGGCGCAGCGCATCGCCGCGCGGCGTTCGAGGCGTGTGAATGGCTCATTAAAGAACTCAAACGCACCGTTCCGATTTGGAAAAAGGAAGTTTACGCGGACGGCGAAACGTGGATTGAAGGCGATTCCGCTTTACAGGGAGAAGTGAGAAATTGACTGCTCATTCTCACTTCCGATTTCTCACTTCCAACCCCGATAATTTATTTACACTTATTTAACCGCTTATAACTTTTTCCGCCTTGTCCGCCCGCGAAAGCTGTCATATTATCTCTATTGATTCCCCGGACAATTCAAAAAGACCTATCGAACAAGGGCTGCACGTTTTACTGTTGAATTTTTAATTGCTACAGAGGATTTTAAAATATGCGGAAAATATTACCTTTTTTAATCGGAATTTTACTGTTCGCGGCGAACGTTCCTGCGCAGTCGCAGGCAACGACCGGCAACATCGAAGGACGCGTGCTCGACGCGAACGGCGCGGTCGTGCCGAACGTCAATGTTTCGGCGACCAACAAGGACACGGGTTTCGGTAAAACCGTCTTCGCTGACGCTGAAGGCAATTACGTGTTCGTGCTTCTGCCGCCCGGAAAATATAAGGTCGAAGCCAAAGCCGCGCAAGGCTTCAACCCGGCAACGTATGACAATGTGCCCGTCACGGTCGGCGGCAAAACAGCGCTCGACATCAGTTTGACCGTCGGAACAGACCCGACATACGTTGACGTGCAAGCCGAAGGCGCGACGATCGAAACCACGCGGACTTCCGTTTCTTCGACGGTTGACGAACGCCGCGTCAGCAACCTGCCGACGAACGGGCGCAACTTTCTGGATTTTGCGACCCTGACGCCCGGCATCGTCCGCGACCCGACGCGCGCCGGCGATCTGGCGGTCGGCGGTCAGAAGGGAACTCTGAACAGTCTTCAGATTGACGGGACGAGCTCGGACAACACATTTTTCGGACAATCTTCCGGCAGAATCGGCTCGGGACGCGCGCCGTCCCAGTTTTCGATTGACACGGTCAAGGAATTTCAGGTTAACCAGAACGGTTTTTCAGCCGAATTCGGTCGCGCGGCGGGCGCGGTCATCAACGTCGTCACGAAATCGGGCACGAACCGTTTCACGGGCAGCGCGTTTGAATATTTCCGCGACGAATCGCTCAACGCCCTTTCGCCCCTGCTCAAAGCGCAGGGACGCGCCAAGCCGTTCGGTCAAATCAACCAGTTCGGCGGGACCGCCGGCGGTCCGATTAAAAAAGACAAGGTATTTTTCTTTGCCGCTTACGAAGGTCAGCGTTCCGACCTGCCGAATCCGGTCGTTTTGCGCTCTTTAGCGTTCGCGCCGGCTGCCGTCCAAGCACTGCTCTTGCCGAAAGTCGCGCCTTACAACATCAACCGCCAGCAGGACACATTCCTGGGCAAGGTGGATTTCAACATCAACGAGAAAAATCAGGTCTGGGTGCGGTTCAACCAGCAGAATTTTACCGGCACCAACCTCGAAAGCTCGGGCACGCTGTCGGCGGAAGAACACACCGGCAACTCAAACGTTAAAACGTCCGCCGTGACCGCAAACTGGACGCACACGATTTCGGCAAACTGGTTCAACGAGTTTCGTTTCCAGTTTTCGCACGACAAAGAGCCGGGACTCGCCAACACGGAGGCGCCGGAAGTGACGCTCGCGGCGAACGCGGGCGGCATCAATGACGGGACTTTCAATTTCGGGCGCAACAATTTCAGCCCCCGCGAAACGACCATCACGCGCTACCAGTTCATCGACAACCAGACTTATCTGGTCGGCAATCACTCAATCAAATACGGCGCGGATTTATTGTTCGACAAGATTTTCAACTTTTTCCCCGGTCTTTTCAGCGGTTCGTATTCTTTCACGAGCATCCCCGTAACGGAAACGACCGGTGCGACGACCACGCTGAGCGGTTATCAGGCGTTCGAACGCGGCATTCCTTCGCGTTACCGGCAGAGCTTTGCGGGCGCGGGCACGACCGGCGGCACGACCAATCCGAACGACAAGGAATACGGATTTTTCGTGCAGGATGACTGGCGCGTGACGCCGCGACTGACCTTAAACCTCGGGCTTCGCTACGATTATCAATCAATCGCCAAGCCGCCGATTCAGAACCCGAACGCCGCGCTGCTCGCCGCCGGATTCGACACGAGCTTTCAGCCGAAAGACAAAAACAATTTCGGTCCGCGCTTCGGCTTGAGTTACGCGCCGGACGAAAAATCGGTCATTCGCGGCGGTTACGGACTTTTCTACGGGCGCACGCCCGCGATTATGACCGGCACGGCGCACTCGCAGAACGGTATACAGGTCGTCGCGATTGACATCACCTGTCGCACAAACCTGAATCTGCCGAATAATTGTCCGGTTTACCCGAGCGTTTTCAGCGCGCCGCCGACCGGCGCAACACTCGCGCCGATTAACCTTTACCTGTTCAGCCAGGATTATAAACAGCCGTTTACGCATCAGGCGCGCTTGCAGTACGAACGCGAAATTTTTGCGAATACGACCTTTTCGGTGCAGTATCTGATGTACCGGGGACAGGATTTATCGCGCACGCGCAACGCCAACTTGAGCGCGCCGGTTTCAATTACCGCCGCCACGCCGTCGGGCGAATCTTTTACTTTCCTGCGGTTTTCAAACCCGCGTCCGATTCCCGCGTTTCAGCGCATTTCGCTCTTTGAAAGCACGGCAAACTCGTTTTATCAGGGCTTGTCGTTCGAGTTCAACCGGCGGCTCGCAAACCGCTGGCAGTTTAATACGAGCTACACCCTGTCAAAGGCGAAAGACGACAAACCCGACCAGACTTCGGTCGTGCCGGGCGCGGACGACGGCAAGATTGCCGAAAATCAATACGACCTTTCGGGCGAATACGGGCGCTCGGATTTGGACATTCGCCACCGCTTTATTTTCAGCACGGTTTATGAAACCGGAAAGTTTAAATACAGCGAGAACAAATTCGTTCAAGCGCTTTTGAGCGATTACGTTTTTACGGGAATTTTCAACGCGCAGTCGGGAATCGCCTATTCCGCGCTGGTTTCGGGCGACCCGAACAATGACGGCATTACCAACACCGACCGCGTGCCGGGAACGCGGCGCAATCAATTCTCGACGCCCGCTTCCTACACGCTCGATTTGCGCGTCGGCAGAATCATCCGTTTCGGCGAGCGTTATCGCCTGTCGCTGTTTGCCGAGGGCTTTAACATTTTCAACCGCTCGAACGTTTTGTTCGTCAACAACACGCAGTACAATTTCAGCCCGGCAGCCGGCAGCCTGCCGAATCGCTTAGGGGCACAGGCGACAAACTACGGCACGCCGCGCCAGTTTCTTTCGAGCTCGCCGTCGTTTACCTTCAACTCAAGCTACAATCGCGAATTCCAACTCGGCATCAGGTTTGATTTTTAGGACACAATTGAATTTCCCGCAAAGGCGCAGAGGCGCAGAGATTTGTTATTTTCTCTGCGCCTTTGCGGGAAATTTTTTACTTACTCAAATTTCGCACGCGCGCGGCGGACGGTTTCGTCGAAATAGTTTTCCAAATCTTTGTTCGCGCCGCGCAGTCCGGCGACGACGCGCGCGCCCCAATCGACGTATTCGATTTTTCTTTCCTTTGACCAGCCGGCGGGCGGATTGTTCGCGACGTCCGTGATGTTGCTGATTTTATCGCCTAATTTTACCTGTTTTGCGCCCGTGGAAAGATGCGGCGCGTGTTCGATTTGCTTTTGCTTACGTTCTTGTTTCGGCAAAGATTTGTCGTCCGTCACTTCCAGAACAAAACCGCAAACCCGCTCGCCGAAAAGCGCCGTTAATTCTTCGGGAGAAGTTTCCGTGTCTTCAATCGTGTCGTGCAGAACGGCGGCAATCAGAATATCGTAATCGTCGATTTTGCCGACGCCCGCGAGCAGGTTCGCGACTTCCAGAGGATGATTGACATAAGGTTCGGCATCGTCGCCTTTGCGTTTCTGATAACGATGCTTTTTCGCCGCAAAACTCGCGGCTTCCAGTAGTTTGGCTAAATTATTCATATAGGTTTATTTTAACGCAAAGAAGCGAAGGCGCAAAGATTTATTAAAATCTTTGCGCCTCCCCTGCGTCTTTTGCGTCTGTGCGTTAAAAAACTATTTTATAACTTCAATCGACAGTGTTTGCTGTCCCGTGATGATGAATTCGGCGGGCGCGATTAACTGCTCGGAAACGACCGCCTGCGTCGTCGGTTTGAAACCGCCGGCGGTGCGGTCGTTGTTCATCGTCGCGAGAACCGACGGCGGCAGATTCGGCATTTCGTTGACGCCGACGACCGTGCCGTTCGTCGTGCGGAAAAGCTGCGCGTAAAGCCGGTCGGTCTTTTTCGCCTTGTTGATGGTGCTCACCAATTCGCCGAGAGTTTTCGGCACAAATTGCTGGATAATCGAGTTTTGCTGAATCACGTTGCCGTCGCCGACCAGAATCGAGAGCGCGCCCGTCGGCGCGTCAGCCGGAACGGTGACGGGAATTTTCTGGACGAAAATTTTCCCTGAATCGGTGCGCGCGTAGGCTTGAACTTCAAAAGTTTCGCCCGGCTTAACACGCGTTTTATCGACCGCGATGCGTTCCAGTACGGCTGCTTTGTTACCGTCGTTGGAAACCGCATTCAATTTAATTTTGCTGATTTCCAGGTCGTCGAAATTGCTCCGCAAAAGCGTGTTGACCGGCAAAGCGACCGACAGCGCGGCATATTGCGCGGCTTGCCCGCCGCCGAAACGGTTTTCGATTTTCAGCGGCTGCTGACCTTTAACCTGAATTTCGCCGTTTACTTCGACGGTCGCATCGCCGATGTTGCGCTCGTTGGCGACCAGCGAATTATAAACCGTGATGTTAAGCAGCAGCGGCGTCAGAAAATCGTCTTTTGCGACTTCAAAATTCAAAGTCTGCGTTTGTCCCCGGCTGGTTTCCAGATTTATTTCGACCGGAATCATCTTCGGCGCCTGACCGAGCCGACCGAAAACGCCGGTCGCGCGGTCTTGCGTCATCGTCCCGACCATCGCGTCCGGCACGGCTAATTTGAAAGAGTTGTTGAGATTCGGAATAACCGTCACGACGTGCGATTCCGACATCGGCAAATCCGACGTTCCGAGACTTAAAAACGGATGCCCGAAAGCGTAAACCTTTTCGCCGTCGCGATATGTCACCGTGCCTGCCGCCGCCAGGCTGTAATCGCCGCGCGTCAGCTGCATGGAAACCGAATCGCCGCCGACCAGCGTGTTTTCGTCCGGCTGCTTCAGGGGCGTCATGGCGGCAGCGCCGCTGACTCCGGCAACCGGCAGCAGTCCGACCGACATCATCTGCGGCGCGAACATATTCAAAACGTCCTGTGAAATGCCGTTAAACGAAACCGGCGTCGCAATCGGCTGGAAAGTTTGTCCGGCAACCTGCGCGAGCGGCGAATTTGCGCTCACGCCCGACAGAATCGAGCTCGAAACCATCGCGGCGCGCGGCAGTTCCGGCTTCCAGTTGGTTGCCGCTAATTCGGCAAAAGAAACGGTGCGCGGCTCGCGCGCCTTTGTTTTGACCGACTGTTTCTGCTCGAAAATCTGAATCATCTGCTCAATCGGCGTGATTCCGCAAATCGGCTCTTTCGAGAACGGGAAGCTGTAGGAAATCGCTCCCAGAAGTTTGCCGTCGATATAGACGGGCGAACCGGACATACCGGCGAAAACGGAAGTTCTATCCGCGCCGCCGCCCGACAGCCGCCCGATAATCATGTCCTGTTTCGGACCGATTGCGCCGGGCACGACGCCCAAAATTTCGACGTTGAATTCTTCCGGCTCGCTTCCGCGAAAGACGGTGCGCGCGACGCCGCGAACGCCTGCTTTCAATTCGGACAGCGGGAAAAAATTGCTGTTTGCCGCGACGACGGCTTCAGTTTTTTTTACATTGACGGCTTGCGTTTGTCCGAAAGCCGATAAACAAAGGGAAAATACGACTAAAAGGCTTACAAAAAATTTTGGTTTCATCGGTTAAAACTCTTCCTTTCCAACTGCCGAATATGGTAACATTTATGTCGGCATCCCGAAAGTCTTTTTTTAGGGCTAACACTTAAGACACACCGAACGGCTTTCAAGTTGCATCTTTAAAATCAGAACATTCAAGATTTCCCTAAACAAGTCAAAAAGTTATGGCAAAAACCAAGCGTCTTTTTAAGAGTTTCTACAGGCTTATTCTGCCCGTCTTTATTTTGGTCTTCGGTTCGATTATCGTATCCGGCATTCTGCTGGTTCAAAAAGCCGCCCACGCGCCGAAATCGCATTATCTCGTGACGCCCGAAAAATACGGGCAGCTCAGCTCGCGCGGCGCGCAGATTACGGATGAAACCTGGCAGAACGCGGACGGCTCCACGTCGCGCGGCTGGCTTCTGCGCGGCGCGCCGGGCGCTCCGGCGGTCGTTCTGCTTCATGCTTACGGCGCCGACCGCTCGTACGTTTTAAACCTTGGCGTGAAATTAAACGAAGCGACCGATTTCACGATTCTAATGCCGGACGAACGCGGTCACGGCGACACGCCGCACGTCAAAAATACTTCGTTCGGCGGCGAGGAAACCGAGGACGCGCTGGCAGCCGTGAAATACCTGCGCGGTCTCAAAATGGACGGGCAAACGCCGCTCGTCGGTCAGAACATCGGCGTTTACGGCACGGAAATGGGCGCGCTGACGGCAATGTTTGCTGCCGCCAGGGACGAAAGCGTCAAAGCGCTGGTGCTCGATTCAATCCCGAACACTTCGGACGAACTGCTCACTCGCGCCACCGTCAAACGTTATCCTTTTGCCAGCTTTATCACGACGCGCGTCGCAAAATTAGGAACTTACATGTATTTCTACGACGGCTATTACCGCCGCGACTCGGCGTGCGATTCGGCAAAAGATTTGACCAACCGGCAGGTCATGCTGCTCGCCGGCGCCGACGCGCCCGATTATCAAAGCTCGACGACCGTCGTCAGCCGCTGTTTTCCGAATTCGACGAAACTCGAAACCAAAACCGACCTTAATCCGTCGGGCTACAACATCACGAACGCTTCGCTCGAACAATCCGAAGCCTACGACCAGCGCGTCATCGGATTCTTCAAACAATCTTTGGGAACACCGGAAATGGTCGCGCAGAATTAGTATAAGTGAGAAATGAGAAGTGAGAAGTGAGAAATGAGAGTTGTTAAATCAAGGATTCTCATTTCTCACTTCTCACTTAACTAAAAATCGATTTTCTTTTTTGAATGCCCGTTCGTTTGCGAGATTTTGTGAATGTCGGCGCTTTCTTCCATCTTGCCGACGGTTTGGCGCAGAATCTCGCGAAGGCGTTCGAGGCGTTCGACGGTCGAGCGCGTTTCGACCATTTTGTATTTCATCTCCGGCTCGAAATTAAACGCCGCCGTGACGAGAAACGATAAGGCTTGCGGCTCGGCTTGCGGAATATCGGGAAAGCGTCCGCGCTCGCCGCTCAGTTTATGGGCGGCTTTCGCGACGCGTTTGAAAAGGCGGAACACTTCGTCCGAAAGCGGCTGCAAAACGCTTTCGCCTTCCACTTTATCATCCTCGAAAAATTCGACATCGCCGACAAAATACGGGTCGCCCGTATCGACATAATCGAGCAGACGATAACGAATCACGCCGATTGACAAAATATTCGCGCGCCCGTCCGGCAAATTCTGAATCTCGCGAACTTCCGCGACGCAGCCGATTGTGTCGACCGGCGGCTTATCCGCCAAAGATTCTTCCGGATTAAAATACGAGACGCCGAACAGGTTTTGCTCCAAACCGACGTCCTTTAACATCTGCCGGTAGCGCGGCTCAAAAATATGCAGCGGCAAAAGCTCGTTCGGCAGCAATACGAGCGGCAAAGGAAACAACGGAAGATGCCGGATTCCCGCGACCTTTTCTGATGCTTCGGACATTCTTCTATTGTAAATTACAAATTACGAATTACAAATAATGGTTTTTTCTTTATTCATTAACTTTTAGCGCGATAAAATCGGCAATCTTTTCGGGTTCGTCGTCGCTCAAAGCCATCCGTTTCGCGCCGATGACGGCTTCGGCGATTTCTTCGACGCGGGTTTTGTAGCGGTTGTCGCGCGCTATTAAATCTTCAATCACGCGGCGTTCGAGTTTTTCGCGGCTGGCGTCGTCTTCCAAATCGGCGGCGACCGCGTATTCGACCGGCGCGGAGTGATTTTTTATCCTGACATGCAGCGCGTCGGTCATCGCCTGCGCCTCTTCGCGGATTTCTTTTAATTGCAGCAGCGAATTCGGAAAGCCGAGATGCCCGCGCAGAGTGATTTCGATAATCGGTTTCGTTATCGGGTCTTCCGGGTTGCCGTTTACGTAATCGGCGGCGGTTCGCGCCTCGCCCGCGACTTTTGCGAGCACGCCTTCTTTGACTTCTTTTGCTTCCTGACAATTGGTCACGTCAAAGCCGATGCGCTGGAACGGTCGCTGGCGGTAATCGCGGATGTGTTTTGCATTGACCTGTCTGTTTTCGTCAACCTCGACGAGCCACGCGCCGCGTGTTTCGCGGTACTCGTCGATGCTCGTGATTTCCAGACTTCCGGGATTAAACGCCCAGTTTTCAATCTCGTAAGCCTTGTGCGTATGCCCGAGCGCGACGTAATCGGTGACGGATTTCAGTTCCTTGAGATTTGCCAGTGAAAGCGCGGGAATCGGGTGCGTTTGATGACCTTCAACGTCCGTGTGCAGCAGCAGTATGTGAAACGCGCCCTCACGGCGATTTTCTTTGATGGCTTCCGTTAACATCGGAATCGCCCAGTTGGCGGACGCACCGTACCAGTTCGAGCCGAAAATTCGTGCGTTCCCAATATCGATATAACCGCCGCGAATATAATTTTCGCGGTCGTAACCCCACTCGGCATAACTGATTTTGCCGTCCGTATTGTCGGGCTGGAGCAGATGCACCAGATGCCAGCTTTCGAGCGAGCGCAGCCAGGAGTATTCGCTGTCGTTGTGTTTCTGGTCGTGATTGCCTTCGATGGTGACAACCGGGATGCCGGCGTCTTTTAACAAACTCAAACCGGCAAACGCGTGATTCATCGTTTCGGGCGGCACATTGCGTTTATGGAAAAAATCGCCGCCCATTATGACGAAATCGACCTTTTCTTGAATGGCGTATTTTTGCAGAACATCAATCCACGCATCGAAAAAATCGCGCGGCGATTCGTTGAGTTGATAGCGCGTGCAGCCGAGGTGCACGTCCGAGATATGGAGGAATTTCATAAGCTTATTATACCAAATTTTAGCCGCGGATAAACCAGGGATGCACGCGGATTAAAGCAAATAAATCAATTAAATTTGTCCGCGAAATCCGCGGCTGTCCGCGGCTAAAAATTCTTTGCGTCTTTGCGCCTTCGCGACTTTGCGTTAAATTAAATTCAAATGCTATGAATCTCGAAAATCTGAAAGCGGAAGCGGCGCGGCGCGGCGTCGAATTTGTCAAAAGCGGAATGCGCGTCGGGCTTGGAACCGGCTCGACCGCGCGCTTTGCAATCCTTGAAATCGCGCGCAAAATACGGACGGGCGAGCTTGAAAATATCACGGGCGTCGCGACGAGCATCGAAAGCGAACGGCTGGCGCGCGAAAACGGCATCGCAGTTGAAAATTTAAGCGCCGCGCCGCTCGACGCGGCGCTTGACGGCGCCGACGAAATCGCGCCGAACCTCGATTTAATCAAGGGTTTAGGCGCGGCGCTGCTGCGCGAAAAATTGGTTGAATTGCAGGCGAAAGAGTTTATCGTCATTGCCGATTACACGAAATTGGTTAATCGTTTGGGCGAAAAAAACGCCGTCCCGGTCGAAATCGTGCGGTTCGGTTTTGAATCGACAATTGCGCGGCTCGCGCGCTTCGGCGAACCGGTTCTGCGGCGCCAAAACAGCGAGATTGTCGTCACCGACAACGGAAATTTTATCGCCGATTTGCGGTTTTCGACCGGCGACGCGGCGCAATTGGCAAAAGATTTGAAGCAAATCGCGGGCGTCGTCGAGACGGGTTTTTTTATCGGCATGGCGACGCGCGCCGTCATCGCGTTCGAGATGGAAATCAAAGAATTTACCCGCTAAAATTTTATTTTTCGCGCCTCAGGCGCTAAATTATGGTTTATGACTAAAGTAATTTTAATCACCGGCGCGTCGAGCGGCATCGGCAGGGAAACGGCGAAACTTTTTCAGACGAAAAACTGGCGCGTCGCCGCCACCATGCGGGCGCCCGAAAAGGCGGAAGATTTGCAGCATATCGCCGACGTTGAAACTTTCCGGCTCGACGTGACCGACACGGATTCGAGCAAACAGGCGATCGCCGACGTGCTGGAAAAATTCGGGCGCATCGACGCCGTCGTCAACAATGCCGGTTACGGTCTGGTCGGCGCGTTTGAAGCCGCCACGCCCGAACAAATCGAGCGCCAGTATCAAACCAATGTGTTCGGCTTGATGAACGTGACGCGCGAGATTCTGCCCTATTTTCGCGCTGAAAAACGAGGGGTAATCGCGAACGTCGCGTCGGTCGGCGGGCGCATGACCTTTCCGCTTTACAGCCTTTACAATTCGACCAAATGGGCGGTCGAAGGTTTCTCCGAAGCCTTGCAGTTTGAGCTTGAACAATTCAACATCCGTGTCAAAATCATCGAGCCGGGACCGATCAAGACGGACTTTTACGACCGCTCGGAAGAGGTCACGCGCAAGGAAGGCTTGACGGCTTACGATTGGTTTATCGACCGCGCGCTTCCGAATATGAAAAAGGCGGGCGCGGCGGCGCCCGGCGGCGCGCTGGTCGCCGAAACCATCTACAGTGCCGTGACGGACGGCACAAAAAAACTGCGCTACGGCGTCAACTCGAAAAATATCCTGCTCGCCCGCAAACTGCTGCCCGATTGGGCTTTTTTCAGACTCATCAAAGGCGCGATTTTGAAGTAAAAATATTATGATCGGCAAATTGCGCCGATTCGAGATATTGCTCCGGCTTCAATTTAACGACGGACGCGAAATTCCTGCCGGTTGGCTGGCTGAATCCGTTTTTGAAAGCGAAAACCGAACGGTTGGAGTTGCGGCTTGTAATCTGCGTTATTGATATTGATTAAATTTTGAAATAGCAAATAAGTCGAAAAACGGTTGTCTATTCGCTATGAAAATTCTGAAATCGAAACGGCGGAAATTGGCGGCGCTTTTGCTCGTCTTTCCGCTCTGGTTTTTTGTTCATACGGTAATAATCGTCGCCGACGGTTTGACGGACGAAATCGGACGCGCGGACGCGGCGGTTGTTTTGGGCAACACGGTCGAGCGCGACGGTCAGCCTTCCGATAGACTAAAGGCGCGGCTCGAAAAGGCGGTCGAGCTTTACCGGAAAAATCTGGTCGGGAAAATAATCGTCAGCGGCGGTTTCGGCGCGGAAGGTTTTGAAGAAGCGGACGTGATGCGCGACTATCTCATCAGCCGACGGATTCCCGAAAAAGATATTATTCTCGACCGCGATGGCTACGATACTCACAAAACGGCGGTCAACACGCGCGCCATCATGCAGGCAAACAATTTTCAAAGCGTGACGATTATCTCGCAGTATTTTCACATTACGCGCACCCGTCTGGCATTTCAAAAGGCGGGAATTGAAAACGTTTTCGCGGCGCACGCCGATTATTTCGAGCTCCGCGACGCCTATTCACTGGTCAGGGAATTTACCGGATTTTATACATACCTGACGAGCGCAAAATCGTGATATTTAATTATAAAGTGAATTTTCGATAGCCAAATGGCGCAAAAAATGCGACTATACTCGAACATATTGTTTTTTAAAAACCAAATCACCTAAACAAACTTTTCCGAATTAACGCCGAGTATCCATTTCGGCTTGGAGCATTATTATGAAAATTTTACTATACAATCCGGACAACGGTGTGACGCGCAATTTTATGCCGCACCTGTGGATGTTTCTGCTTCAGTCATTGACGCCTGCCGGGCATGAAGTCGTGCTCATCGACGGCAATGCCAAAGCTCTGACGCGCGACGAGCTGGTC
>DASWRC010000239.1:0-55826 GCA_036403375.1 Pyrinomonadaceae bacterium
TTAATAAAAAGCCGCAGCGCGAGCAAAATCTGATTTCGTCGGAAACCTGCGGCTGGCTGCATTTTGGACAATACATATTAATTCCCCTAAAATTACTGGTCTTTTTGTAAAAGCTTCGTCGTCGGGTCGGTGACGCTCGACGGTTCTAAATCGTTCGTCTCGCGCCAGTTGCCCTGTGCGGGCGGTATATACGAAGACGCCGGAACGGATTGCTGCGGCGGCAGCGCGGTTTGATTCGGCGCTCTATTCAACAAATTCTGCGCCGCGCCGTAAACGTTTTGCTCGAACGTTTTTTCGCCCGCGTTTGAAGATTCAAACATCGCCGCGTAAGCCATTCTCAGCAGCCCGCCGACGAACAAAAGAATTGCGGAGATGGGAATCCCGAAAGGTTCGGCATTTGCCCAGACGGTCAGAATGGCAACAATCGGCACGACCAGAAAGGTCAGCAGAAAGATAAACAACCCCTGTTTGATTCCGCGTTTGCGCGGCGAATCGATGGCGGCGGGCTTCGGCGCAATTAAATCCGTGTTTCCGTTGCCGGCGATGAGCGCGCCGACGCCGGTCATTAGAAAACCGCAGCGCGAGCAAAAGCGCGTTTCGTTTGAAGTTTGTTCCTGACCACAACGCGGACAAAACATATCGACAGTTTCCCTCAAAAATTTACCGGTCGTTATCTAAAAGCTTGGTCGTATTGTCGGTCACGCTCGACGGCTGCAAATCGTTTGTGTCGCGCCAATTCGACTGGCGCGGCGGTGCGTAGGCGTCCGTCGGAATCGACTGTGACGGCGGCAGCGCGCCCGCCTGCGGATTTTTCTTCAGTAACTTCTGCGCGGTTTGAAGGACGGTTTCTTCCAGAGTTCTTTCCGACGGATTGCCCGATTCGAAAATAAGCGCGAAAAGCATCCGCACGATTCCGCCGACAAAGAAGATGATAGCCGCCAATCCGGCTATTTCTTCTTTAAAATGAAGCAGCTGCGACAAAATACCGAGCAGTGGAACTAAAACCACGCCGAACAGAAACCACGCGCCGCCCTGTTTCAATCCTCGACGGCGCGCCGTCGGCGGTTTCTGCGCGTTCGACGTCAAATGCTGCGGGATTCCGCCGTTAATGACAATTTCCGGCATTCCGGTCATTAAAAAACCGCAGCGTGAACAAAACCGGATGTCCGGTGAAACCTGTTCCTGACCGCATCTTGGACAATAAACTCTCATAATCTACCCTTCAAAATTCTATTCGTCTTTTTGCAGCAATTTGGTCGTCCCTTCGGTCACGCTGTTCGGCACTAAATCGTCAGTGTCCGGTGCTTTCCACGAACCGGCGTGAGGCGGCGCATAACTCGAAACCGGCTGGCTCGTTTGCGGCGGCAGCGCCGCCGGGCTGCGGTTTCCGCTCAAATTCTGCGGCGCAGTGTTAGTGTTTCTCTCATTAGTGTAACCGGCGCGCGGATTGTTTGATAAAAACAAAAACGACAAAGCCGCTAATAAAACCGCGCCGCAAAACCCGATGACCGATAATCCGGCGATAATCTGTTCCGGCGCATCGGTTATCGCCCCCAGCGGAATTAAAATAAAACACACCACCAAAAACCAGAGCAGCGCGATTTTCAAGCCGAAATTGCGCGTCAGCCATTTGTCGCTTTTGTTTTGTAAATCGGTGAGCTGCGGCAGACTTCCGCCGTGCATCAGGATTTCCGAAACGAGTCCGAGAGGAAATCCGCAGCGCGAACAAAATTTAATATCTTCCGAAACCTGTTGTTGACCACAGCGCGGACAGTGCATTTTATTTTCTCCCGTTTGTCAGAAAAATCCGTAAGACTCAAGCCTTAACGAATTTTTACACGAAAAAGTTCGGATTGCAATCAAGTTCAGAGTTCGGAGTTCAGAGTTCGGAGTCGGCTTCGTTTTTGAACTCCGAACTCTGAACTCTGAGCTCTGAACTTAAGAAAGGCGCGGCAGTTTCGCGTCGGAAAAGGTCTGGAAAACGGCAAAGGCGCGACCTTGAAAATGTTCGGCGCGCGCAACGGCTTCGAGCAGAATCTGGAAAATCTTCTTAAGTCGTTCAGGCGCCGGAATTTCGCGCCGTAAATCGTCGTCCGAAGTAAAAAACGCAAAGCCTTTCCGGCGCGTCGCTTCCGTCTCGTTCAGGTAATTCAAAATCAAATCGTTGGTCGCCAGGGCTTCCGGCAAAGTCCATTCAAACGGGTCATCCCAGAGCCGGGTCGTGATGCCGCCGAAAGTTTGTTCAATCGCGGCGGCAGAGCGCAGGATAAACTCGCCGCAGGAATTGACCGGAAAAAGCGCGTCGCGCTCGCGCGGCTGCCAGTAGAGTTTTTCGGTCGGCACGAGCTTTACGAAATCGGACGACCGGCGGTGAATCTGCAAAAACTGTTTATCAAAGATTTCGATTAGATTTTTCATAAAAAAGCGGGAACGTGGAAGATTTTAACCTGCCGTTCCCGCTTTGTCATATTCTTTTTAAAATTTATCGTTTTGTAAACTTGCGGTCTTTTTCGACAATCACAAGCCCGTAATTTTTGCCGTTGATGGTCGCGCCGCTCTGCAAAACGCCCTTCACGCTGATTTCCGCGCCTTTGGTCGGCACGCCTTTCTCGCCGCAAACCCAAATCGAACCGGTGCCGTCGTCGATTTTATAGCAGCCGCCGCGAACGCCTAAAATCGGGATATTGACGCCGTCCGCGTCGCGCACGACGCCCTGAATCTTGACGGTTTTGTTGGTGTATTTCGCCGGGTTGTTTTCAAGGTCGGCGATACTTTTGCGGCTCGCCGCATAAACCAGCAGACCGCTCGATAAAATCAACCCGATTAATAACACGACTATTTTCTTTTTCATCTCAAATTTCCTCGCTGTTTTATTTAAAGCTTCGGAGAGAGCTTGTTTTTCCTTTTCTAAGGATTCAATTTTTTAATAAAAGTTTGCCAAATTTTTCAAATTTTGCGATGCTTATCTTGCTCTATTTCTGCAAACCCCTTCCAGAAAGGTAAAAAATGAGAACTGGAACAGAACAAACTTTGCGTGAAAAGTTTTCGTTCACTTCGAGTATCGCGGCGGATGTCTGGTCGCCTAAAACGAATTCAAAGGCTTACGAATGGTGGTATTTCGACGCGCTCAGCGACGACGGGCGCGACGCGGTGGTGATTATTTTTCTCGATAATTTCATCTTTTCGCCGCGCTACAACAAGTTGGTCGAGAATCCGGAGTCGGGCGTCCGGAGTCCGGCTGAGCGGGAAACTCCGAACTCCGAACTCCGAACTCCGAACTCCAAAGTTCCGGCGGTCGCTTTTACCTATTACCGCGACGGCAAACCCGTCTATCGCTCGATTAATGAATTCCGAAGCGACGAGTTTTCGGCATCCGAAAGTGAGCCCGAATGCCGAATCGGCGAAAACTTCTTTCGTTTTGAATCCGCGCCTTACGGTTCGGGTTATCTTATTTCGATAAAATCGCAGCTCAGAAAAAACTGCATGCTCGATGCGCAGTTTGAGTGGCTGGCGATTGAAAGCGATTTTCTGCCCGCCAAAACGACCGGGCGGACGGATGCGCACATTTGGAATCTGGTTGTTTCGCGCGCCGATGTTTCGGGCAGAATCAACGTCAAAAACGAAAAAGGAAAGGAATTGACCACCGTGCATTTTCGCGGCACGGGTTATCACGACCACAATTACGACAATCGATGGCTGCCCGAAACAGTGCAGGACTGGCAGTGGGGCAGAGCGCATTTTACGGATTGCTCGGCGGTTTTTTATCGTTATAAAGAAAACGGCGGCACAGAAGACACGACGAAACTTTTCACCATCCGCAACGGCGAATTTCGCGAGCGTAACGCCGAGTATGACGAACAGCAATTCGCGCGCGACATTTTCGGCATCAAGTACCCGCAGCGCCTGGTATTTTTGACCGAAGACAATATGCGCCTGCGCATCAAGCAGACGAAAATCATCGACGCGAGCTTCTTTTACCTCAGGTTTTTATCGGAAATGACGCTCACGCTGCGCGACGGCAAACCGCGCAAAGCTATCGGCATCACCGAATATCTCAACCCAAAAGCCCTGAAATACCGCTGGCTCGACTGGCTCGTCAGCATGCGCATCGGACGCAACGGCAAAGGCTCTTTTCTTCCTTAAACAATTTATGAAGCTTGAACCGAAAGACAGTAATTTTGCCGAAAAAGTACGCGCGTCTTTTGCCCGCCAACCCGTGATGGCGTTTATCGGCGCGCATCTCGCGAATGTCGCTGCCGGCGAGGTCGATATTCAGCTTCCCTACCGAAAATACCTGACCCAGCAGAACGGATTTCTGCACGCCGGGATTACGGCGACAATCATCGATTCGGCGTGCGGTTATGCGGCGTTTACTCTAATGCCGGAAGGCTCGGACGTTTTAACCGCCGAATTCAAGATAAATCTTTTATCACCGGCGCTCGGCGATTATTTTCTGGCGACGGGCAGAATTCTAAAGGCAGGAAAAACTCTGACCGTCGCGCGCGGCGACGTTTTTGCCGTCCGGCAAGACGAAAAAAAATTGATTGCGACCATGCTTGCGACAATCGTTTCCGTTCGGCAAAATCGTTGAAAATTATTGTTTGTTAGCTAATTTAACCGCCGTTCCATACGCGAGAACTTCGGTTGTGCCCTGCGAGAATTCGGTCGCGTCGTAGCGCATTCCGACAATCGCGTCCGCCCCCATTTCCTGCGCGTGCTGAACCATTCGCATAAATGCTTCCTGGCGCGCCGCCTCGCAGACGCGCGTGAATTCCTCGATATTGCCGCCCGCCAGGGATTTCAAACCGCCGATAAACCCGGCGCCGATGCTCGTCGCGCGCACGACGATGCCGCGCACAACGCCTAAATATTGGACGATTTTACCCATTTCAACTTCGTTTCCCGTCGTTACGATCATTAATAAAATTCTCCTTTGATTTTTAAGTGTGAAACTTTCGATTGCAAGTTTAATCCGTTCTCGCGCGCATGTAAAACCAAATCGGCGCGCGTCATCCGTGCAGCGCGACGCGATTCTTAATCGAAATGTTTTTTTGTTAAAAACTCAAGTTAAATATTTACGGCTGAGCTGCCCCTTGTGCCGAAAAGCCCGGCTTTTCCGCGCGCGTTTCCACTTTTGCGGCTTGGGCGTCGATTATCGCGTTTTAAGTCGTTTTACTCGTACCTTAAAGCTTCAATCGGATTCAGACGGCTCGCGCGCAGTGCCGGGAGAACTCCGGCGAGAAAGGCGATGAGACAAATTACCGCGACGATAAAAATGAGTGAAAACGGCTTAAAGGCAATCAAATTATAGCCTTCGAACGATTCATTAAAATATTTTACGGCGTAGGAATTGGCAATCGTGCCGAGCAGCAGCGCGCCGCCGATGCCGACAATCGCGCCCCAGAAACCGATGAGAATGGATTCGAGCGAAAAGAGAAAGAAAATCCGTCCGCGTCCCATGCCGAGAGCTTTTTGGAGACCGATTTCCCGCGTCCGCTCCATGACGGCGATGACCAGCGTGTTGATAATTCCGAACGACGCCGCGAGCAGCGCGATAAATGCGAAAAGATTCATTCCGAGCTGAAAAATGCTGATGGCGTCGTAGGTTCGTTTCGACTGGTCAATCATCGTTTCGCCCGTAAAACCTTTTTCGTCGAGACGTTTTTTGACCGCTTCGATAACTGCCGGATCGGTGGATGCGACTTCAAACGAGAAAGTGACGATTTTACCGAAATCGGGCGAACCGGCGCGCTCGAGCTCGTAGATTTTTTTCTCGGTTGCCAAATCAACGGTCGAAAAATGCGACGCCATAAAGCCTTTCGTCGCGACGCCGGCAATCTTCAGCCTGACGGTCTGCATCGCTTCGGGCGGATTTCCGGTTTTGAAGCCGACGGTCGCTTCTCTGCCGATTAACGATTGGAAATCTTTTGAAAACGCTTTCGCAATATCGTTTTGCAGAATTATCTGATTTTCGCCCGTGATTTGCCCGCCCGCTTCGAGCTTTTGCGTCACGCCGCGGGCAATCGCATTCACCTGAACCTGATATTTTTTGCCGTCGTCAGCCAGAGAAATATATTCCGTGCGGATTTGATAGTTCGGCGAAACTTCTTTGACTTCGGGAAAATCCTGCGCCAAACGCTCGATTTGCTCCGCCGAGACGGCAATCGTATTCGGGTCGAATTCCTCCTCGCCCTTGTTTTGTTCCTTGTATTCGGCAGGTTCGTTTTTGCGCCTGTCCTCGGGCTGCCGGATTTTTTTATGAATAAATAAAACGTTCGCGCCTTCGTAATTTTTAACCTGCGTTTCGATATAATCCTTCATCCCGTCGCCCAAACCATTGGTCAGCGTCAACGTAAAAGCGCCGACAAAAATCGCTAAAACGGTCAGCAAAGTTCTGAGCTTATTCCGGAAAAGATTGCGGTTCGCGGTGATAATCAAGTCTGTTAATTTCATAATTTTTCCCTTATTTAATGAGACGCCGATAAACGCAGATAAAACGGATTATTAAATTTTAAGTAAAAATCCGCGCCAATCCGCTCAATCGGCGATTAGCCGCGTGCCGTTTCTCTTGACCTCTCGGCGATGATTTCCCCGTCTTTTAATTCAATGCGGCGGTCACATTTGGCGGCAAGCTCGTCGTCGTGCGTGACGATGACGACGGCGATGCCCTGCTCGCGGTTCAGGCGAAAAAGCGTTTCTTCGACCATTCTGCCGGTCACCGAATCGAGATTGCCGGTCGGCTCATCGGCAAAGATGACCCGCGGTTCGGCGACGAGTGCCCGCGCGATACAAACGCGCTGCTTTTCGCCGCCGGAAAGGTCTTTTGCCGCTTTTCGAGCCTTATCTTCGAGCCCGACCGCGCGCAGGTATTCCATTCCTTTCGCGTGCCGGTCGGCGGCAGAAAGCCCGCGAATCTTGAGCGGCAGCACGACGTTTTCAAGCACGGAATCGCGACCGTTCAGGAAAAACTGCTGGAAGACGAACCCGAACGTTTCGTTGCGAAACCGGTTTAGCTTTCCCTGCGAAAATGCGTTCACGTCTTCGCCTTCAAAAGTTATCCTGCCGCTCGACGGCTGGTCGAGACACGCCAGAAGATGCATCAGGGTCGATTTGCCGCTGCCCGATTTGCCGACAATCGCCAGCAGGTCGTCCGCGTCAATCTCGACCGTCGCATTCGCGAGCGCGCGGTATTCGTCCGCGCCCGACCGGTAAGTTTTTGATAATTCGATTGCTCTTAACATTAAATAATTGCCTCGTTAATATGATTTGTATTCTTTGCCGAAACACCCTGCGCCGCTAAGCGTAATAGGGTATCGCTCCCTTACTTTGTCCCGACTTCTGCATTGCAGCCGCGAAGTCTTACGACACAAATTTTTGAAATGTTTCCGAAAATCAAAACGCCGGCGAATCATACACGCGCCGCCAAATTTTTCAAAAAAAATCTTGGCAATCGCTTGACAGTTGTGCTAACATATAAGTCCAATCTAAGAATAAAGGGGAGAAATTAGATCTATGAGATGTTGGCACTGTGAAAATGAACTCGTGTTGAATTTTACAACTGACAATTTTGAAAAATATTATCACTGTGCAATTTGCGAAAAGTGGTATGAAATGTCTAAGGAAAAGGTAAAAATCAACGGGGCTGTTCCTATCAGATTTGTTGAATTGGAAAGGAGCCCGCAAATTCCTTCGGCGGCATATAGATTATCTGCTTAGATTTTGACAATTTTTTATAAAGTTTTTGAGGTCAGACGAACGATTCGTCTGACCTCTTTGTTTTGCAGTGAATTTTCCGGTTGTTTATTTAACGTGAGATTCGGGAGTAAGAAAAATTTTAACGCTTGGCGGCGCAAAATTTTTTATTACTATTCCGCTTTGCTGTAATTAGGTTTTCAATCAAAACACAGTTTTTGCACCCTTGCGGCGGGGCGTTGAAATTATTCTTTTTCAATACCGGTGTTATTTGGAAACCGATTTTTTGGGGCGCGGTTTTTTGGCGTTGACCTGCCGCTCGATTTCCTGCTTTTCTTCGTCCTCTAATTCTTTCAAAACAACCGGAATTTTCGATATGAAGCGCTCCTGGGTCAGCTTTAACGTGTCCGTCATCAGCGGAGTCATGTTTTTCAGAGTCTTTTGTCCGGTCGGCGTTTTGTAAAAGGCGGTCAATTCTTTGATTTCGTCCAGCGTGTAATATTTATCATAGACAATCATCGAAATTTCGTTAATCATCTCGGTGAAATTGATTTTCTGCATCAGCTTTTCCTGAAAGCGTTTTTCGGCGTTATTTTGATCGGCTAACAACAATTCGCGGACGGTTTGTCTTTCGGCAGCGGACAAATCGGTGCGCTCTTTCAGAACGGCGTCAATTATCGGTTCGCGCATCGAATCCATCTGCGCGCTTAAAAGTCCGACCATCGTTTCCGCCTGGTTGTCGGCATTGATTAATGAAACCAGTTCCTTAACGGCGGCTTGTTTTTCGGGCGCAATTTCGGTCTGCGCGTTTGCCTGCGCGATAAGCGCGAACGCAATCATAGAAATTGTCAGTGTAATTTTCTTTAACATAAATTTTTCCTCGAGGTTTTTTGAATTTTATACCACAAACGGCGACGGTTTAAACGGATTTTTTATAATCCGGCATGACTTATAATTTACTCGCCGCATTTTTAAGCCACGCCGGAAGCTCGCGCATCGTTTCGATTCTTCCGAACTCCTTGCCTTCGAGTTCTTCCGCCGAAACGCGCTCGTGAAACCACTCGGTTTCATACGGCACGAAGACGGCTTGCGCGCCGGCTTCGAGAACCGGCAGAATGTCGGATTTCAGGGAATTTCCGACCATTAGAAATGCTTCGGGTTCAATGTCGTGACGGCGCATCACGTATTTGTAAATCTTTGCGTCCTTGCGCGGCACGATTTCGAAAGCGTCGAAATAATCGCCCAAGCCCGAACGCGCCAGTTTTGCTTCCTGGTCGAGAAGGTCGCCTTTCGTGATGACCATCAGGCGATAATCTTTCGCTAACTCGCGAATCGTTTCGTTGACGCCTTCGAGTACGTCAATCGGCGCGGCGAGCATATCTTTGGCAAAACCGATTATCTGCTTGATTTTATCGCCCGTGATGCGTCCTTCGGTCAAATCGCACGCGGTTTCAATCATCGACAGCGTGAAGCCCTTAATGCCGTAGCCGAAATGCTTGATGTTGTTGGTTTCGGTCGCGTCCAGATAGCTTTCGATGAATTCGTAATCGTGGTAATCCGCGAGCAGCGCGGCGTACTTTTCCTTCGTCGAAATAAAAATCCGCTCCGTGTGCCAGAGCGTGTCGTCCGCGTCAAAAGCAATGGTTGTTATCATTCGTTAAATTAATCAGCCGCCGATGAACCAGGGATTTCGCAGATTTTATCTATAATTATAAATCTGCGAAATCCCTGGTTCATCCTTGGATAAAATAAATTTTATTGATTCAAAAGCTGGCGCAGAACATACGGCAGAATACCGCCCGCCTTGTAGTATTCGACCTCAATCGGCGTGTCGATGCGCAGCGTCAGCGCGACTTCTTCGCTCGAACCGTCGGCGCGGTTGATTTTCAAAGCGACGTTCTGGCGCGGTCGCACGTCACCCGATTCAAGCCCGCTCAAATCGAACGTTTCCGTGCCGTCGAGATTGAGGCTCGCCGCGCTCTGACCTTCTTTGAATTGAAGCGGCAGAACGCCCATACCGACCAGATTCGAGCGGTGTATACGCTCGAACGATTGCGTAATGACGGCTTTCACGCCCATCAGGCGCGTGCCTTTCGCCGCCCAATCGCGCGACGAACCGGTGCCGTATTCCTGCCCGCCGAAAATGAAGGTCGGCGTGCCCGCTTCCTTATATTTCATCGCCGCATCGTAAATCGTCGCGTCTTCGCCGTCCGGCTGATACTTTGTAAAACCGCCTTCGATGGGCGCGACCATCAAATTTTTGATGCGCACGTTAGCAAATGTTCCGCGCAGCATCACGCGGTCGTTTCCGCGCCGCGAGCCGTAGGAGTTAAAATCCTCGACCGGAACGCCCAAAGATTGCAGGTAAAGTCCGGCGGGCGATGACGGCTTAATCGCCCCGGCGGGCGAAATGTGGTCGGTCGTCACCGAATCGCCGAAAATCGCCAGCGCGCGCGCGTTTTTGATGTCGGAGAACGTGCCGGTTTCCATTCCGAAATCTTCAAAATACGGCGGTTCCTGAATGTACGTCGAGTTGGTATCCCATTCGTAAACCGCGCCTTCCGATGTCGGAATATCGTTCCAGAGCGGGTTTTGCTCGGCGAATTCGCTGTAAAGTTTTTTGTAGGTTTCGGCATCGAACGCGGCTTCGAGTTGTTCTTTAACCTCGTCGAGCGACGCCCAGATATCTTTCAAAAATACGTCGTTGCCGTCCCGGTCCTGCCCGATCGGATGAATAACTACATCCTTGATGACGGTTCCGGCGAGCGCGTAAGCGACGACGAGCGGCGGCGACATCAGGAAATTCGCTTTAATGTTCTGATGAACGCGCGCCTCGAAATTACGGTTGCCCGACAAAACGGACGCCGCGATTAGGTCGTGTTCGACAATCGCTTCTTCGATTCCGGGGTCGAGCGGACCGGAGTTGCCGATACAGGTCGTGCAGCCGTAACCGACGAGATTAAAGCCGATTTCGTCCAGGTATTGCTGCAAACCGGTTTTGTTCAAATATTCCGTCACGACGCGCGAACCCGGCGCTAAGCTGGTTTTGACGTATGCGGGAACTTTCAAACCTTTTTCAGCCGCCTTTTTCGCGACGATTCCGGCGGCAATCATCACCGACGGGTTCGACGTGTTCGTGCAGCTCGTAATCGCCGCAATCAGCACGTCGCCGTTGCCGACCGCTGTCGTCTGCGTCGGCGTCACTTCGTCCAAATCTTCCACGCGGTCAGGCGTCGGACGATTATTCATCATCTCGACTTCGGTCGTCACGTTCGTGTTTTTCGTAGATACCAAATCGCTCAGAACCGGGAGCGGAATCGATTTCGGCGATTGTTCGCCGCCGCCGGCGGAAATCGCGGCGGCTTTAACGCCCATCGTCACCATGTAGCGTTTTTCAAGTTCGTCCGAAGTTTTGCCGTAACCGCCGTCGGCGACCGCTTTTGTGAATAATTCGATAAAGCGGTCGTCGAGATTCGATAATTCGATGCGGTCCTGCGGGCGTTTCGGTCCGGCGACCGACGGCGTGATGGTTTCCAAATCGAGATTCAGAAGCGTCGAATAATCGACCTCGCCTTCCTGCGGGATGCCGAACATCTCCTGCGCCGTATAGTAATTGCGAAGGGTTTCAATCTGCTCGCGCGAGCGCCCGGTCGAGCGGAAATAATCGAGCGTTTTTTCGTCCGTGCCGAAAAAGCCCATCGTCGCGCCGTATTCGGGCGCCATATTGGCAATCGTCGCGCGGTCGGTCGCCGTCAAGGCGGTTGCGCCCGTCCCGAAAAATTCGACGAATTTGCCAACGACGCCTGCCTTGCGAAGCATTTCTGTAATTCTTAAAACCAAATCCGTGGCGGTCGCGCCCTGCGGCAAAGCGCCCGAAAGATGAACGCCGACCACGTCGGGCGTTAAAAAATAAACCGGCTGACCGAGCATTCCGGCTTCCGCCTCGATACCGCCGACGCCCCATCCGACGATTCCCAAACCGTTAATCATCGTCGTGTGCGAATCGGTTCCGACCAGTGAATCGGGATAATAAACGCCGTCTTTTTCAAACACGCCCTTTGCCAGATATTCGAGATTGACCTGGTGCACAATCCCGATTCCCGGCGGCACGACGCGGAACCCGTTAAACGCCTGCGTGCCCCATTTCAGGAAGCGATAACGCTGTTCGTTGCGCTTGAATTCGATTTCCATATTGCGCTGGTAAGCGGCTTCCGAACCGGCATAATCGACCTGCACCGAGTGGTCGATCACCAAATCGACCGGCACGAGCGGCTCGATAACGCCGACGTCTTTGCCTAATTTCCCGACGGCGGAGCGCATTGCCGCCAAATCGACCAGCAACGGAACGCCCGTAAAGTCCTGCAAAATGACGCGCGCGACCGTAAACGGAATTTCTTCCGAACGTTCTTCGGTCGCATTCCACGCCGCAAGTGCGCGAACATTGCTTTCGGAAACTTTTTTACCTTCGTCGAAATTTCTCAAAACCGATTCCAGAACAATGCGAATCGAAACCGGCAGGCGCGAAATCGTGCCGATGCCCTCTTTTTCGAGCTGCGGCAAAGAATAGAAAACGCCGTCGCGCCCGTCGCCTGTTTTGAATGTTTGTCTGGTATTAAAAAGATTATGTGTCATATTAGTTTAATAAATCTGAAATATTCAAAAAACCTTGGATAAATCGAAGTTTAAGTGTAAAATTCGCTACCCCAAAATTCAAGCCTTTATTAGCTTTAGTAATTTTTTTCATCTAGCCGTCCGTGCTGATTTCCGTAACTTATAATTTTGATTTGCAGCAGAATTTCAACGTCTTTGCGGCTCTGCGCCCCGGCGTTGAAAAAAAATTAAAAAAAACTTGAACAACCCGCCCGCTGGTGTAAAATGCTTGTGCGATTAATTTTATCAAAGTTCACGTCCAAAAAGACTGATTTTATGAATTCGACGGGTAAGAAAATCCTGCTTTTCTTTCTGGTTCTGGCATTCGGCTGCGCGTTTGGCGCGTCGCTTCGAGCCGAGCGTCTGCCGGTCAGAATTTATACATCCGCCGACGGTTTGGGCAGCAGTTTTGTCGATTACCTGATGCGCGATTCGCGCGGGTTCATGTGGTTTTGCACGCGCGACGGGCTTTCGCGCTTTGACGGCTCGCGATTTATCACTTATGAAATCAGCGCCGGCGAAACCTCGCCGCCCGGCATCGAAAGCATCTTTCAATCGCACGACGGCGCTTACTGGGTTTCGACGACCGGCGGCACCTACCGTTTCGATTTGAGCGAGGTTACCCGACCCGACCCCGTCAAGCCGCGCATCAACGCCCAATTCATCACCGGCGGTCGCGGACAGTTTTTCGAAGACAGCCGGGGAAATTTGTATATCACCAGCGGCACTTTTTCACGCATCGTTAAACAGGATGACCGCTACGTCCCTGAACAAATTTCGCTCAATCTGCCGAAGCGCGATGCGGCGTTGGTCATTGCCGACATCGGCGAAACCAAAGACGGCTCGCTGTGGCTGAATTCAAGCTGGGGATTAATCCGCCGTTTGCCCGACGACCGGCTCGTCTTTTACCCGACGGAAACGAATTACAGCAGCGGAAATGCCTCGATGATGGTCGATAAAAGCGGTCGCGTCTGGATTTCGGTCGCCAACCGCCTGTTGGTTCTCAAACCCGAACCACTCGATATGTTTAACGGCGCGGGCGAGCTGACCATCAAATCGCTCGAACCGACCGCCGTCGAGGTTTTGAAGCCGGAAGAACCTTACAATCTGCCGAAAACGAGCGGCGAAATTTTTCAATTTTCGAGCGAAACGATTAGCAGTTTCGTCGAAAATTCCTACGCCAAACGAATTTTTCAAACCTCGGACGGCGACATCTGGATTTCGGCGGAAGATAAATTGATGCAGTTCGCAGGCGGCGCGATTTACCTGCACAGCCGCTCGGAAGGTTTGCCGAACGTGATGGCGCGGATGGAAGAGGATTCCGCCGGAAATTTGTGGATTGGCGGACACGCCGGGCTGGCGCGGCTCGACCGGCAGGGGCTGATAACTTACGGCACCGACGACGAGGCGAATTCCGCGCGTTTTTTCGCCATCAGCGAAGACGCGGACGGTAAAATCTACGTCGTCGGACGCGATTTTTATATCAATCGCTTTGACGGCAAAAAATTTGAAAACGTCCAGCCGGTTATCGACCCCGACTCGCAGTTTTTATGGACTTCGCGCTTCGGAATGCGCGCCTCGAACGGCGATTGGTGGATTTTGACGAACAAAAAGCTCTACCATTTTGCCGGAATCACGGATTTCGAGCAGCTCGATAAACGAAAAGCGACCGAGACTTTTACGTCTGCCGACGGGCTCAAAGCCGACGGGATGTTTCAGATTTACGAGGATAAAGACGAAAACATCTGGCTTTCGACGCGCGGGCGGGGCGAACCGGGCAACTCGGTCGCGCGGCTCAAAAAAGGCGAAAAACAGTTTCGCCCATTCACGGAAGCCGAAGGTTTACCGCCCGGAAAATCGGCTTCCTCTTACGCGACCGACTCGTTCGGCAATATCTGGCTCGGCTTTTACGAAGGCGGCATCGCGCGGTTCGACGGCGAACGGTTTGAATATTTCGGCGGAAACATCGAATTGCCCGGCGGCGTCATCACCGATTTACACGTTGACGGCAAAGGTCGTCTGTGGATTGGCTCGGCGCTCAGCGGTTTGTACCGGATTGACGACCCGAGCGCGAAAACGCCCTCCGTCATTTCGCTTTCAACCGCCAACGGATTGACGAGCAACAACGTCCGCACCGTTACCGAAGACCGTTTCGGCAGAATCTACATCGGCACGGCAAGCGGCGTTGACCGCATTTCGCCCGACACCGGACGCGTCAAGCATTATTCGGTCAACGACGGGCTGGCGGCGGATTTCGTCGTCGATTCGCACTGTGACAAAAACGGTAATCTGTGGTTTGCGACCAACGACGGCTTATCGAAGCTCGTTCCTTTGCCGGAAGAAAAAACCGGCGCGCCGCAGATTTTTATCGGCGGTCTGCGCATCGCCGGAATAGAGCAGTCGATTTCGCAATTCGGGAATACACAGATTGATAAAGGCGAGTTAGATGACACGGAAAACAATTTTCAGATAGATTTTTTCGGGCTTGATTTTCGCGCCGGCGAAACCCTGCACTACGAGTACAAATTAGAAGGCGCTGACCTTGAATGGAGCCTGCCGAGTGAAAATCGGACCGTCTCATTTGCCAATCTACAGCCAGCGAGCTATCGCTTTTTGGTGCGCGCCGTTAATTCTGACGGCGTGACAAGCGAAAATCCGGCGGTTATTTCCTTCAAAATTCTGTCGCCGATCTGGGCGCGCTGGTGGTTCGTTCTGCTCAGCGCCCTGTTGGTGGCGGGCATCATAATTTTGCTTTACCGTTACCGGATTGCCAACCTGAGCGCGCTTAACGCGGCTTTGACCGAAGCCAAGCGCGCCGAAGAAAATTTGCGAAAATCGAAAGAAGAACGCCTCGCCGAGCTTGAAAAAGTGCGCTCGCGCATCGCGACCGACCTGCACGACGACATCGGCGCATCGCTCACGCAAATCGCCGTTTTGTCGGAAGTCGCGCAGGCACAGAGCAAAGGCAACGGCGCGACCGAACCACTGCTGCGCATTTCAAATGTCTCGAACGAGCTGGTCGAAGCCATGTCCGACATTGTCTGGTCAATCAACCCGACCAAAGACCATCTATCGGATTTAACGCAGCGTATGCGCCGGTTTGCGTCCGACATTTTATCGGCAAAAGGCATCGCGTTTCATTTTCATTCGCCCGAATCGGGCGGCGAAATCATCGTTAATACCAGCCTGCGCCGCGAAGTATTTCTGCTTTTTAAGGAATCGGTCAACAACATAGTCAAACATTCGGGCGCGAAACACGTCCAAATAGATTTGAAAATCGGCGACGGAAATTTACTGCTGAGCGTGACGGACGACGGCAGAGGCTTTAATCCGGAAAAATCTTTCGAAGACAGCCTTTCATCGTTTGAAATGGGCGGCAACGGCATTTTGAGTATGAAAAAACGCGTCGCCGAGATGAACGGCAAGGTGGAAATCACGAGCGAAATCGGCACGGGAACGACCGTTAAAGTAAGCCTGCCGCTCGAACAAATCGCAATTGTTTAACTGAAAAGTGTTAATTATAAATTTTTGAGAACTACCCAAGCGGGTGGCGACATAGAATTAACGAAACTTGTAATATAAAAATGGAATCGAAAACCAAAAACGCGGCAATTTTTATGTGAAAAAATATGCCGAAGTCTTTTCCCGGAAAAGCGCCGCGTTTTTTTCGTTTCCATCTTTTTTCGTTGTTAACCTTTTCTCGTTGTTAAATGGAAACCACAGCTAAAAGCATCATCAGAACGGCAATCGTCGAAGACATGCGCGACATTCGCGAAGGTCTCGCGACGCTGATTAATTTCACCGAAGGGTTTTCCTGCACGGGCAGTTATCGTTCGATGGAAGAAGCCATCCCGCGAATCCGCCACCTCGTGCCGGATATTCTGCTGTCGGACATCGGGCTGCCGGGCATGAACGGCATCGAAGGCATCCGTATTTTGAAAGACCAATTCCCGCAGATGACCGTTTTGATGCTTACCATTTACGACGACGACGACCGCATCTTCGACGCGATTTGCGCCGGCGCGAGCGGGTATTTGCTAAAACGCACGCCGCCCGCCAAATTACTCGAAAACATCCGCGAAGCCGTTTCCGGCGGTGCGCCGATGTCGCCGGAAGTCGCGATGCGCGTCATTAAATTATTCCGCGAAGTCCGCCCGCCCGAAAAGGTCGATTACGATTTAACGCCGCACGAAACACGACTCCTGAAACTCCTTGTGGAAGGACATAATTACACGACCGCCGCCGAAGAATTGCGCGTCAGCTACAATACGATTAAGTTTCATATGCGGCATATTTACGAAAAATTACAGGTTCATTCAAAATCCGAAGCGGTCGCCAAAGCGCTGCAAAACCGGATCGTTTAACAGTTTCAAGTCTCGCGTCCCAAGTCAAAAAAATCAGACTTGGAACTTAGTTTTCCACCTCATTGGAAATATAAAAAAAGTCACTCTACGGTACGGTAATTTTACTCGCCGATTCTCCCGGACGGCGTTTTTTGCGGAAAAAAGCCGCTCGTGAAATGTTTTTTCGTCCTGCTATTGCTTATTTCAAAAAACAGGCTTATATTCAATTTTCGGTTCATTTTATTGAGCTTTGGAAACAAAAATGATAGACGGCGACAGTTGCAGCAAAGATGTCTTTGACACGAGTTTTACCAACCAAATTTGTGCAGAAATTCGTGCGTTTTCCCGCGCGTGTCCGTCGCAGTCTGTCTGAAAACCGCCTTTTTACTTACCTTGCAGTCTTGGGTCCCGGAATCATCGCCGCTAATGCGGGCAACGAAGCCAGCGGAATCGCGACTTATTCGACGGTCGGCGCGGGCTACGGCTACACTTTGCTGTGGGCGTTTCTGCCGATGACGATAAGCTTAATCGTCGCGCAGGAAATGTCCGTGCGGATGGGCGTCGTGACGGGCAAAGGGCTGGCGGATTTGATTCGCGAACAGTTCGGCGTGCGCTGGACGGCGCTCGTCATGCTGTCGCTGCTGATTGCCAACACGGGAATCGTTATCGCCGAGTTTGTCGGCATTGCGCAGGCTTCCGAATTATTCGGCATTCCGCGCTATTTTAGCGTTCCGCTGACCGGACTTCTGATTTGGTGGCTCGTCGTGAAAGGCTCGGCACAGCGCGTCGAGAGAGTTTTTCTGACGATGTCGCTCGTCTTTTTCGGCTATGTAATATCGGCGGTCTTAGCGAAACCCGACTGGTCGCAGGTCGCCGTCGAGCTTGTCAAACCGAGTTTTCAGTTCGATACGGCGTATCTCTTTACCGTCATGGCGCTCATCGGCACGACGATTACGCCGTTTATGCAGATTTTTGTCCAATCTTCGGTGGTCGAAAAAGGAATGGACGAGGAAGATTTGTCGCTCGCGCGCGCCGATGCGATTTTCGGGTCGGTTTTTGCCTGCGTGATTGCCGCGTTTATCGTTATTTCAACCGCCGCGACGCTCCATACCAACGGCATCTATGAACTGGATTCCGCGGCGACTGCCGCCGAATCGCTCGCGCCGTTTGCCGGAAATTATGCAAAATATCTGTTCGGCGTCGGGCTTTTCGGCGCGGCGATGCTCGCGATGGGCGTGCTGCCGCTCGCAACCGCTTATAGTTTGAGCGAAGCCTTAGGTTTTGAAAAAGGTCTTTCACGCTCGTTTCGCGAAGCGCCGATTTTTCTCGGGATTTTTACGACGCTTATCATTCTCGGGGTTATCGTTGCGCTGATACCGCATATTCCGCAAATCCAGCTGCTGCTTTTCACGCAAACCGTCAACGGCGTCCTGCTGCCCATTTTGCTGGTCGCGATTGTTTCGCTCTCGTCAAACAAAGAGATTATGGGCGAATACGCAAACGGTTTATTTTTTAAAATTTTTGCGTGGTTTATCACAATTGTCGTTTCAATTCTGTCGCTGATGTTGATTGGAAAAACGATTATTGATATGTTTTAAGGGCTTTGCACAAAAATTATTAAAAATTTCGAATTTCGAATTACAGAAAAATTCCGACGAGTCCATTATCAGTGATTTGTAATAAATACCCGGCGAAGCTCGTTATTTGTAAACAGCAATAAATAATCGATGGTTGTTAATTTTTAATTTTTGACAAAGCCGAAAGCCGACTATGTTCACACCCGAAATGCGAAAAAAAACGGTCTTTTTTCTCCTCTCGACCGGCATCATTACGCTGGTTCTGCTTGTTATACCGAGCGAGAACACGATTCAGCATTATCTGATGGATTATTTCGGACTCGCGCTCACGCCTGAAGGTAAAGTCATCAATACGGACGGTTCGATGGCTACGCAGGTCAGCGAAACGTCGATCGGTTTGATTCTCAACGCATATCATCTCGGCAAAATAATTTTGTGGATGGCGTTGGTCATTATCTTCGTCCGTTTCATAAATTTTTTTATATTCCACGTCGCGCTCCGCAATTCTTCGCAAAACGAAATCTCGTCGCTAATCCGCACGATTCTTTCGGTCATCGTCTGCATCGTTTCATTTTTTATCATTTTTCAGTCGCAGTATCCGAACGTTCAGCTCGCGCCGCTGTTTACCGGTTCGACAATTTTAGGAATCGTCGTCGGTCTCGCCCTACAGGACACGCTCGGCAATCTGTTCGCCGGCATTGCGCTGCAAGCCGACCAGCCGTTCCAGGTCGGCGACGTCATCAACATTCAAAATAACCGCTGGGCGGGCGTTGTCGAAAGCGTTTCGTGGCGCGGCATCAAACTGCGTACTTTTCAAAATAAAATTGTCGTCATCAGCAACGCGGTTCTCGGCAAGGAATTTATCGAAGTCGCGCCGCGCGATAATCTTAACGCGCGCGTTGTTTTCTTCAACACGCTTTATTCGGCGTCGCCGTCGCGCACCGTTCACCTGATTCGCGAAGCCGTCCGGCAGGTCGAAAATGTCTCGCCGAAGATTCGTCCGGTCGTGCGCATCCGTAATCTTGGCGACAGCGGCATCGAATGGGAAGTTAAATACTGGCTCGAAGATTACACGAAATACAACGACACGGACGCGCTCATTCGCCAGCGCGTCTGGTACGTATTCCAGCGCGAAAACATTCATTTCGCCTTCCCGACGCGCACATTGTTTATCGAACAGCAATCGTTGGAGCCGGATTTTGCCGAATCGGTTAACGAGATTTTCGACCGCCTCAGCGAGCTTCCGCTGTTTGCGCCCTTAACGGACGAAGAAACGCAGGAAATTGCCGAAACGGTCGAGGCGAAAATCTTTTCAACGGACGAAAAAATCGTCCGGCGCGGGCAGGACGGTAAATCGATGTTCGTTATTCATCGCGGTTCGGTCAAGGTGCAAATAAACGAAGACGGCAGAATCGAGATTCTGCGAACTTTGAGCGAAGGCGATTTTTTCGGCGAAATGGGTCTTTTTACGGGCGAGCCGCGAACCGCGACGGTCGTCGCGCAGGAAGAAACCGAAGTTCTTGAAATCAAACACACCTGCCTGAAACCGATTCTCGAAAAAAATCCCGATTTGGTCGAGAGATTCGGCGACATCATCGAAGAACGCCGCCGCGCGCTCAACCAGCTCAGCGAACAGCACAGAACAGACCCGCAAGCCGCTAAATCCGGCATGTTCGATTCAATCCGCAAGTTTTTCGGACTTAGAAGTTAAAATTAAGAGCCGCGAATAACCTGGGAATTTCGCCGATTTAATTTACAGGTTTATGCAAAATCGTCGGTTTTATCCGCGGCTAAAATTCTTTCTGACAAATAATTTCAGCCGCCATCAGGGGAATCATAATTTCGTGATGCCCGGTGATGGAAAAACCGCGCCCGGCGCCATTTGCGGTCGGGCGGCGAACGACGTTTGTCTGCGGTCGATAATGCTGAATGAAATCGAAATTGGCGGTCGTAAAATCCGCTAATTCAAACCCGAGATTTTTTACGACCGTGACGGCTTTTAAGAAAATTTCGGGCAGAGTGACGGCTGAACCGAGATTGAGATAGACGCCGCCGCCGTTTAACTGTTTGACGATTGAACAGAAAAGCTTAAAGTCGGTGTGCGACGCCGCGCCCAAAGCAGCGCCGTCCGAATTTGCGTGAAAATGTCCGATGTCCGCGCCGATTGTGAGGTGCGCGGTGAACGGAATTTTATTTTCGTAAGCCTGGCAAAGTAAAGATTTGCCGGCGTTTCGCGGATTTTGCCGCGAAACTTCCCTGCCCATCGCTTCGCCTAACCCGATTTCATCGCGAGCGCCGCCTTTTGCCGCCGCGTTGAGAATCTCGCCGGTTTCGCGCGCCGCGCCGTAATCGCCTTTGCCGAGGCTCGCGTCGACGTCTTCCGAAGTAAATCCGACGAGCGCGATTTCGGTGTCGTGCACGAGCACCGAGCCGTTCGCGGCGATTGCCGAAACAAAACCGCGCCGCATCAAATCAATCAAAATCGGCGCGAGTCCCGTTTTTACGACGTGTCCGCCGATGCCCCAGACAACCGGTTTGCCCAAATCGCGCGCGCGGCGAACCTGCCGGGCGATTTCGCGCAAATGTTTGACGGCTAAAATATCGGGCAGGCGTGCCAGAAAATCTTTAAGCGATGAATTATCGTCGACGGGCTGCGCAAAATCATTAATCGTCACCTTGCTCGGGCGCGAGGCAAGCCCGTAGGTATTTATTTTCTCTAAATCTATCGGCTGAAAATCTTTATAAACAGACATCTTTTTCTGGTTCCGGAAATCAATTTACTTTACCGCAATCCATAGGCTAAAAACAAAAGAAATATTTTTTTTGCTGCTCTAAGATTCGACTCCGGTTGACCGAACCGACAAAAAAAGAGAAAAGGCTCGAAAGCCTTTTCTCTTTTAATTAATCAAACGTCTTAAAAGACATTTTTTTTATTGCGGCACATAAGCCGACGGTATCGGAATATCGCCGTTTGTGCCCCAGACCAACGCAAAGTACGAGCCGTTCGAGCTGCGGTAGACAAACCACTGACCGGTTGACGGACGGAAGATTGCGTAATCCGTCGTACCGTCGCGGTCGTAATCCGCCGGAACCGGAATATCGCCCGTCGTGCCCCACGCAAATGCGCCTGCCGTGCCGGTCAGAGAATTGAACACCCACCAGGTTCCGTTGCGGAAGACGGCGATGTCGTATTTACCGTCGCCGTCAAAATCGCCCGAAACCGGTTTGTCCGAAGCCAGACCGAAGTTTTGCGTGACGACCGAACTGTTGGAACTCAGAAGGATATACCACGTTCCGTCGCGGTAAACCGCCTCGTCGGTCTTGAAGTCGCCGTCGTAATCGCCCTGCATCAAACGGTCGGTGCCGATTCCGAAGTTAACCGTGTAGGTGCTGTTGTCGGTGCTTCTGACAATCCACCATTGTCCGGTTGACGGGCGGAAGACGGCAATATCGGTTTTACCGTCGCCGTCGTAATCGCCCTGCACCGGTTTGTCGCCCGTCGTACCCCAATTCTTAATCTGAACCGAAGTATTAATGCTCGAACCGATATACCATTTTCCTTCGCTCGGACGATAATTCGCGATGTCGGTTTTGCCGTCGCCGTCGTAATCTCCCGGAACCGGAATGTCGCCGTTCACGCCGAACGATACAATGTTCGGCGTCGAGCTGGCAGAATTAAAGACGTACCATTTTCCTTCGCTCGGACGAAAGACGCTCAGGTCGGAATACAAATCGCGGTCGAAGTCAGCCGTGTAGGTACGGTCTTCGTCAACGATAATGCCGACGCCCTGATTATCGGCAATCGTCGCATTTACCGGATTGCTCAGGTTCAGGAAGAACGTTTCATTGGCTTCCTTGAGCGATTTTCCGATAATCGGCACCGCCACCGTCAACGACGAACCCGAACTGAAGTTCAAAGTTCCGCTCGTTGCCAGAAAATCGACGCCCGCCAGCGCGGTTCCGTTTGCCGTCGCATACTGGACGGAAGCGGATGCCGGATTAGCGCCGGTATAGGTCACGGTAAAGACCGCATTCGTTCCGCCGGTATTGCCTTCAAGGACGCGCACATCGTTGACGGTAATCGTTCCGCCCGCTGGCACGTCGTTGTCGGTAATTGTGACATCCGTCGAAGATTGAGTGCCGACGGTCGCTCCGCCGGTCGGGGTATTCAGGAACGAAAGGAAGTTTTCGTTACCTTCAACCAATAGGTCTTCGCAAATCGTCACGTTGAATGTCTTCGGCGCGGTATCGCCGTCAGCCCAGTTCAATGTTCCGGAAACGGCGGCGTAATCTATGCCTGCGCTACAACTTGACGCGCCGGTTGCCGTTCCTCCTGCGAAAACGTAATTAACGCCGACAGCTCCGCTGCTGCCGCCGGTACGCGTCACTGAAATCGTAACGCTGCCGGCACCCTCGCCTACTGTATTGAACGCCTGTGCGAACTGTACCGTGCCCGGAGTTACCGCTCCCAGGACTTCGTCGGCGCCGATGTCGGGCGGAGTGTCGCGCGTCTGACCGTCGATGTCGGTCGTGATGCCCGTTCCGCTGACGCCCATCGCGAGCAGCGTGCTCGTCGGCTGCAAATGCAGGTTGGTCGGCGAAACGAACAGCGGATCGACCGCTTTCGAGTTCGCGTCCCCGCCGGTTGCCGCCTGCCAGTCTGCCAGCGTCGTTCGCGTACTGCCGAGGAAGCCGACATTCTGCGCGAAGTAGTCGTTGTAATCAATTGCCGCGAAGACGCTTGCCGGCGCCGCGTTGTAAACCGCGTAGCGGGCACCGGTTGTCTGCGTGTTGGCAAAGATGTTGTTGCGGGCGTTGATTGCACCCGCGACGTTAAACGTTGCAGTGATGAACATCGCCGCCGATGTTTGCGCGGTTGCCTGGTTCGTATTCAGGTTGACCGAGTTAAAGTAAAGGTTATAACCGGAGCCGCCCGGCGCCAGGCTCTGGAACGCGATGCCGTGACCGTTGCTGGCAATTGTCGCCGAGCCATTCGCCGCAACATCCGAGATGAAGTTATTGGCGATGGTTACGTTCGAAGCAGTGGAAGTCGCGATGATCGAAATTCCGGATGCGCCGGTGCCGGTCGCGCTGACGTTCTTGATGTCGGAAATCTGGTTATTCGTCACCGTACCGTTGCTCAAAAGCAGCGCCAGTTGAATACCGCTCATTGATGCGGTAGTCGTCGCGGTTGATTGAATACCGTGCACCGTATTGCCGGAAATCGTAAAGTTCGCCGAGTTGCCGATCAGCATTCCGCGGAAGATGTTCTTATCGTTGGCGTTCGTCGAACCGAGCTCGTTGCCCGTGACCGTCCAGTTCTGGTCAAAGACCGGAGCCGTCGTGCCGCCGCGCAGGTAGAGCGAGTTCTGGACGCGATAAATCCAGTTGTTCTGAATCGTGTTGTTGCTGTTCGGCGCTTCGGCATCGTTGCCTAACGTCGTCCCGCTGCCCGTCAGAACACCGGCAACCGTCGTCGAATTCGGACCCGGAGCACCGTTGAGAATACAGTTCTTGACGGTATTATTGGTCGCTCCGTTGCTCGCATTCGGGCTTCGCATCCAGATGACAACACCGGTCGTCGCCTGATTATTGGTAATCGTCAGGCTGCGGTCGGTGCCGCCCGAAAGCGAACCGTCAAAGACGATGCGGTCGGCACCGTTCAGGATAATCAAAGCCGAAGTTGCCGCTGATGTGCCGGAAATCGTCCGCGCCGCGCCCGAAGGTTTGAAGGTCGCCGTGTAGCCGCCCGCGCCGGCTTCCGCCAGTTGGTTGAGCGCCACCGCGCCGGTTTCACCCGTTAAATCACTGGTGATATTAACCGTCAGATTGCCGGAGATTCCCGCGAGATTAAGCGCCTCGAACAAGCCGCCCGGATTCGTCAGCGACGTGTAGGTTTGACCCGTTCCGACGCTAATCGTGCCGCCGATTGGATTGACGGCGTTGATTGTGCCGGAAATCGAGTCGTTGCCCGGAAACGTATCGCCCGCGAGCTCGACCGAAGCCTGAATCGTGTAGCTGCCGGGGTTTGCCAGCGAAGTTGACGGGAAAGTCACGATTACGCTTTGCAGCGGCGCGATTGTCGCAATCGACTGCGTCTGGTTGTAAACGGTCGTCATCGACGAATCGATGATGCGATACCGAACCGTCACGCTCGTTTGCGTTGCCGTGCCGTTATTGGTAAACCGCGCCTGCGGGCTGAACGCCGAATTAGTCGGAATCGTAGCGCCGTTGGTCGGAGTTATTAACCCGGTCGCCGCGATGTCGTTAGCCGCCGGCGGATTGCCCGCGAATTCGTCCGCGCCGATATCGGGCGTCGTCGCATTACGGGTTTCGGCGTCGATGTCGGTCGTTACGCCGACTGCCGCGCCGCCCGATTCGAGCCGCGTCGGCGTGCCCGCCGGAATATGCAAATCGACGTTCGACGTAAACGGCGGCGGCGAAGTGCTGGCAAACGAAGCGTTATCGTTTGTTCCGGCGGCTGAGAGCGTGCTCGTATAAGCACGGAAGTTGGTCGCCGGGGTCGTCTGTGTCGGGTCGAAATCAGCCGCCTGATATTCACCCGTGCCGAACGTGACGCCAACCTGCGCCAGACGATTGAGAGCGTCCGCGCCGACAAAGTAGGCGTTGTTGTTGATTGTCAAATTCATCGCCGATGTCGCGCCCGACGGCAGAGCGACCGCGACGTTGCGCGTTCCGGTCGGATTGCCGCCCGTAATCTGGTTGGAGAAGATGTTGTTTCTCACGTCGACGCCGGTCTGCGTAGTGCCGACAATGCCGAGCGCCGCCGTCAGATTCGTGCTCGTCACGCCGCCCATCGCGCCGTACAGATGAACCGAGTTGTGATAAACCTTGTGTCCGGTACCGAGAATCCGGATACCGAAAGCGCCGAAGGTCGTTGAAAACGCTCCGGTTCCGGCGGTCTGGTCGTTGATAACGCCCGACACGAAGTTGTTTCGTACAATGTGATTCGTGCTGCCGCCGAGATTTATACCGTAAGCGCCGAAGGTTGTAGTGTTGCTGTTGCGAACGCGATTGACCTTATTGTTTTCAATCGTGAACGTTCCGACGGTGCTGTTGGTGCTGACGTTGATGCCCTGCAGCGCCGTTGGAGAGAAGCTTTCGACCCAAACCGTATTGCCGGAAATCAAGCCGTCCGGCGAACCCTGCGCCGTGATCCCGATGGCGTAAACCTGGTCTGTAGCGCCGGCTGTCAAATTACCGATTCGGTTATCTTTAATTTGTAGTCCGGGGAAGACGGTTGCCGCCGCGCCGTTGATCGAAACCGCGCGCGCCGTCGTCGTCACGCTGTTATTACTGACGACGAGATTGGCGGCGGTCGTGCCTGCCGGTGCGCCGGTCGTCACCGAGGCTATCGCCGCCGGTGCCGTCGTCGCGCCTGTCGCGCCCAATCCGGCAAGGATGCCGAAGCCGTTATTTTCGGTTCCGGTCGTGGTGTTCGCCGTGCCGATGTTTCTGCCGGTCGCGCTTCCGAGAATGTTCAGGTTCTTGAAAGTATCGCCGTCGGCAGTAGTCACCGCTGCCGCCAACGCGATACGAATAACGGACGTGAACGTCACCGTGTTTGCCGCTGTGTTTTGCAGCGTCAAATTGCGGTTGATTCCCGCCGAATCCGGATTGTCGCCGTCAATGGTGACGTTGTCCGCGCCGTTTAATTCGATCAGCCCGCGTCCCTGAAGCGATGCGCCCGCAACGGTCAAGCCGTCTGCCGTCGGACGAATCAGAAGTGACGTGTAGCTTGCCGCGCCCGCGCCGGTGCTGTTGATGACAACGGTTCCCGGTTCGGTCGTGTTCTGATTGATGCTGATAACGATATTGCCCTGATGCGTTCCGGCGTTAACCGCCGCAATCGCCTCGGTCAAAGTGTTGTAGGTGCCCGTCGCCGTACCGGCAGATGCCGTGACGGTGACCGGACCAACCGGCGGCGAGTCGTTGTCGGTAATCGTGACGTCGGTCGAGCTCTGCGCGCCGATGGTCGCTCCGCCGGTCGGAGTATTCAGGAACGAAAGAAAGTTTTCGTTGCCTTCAACTAATGCGTCCTCACAGATTGCAACGTTGAACGTTTTCGACGCCGAATCGCCGTCCGCCCAGTTGAGCGTACCGGATGCGACGGCATAATCGATGCCGGCGGCGCATGAACCAGCGCCGCTCGCCGTTCCGCCCGCAAACACATAATTGACCGAAATTGCGCCGGAACTGCCGCCCGTTCGGGTGACGGTCAGCGTCACGCTGCCGCCGCCTTCACCGACCGTATAAAATGCCTGCGCGAACTGCACGCTTCCCGGCATCGGCGGGGCGACGTTGGTAATCGTCAGAACCGCCGCCGCTTGCGCGCCTAAAGTCGCGCCCGTCGGACTGGTAAGCGTTACATTAACGGTTTCGTCGCCTTTCGCCACGGCGTCCGAACAAAGCTGGACGTTAAAGGTCTTGCTCGTATCGGTCGCGGCAAAATTCAGAGTGCCCGAAGCCGTGACATAATCGACGCCCGCGCCGCAGGATGCGCCGCCGGTCGCCGTGCCGTTCGAGGTCGCGTAATTAACGGAACTCGCGCCGCTCGTGTCGCCCGTGCGCGTCACCGTAACGGTCGCGCTCGTGCCTTCGGCTCCCGTGTAAGTCGCCGAGTTGAACTGCACCGTCGGCAGGACGAAAAGCTCGTCCGCACCGATTTCAGGCGTGGTTGCCGAACGCGGATTGTTGTCAAAATCGACCGTCACCGCCGCGATCGGAGTGCCGTCGTTTTCAAGCGGTGTCGCCGCCTGTAAATGTAAATCCGTTATCGGATCGACAAACAACGGGTCAACTTCCTGCGAGTTCGCATCGTCGGAAACCGCCGTCTGCCATGCCGCCAGATTCGCCAAATCGGTTCCCGTTGTATCGAGCGAACCGGTGCGGAAGCCGCCGGCGTTTGCGCCGCTCGTAAAGAAGTCGTTGTAGTTCGAGTCGAGATTGGTAAAGGTCGTCGAAGTCATACCAATCGAATAGCTCTTGGCAGCCGCGCCGCCGCCCGATGTCTGCGTGTTGTAGAAGATATTATTCTTCAACTCGACGGTCGGGTTACTGCCGCTGATCGCCACGCCGTAGCTTCCGATCTGACTTGCCACCGCGCCGCGCGCGCCCGTGTTGGAAACCGAGTTGTAATACAGTCTCGTATTCGAACTCGGCACGCCGGCAACAAAAATTCCGGCAACAAAATCGGGCGAGGTCGAGGGAGCGGAAACGCCCGTGATCATGTTGTTGGAAATCGTATTCGCGCCGAGCGGATCGCCCGCGACCGCGATGCCGACAGCCGAAAATCCGGTCGTGCTGGTGCTCGTGATAACGTCGATCTTATTTCTCGAAATATTCGCGTTGTAGATACCGCCGGACGTCGTTACGGTCGTATTGACGTTCTGAACGCCCGCGATGATGCCGATGGCATCGGCGGCTTCGTCAGCCACGATTCCGCCGATTTTGTTTTCGGTCACCTGAATGCCGTTATGGTTGAACAGGAAAATTCCCGCTCTACGCATACGGTTTGCGCCGGTCGCCGAAATGTCGTTATGCGTAACGGCATTGCCGGTCGCCGCTATCGCCGCGCTGACGCCGTCGTTAAAGACGGCGATAAAGGATTTCTGGAACGCGCAGTTATCGACGACAACGTTATTGTTGCTCGCCGTCGTCGGCGCCGCGCCAATCGCGTTGCCGCCGACATGAATGCCGATTAACGTCTGCGTCGGGTCCTGACCGCTGACGATAACGTTTTTAACGATATTGTCATTCGCGCTGTTCGCGCCCTGCATAATTGCAATCACCGCACCGGCGGTCGCCGCCGTGTTGGTATTCTGCACCGTCAGGTTGCGAAGCGATGCGTCGCCGCCGATGCCGGTTGCCGAACCGCCCGAAAGCGAGCCGTCAATCGTGACGTTATCGGCGCCGTTCAAACGAATAATACTGTTTGTGCTGCTTCCCGTAATCGAACGGTTTCCGCCGCTCGGTTTGATCAGAACGCTAAAGCCGCCCGCCAGTTCGTTCAGGGCAAACGTGCCGGTTTCACCCGCCAAATCGGATGTAATATTGATGGTCACGTTGCCGGTCGCGCCGGACAGGTTCAGAGCTTCAAAGATTCCGCCCGTGTTGGTCAGCGAAGTATAGGTTTGTCCCGCACCGACGTTAAAGCTGCCGTTGAACGGCGGCGCAACGTCCGTAATCGTGACGGTTGCCGAGGTCGGCGAGCCCAGCGAAGCGCCGCCCGTCGGACTCGAAAGCGTTACTGTAAACGTTTCGAGCTGGTCGACGACTAAATCGCTGCAAAGCGTAACATTGAATTGCTGGCTCGTGACACTATCGCCGAAAGTCAGCAATTGCGGTCCTGGGTTGACAAAATCGACGCCTGCACCGCAGGCTGCACCGCCCGTCGCCGTGCCGTTCGTTAAAGTATATGTAACTCCAACCGTTCCCGTGCTTCCGAGGACGCGATTGACGGTCACCGTGACCGTGTTTCCTTCCGTTCCGCCGTAAGTCGCCGAGCTTAACTGTAAAGTTCCCGGCAAAGCGTAGAATTCATCCGCGCCGATGTCCGGGTTTGCGCCGTTCGGGCGCACCTGCGAGTCAATGTCGTCGGTTACTCCGGTAACCGCCAGACCGGCATTGATATTCAGAGAGGTTGATTGCAGGTGTAAATCAGCCGTGTTTGAAATATAGAGCGGGTCAACCTGGATTGAGTTGGCGTCCTGCGGCGCGGTCAAGGCTGCCTGCCAGTTTGCCAGGGTCTGAAACTCGGTCGTCGCCGCGCTTCCCGTTCCGGTTGTTATCAAACCGCCGGTACGGAGCTGCGTATTCGACGCGTTGATATAGTAATTGTTGTAGTTCAGCGCGCCGGTTCCGAAGGCGTAGGCGTTTGAATTCAGCGTAATCGCGTAATAACGATTCGCCGCCGTACTCGAACTCGCGTCCAGATAAATGCTGTTGTTTGTGAGCAATAGATTGACGTTGTTCGTGCCGTTCGCCTGTGTTACGCGAATCGCGTTGCCGTAAGTGGTCGAAAGGCTCGCCGCGCCGGGATCCATGTCGCCGGTCAAACTGATGGAGTTATTGACGATTCTGTCGGTATGCCCGTTGGCGTAACCGATACCGACCACCTGGTCGCCGGTAGTGCTGTCAGCACGAATATTGTAAATAAAGTTATTCGCAACGAGGTTATTCGTCGCCGTGCCGCCGCGCGTCGTGCCGAGTTTAATCCCGATTGCCGAAAATGTTCTTTCTTCGATAATATCGTGAATAAAGTTCTTGGTGACGGTGTAATCGCCGCTCGTAATCGTTGTCGAATCAGTCACGCTCCAGTTTTCGCCGCCGATACAGATACCGCAGCGGTCGGCGCCGGCGGTCGTGCTGGCTAAATCGCCGCCCACGAACTGCACCGTGTTGCGCGAAACGAGCGCGCCGGTGTCGGCTTGCAGGAAGATTCCCGCCTTGCCGATTTCGTCCGCGCCGAAGCTGTTCGGTCCGATGATGTTGTCGAGAATGACCAGCCCTTCGTTGTTATTGGTGGTCACGCCGCGCGACGCCAGACCGTAACGCGCACGGGTGATGCGGTTGGCGATAAACTGGTTGTTGTCGTTATCGTTGCCGTCGGTCGCCGTCAAGCTGATGGTCGTGCCGCCCATGTACACGCCGATGGTCGTGTTCGTGCCGGTGTTCGCCGTCTGACCGGCGGCGATTTCGAGGTTGCGGACGACGTTGGCGCTCGCGCCGTTGCCGGCGGCGACGCTCGAAAGCCAGATGGCAGCCGTCGCCGTTGAAGTATTGTTATTGCGAATGGTCAGGTCACGTGCCGTTCCCGCTCCGCCTTGCCGACCGTCGATAGTCACATTGTCAGCGCCCTGTAATCTGACAATCGCGCCGACGATTGAGCCTTCGATGACGCGTCCCGCGCCGACCGGTCGAATCGTCACACTCGTGTAGGAAGCTGCGCCAACGCCGCTTGCCGTCAGCGCGGCGGTCGCGGTTTCCGTCGTGTTGCCGCAGACTTCGACGTTGATTGTGCCGGTGTGCGTTCCGGCGATGACGGCGTCGAATGCCGCTTTGAGCGTCGCGTAAGCGGTCGGCGCGGTCGTGCCGCCCGACGATTCGACTTCAATCGGTCCCGCCGTGTCGCAGGTGCCGATGGTTAAATCATCTTTATTGGAAAAAAAGCCGCTGCCGGCGTTTTGCGCGAAAGCCGTGACGCTTTCCCATCGCGAAGCCGTGACGATTGTGGAAACTAAGGTGATTAAAAAAACAATAGCGAAAAGACGCGGCGATTTTTTTGCCGTGCGCGTGACAATATTCATACGATACTCCTGATTTTTAGAAAATACTGGCGTAGTAACATAATTTGCGGTTTACGCAAAAATGGATAATTATGCGATAAACCTGTTCAAATTTGACTCTCTTTGTTCTAACGGAATGAAACAGACTTCGAGATAAATGGTTTATTTTTTGTACTACCAGTTGTCCCCTCTTCTGAAAAAAATTCTAATACGGTGATAAAAAAATAATTTTTTTTAAGTTTTTTGTCAAGATAAAACGGGACGGCGCGACACTTTTCGAGGACTAATTTAACGTGAAATCAACGCTCGCGGCTTTCCTGATTCTTCGCTTTGCCCACAAAACATCGCCTTTTAACTGCCTTTCGAGTGTTTCTGAAAAAAAGGTGCGGTCGGAAATTTTATCAATCGCCGATCGCACTTTTTTTACCTTTCAAACGGTACGCCGGTTACTGCGGTTCGGCAACGAAGTCCTCGTCCGTTGCGTTATCCGCCGGATTGAGAATGCGGGTCGGATTGGCAAATACGTACCGCCTTGAGATGACGGTCAAGACATATGTTTGCCCGACCGCTAAATCCGCAAAGCGATAAGCACCGAACGTTCCGGTTTGAACATAAACCGGAGTCGTTAAGTTGCCGCCCGACAGCATCACCGTCGCGTTGCGAATGCCTTCGCCGCTCGCGGTCGTCACGCGCCCGCTGATTTCCACGTTCGCCGCCGTCGGCGCGAGAATCTGCAAGCCCCAGCCACCGGCAATATTGCCGCCGACCGGCGTCAACAAGCCGACGTCGTTGCGGACGTACAGGCTCCATGTACCGTTCGGATTCGTGCCGCCGAATGCCGAGTTGAGCGAAGGCGTGCCGCCGACCGCGCTGCCCGGTTCCGCGTACGGACCCGATGGCGCGGGCGACGGGAACGAAGTTTGTCCCGGTTCCCACGTCGTCGGTTCGTATTTTCCGGTCGAAATCACTCCGTTGTCGGGCAGAACCTGTATCGCGCCGTCGTCGAAGGTAATCGTCGCCGTACTTGTCAGACCGTTTGCGCCGCCGGCGTCGCCCATCAGCATAAACTTCTGTCCTGCCGGTCCGACCAGCAAAACGTCAAGGTCGTCCGAAAGCGCGTGGTTAATGTCGTAAAGCGTCACTTTCACACTTCCGACTGTTCCCGTTGCGCCCGCCACGACAATATTTGAAGGGTATGGTGCGCCGATGATGCCGGTCACGTCGATATTGGTCGTGTTGCGATACTGCGAAGCCGTATTGTTAATCGTCAAGACCGCCGTGTTCGGTGTTCCGAGCGTCGCCGGAGCCGACGGACTCGAAAGCGTCAGATTGATGGTTTCGTCGCCTTCGTTAAGCATATCGCCGCAAAGCTGGACGGAGACAATCTTTGACGTATCGCCCGGATTAAACGTGACGGTGCCGGAATTGGTTACGTAATCAACGCCGGTCGTACACGTCGCGCCGCCGGTTCCCGTGCCGTTGCTGGTCGCGAAATTAACGGTCGTCGTGCCCGAAAGGTCGCCCGTCCGAACGATTCCCAAGCCCGCCGTTTGCGATTCGTCTTCCGTATAGGTCGCCGCGCTGAACTTCACGGTCGTCTGGGCGTCGTTTTCGACAATCGTCAAGACCGCCGTGTTCGGTGTTCCGAGCGTCGCCGGAGCCGACGGACTCGAAAGCGTCAGATTGACGGTTTCGTCGCCTTCGTAAACGGTGTCGGAACAAGTCTGGACGAAGAACGTCTTACTCGTATCGCCCGCCGCAAACGAGAGCGTGCCGCTTGCCGGAACGTAATCGACGCCCGGCGTGGCGCATGAAGCGCCGCCGCTTGCCGTGCCGTTGCTGGTTGCGTAATTGACGGTAAAGGGATTTTCGGTTGCGCCGGTGCGCGTGACCGTAATGGTCGCGCCCGGAACGGCACCCGAATCCCCCAGCGTTTCGACGGTCGAATAAGTCGCCGCGCTGAATTGAACCGTCGGCGCGGTATCGTTGTCGGTAATCGTGACGGTTTCAATCGCCGGTGTGCCGAGAGTCGCGCCGCCCGTCGGATTTGACAGCGAAGCCGTAAAGGTTTCGCTCGATTCCAGTAACGAATCATCGCAAATCGTGACGTTAAACGTCTTGCTCGTTTCGCCGGAAGCGAAGTTCAAAGTTCCAAAAACATTTCCGAAATCGATGCCCAAACCGCAGCCGCCGCCGGTTGCCGTGCCGTCGTTGTTTTGATAATCGACGGAAACGGCATTGCCGGTCGCGCCGGTGCGCGTGACGGTAAACGTGATCGAGCCGCCGGCTTCACCGATGGTATCGGTCGCCGTGCTGAATTGCAGACTCGGCGCGCCGTCGTTGTCCGTAATCGTCAGAACCGCCGTATTCGGCGTTCCCAGAATCGCACCGCCCGGCGTTGAAAGCGCCAGGTTCACGGTTTCATTGCCTTCCGATAAAGCATCCTCGCAAATCGGAACGCTGAACGTCTGACTCGTAATGCCTGAGCCAAAGTTCAAAGTGCCGCTCGCGTTCTGGTAATCGACGCCCGCGCCGCACGAAGCGCCGCCGGTTGCCGTGCCGTTGCTCGACGCGTAATCGACCGAAACCGCATTGTCGGTCGCGCCGGTGCGCGTGACGGTAATCGTCGCGCCGCCGCCGCCTTCGCCGACCGAATAAGTCGGCGAACTGAACTGCAGGCTGGGCTGCGCGTCGTTGTCGAGAATCGTCAGAACAGCCGAGTTCGGCGTGCCGAGCGCTGCCGGAGCCGACGGATTTGAGAGCGTCAGGTTGACCGTTTCGCTGCCTTCAAACAATGCGTCGGTACAAACCGTGACGTTAAACGTCTGGCTCGTGACGCCCGCCGCAAAGTTCAAAGTGCCGCTGGTCGAAATATAGTCAATGCCCGCCGTACAGCTTGCGCCGCCCGTCGCCGTGCCGTTTGAAGTTGCGTAATTAACCGAAACTGCATTATCGGTTGCGCCCGTCCGGGTGACGGTAATCGTCGCGGCTGACGGTGCAAATTCGTCGGTCGTGACGCCGAATTTCGTAATGTCGTCGCTGTTCGAGTAGGTCGGCGACGAGAATTGCAGCGACGGAACCGTTTCGTTATCGACAATCGTCAGAACAGCCGTGCTCGGCGTTCCGAGAACCGCCGGAGCGGTTTGACCCGACAACGCCAGATTGACCGATTCATTGCCTTCGAACAGGTTGTCCGAGCAAACCGTGACGTTGAAAGTCTGACTCGTGACGCCCGACGCGAAGTTTAACGTGCCGTTCGTCGAGATGTAATCGACGCCGGTCGTACACGATGCGCCGGCGGTCGCCGTGCCGCCCGCGACGGTCGCGAAATTGACGGCAACCGCGTTTTCGGTTGCGCCCGAGCGGGTGACGGTAATCGTCGCCGTCTGAGGAGCCAATTCGTCAGCCTTGCCGATGTTCGCCGCGATGTCATCGTTGTTGGTGTAAGTCGCCGACGAGAACTGGAAGGTCGGCGCGGTGTCGTTTTCGGTAATCGTCACCGTTTCCGAACCGGGCGAGCCAATACCAGCGCCGCCGGTCGGGGTTGAAAGCGAGGCGACAAAGTTTTCGCTCGATTCAAAAAGGTTGTCGTTGCAGATCGTGACGTTGAATGTTTGACTGGTGACGCCTGCGCCGAAGCTGACCGTGCCCGCCGTGTTGATGAAATCAACGCCCGGCGCGGCGCACGAACCGCCGCCCGAAGCCGTATTGCTCGGCGTCGAATAAGCTGCCGAAACGACGTTGTCGGGCGCGCCCGTTCTGGTGACGGTCAAAGTCACCGTGCCGACGCCTTCGCCGACTGAAACGGCGGCGGCGCTGTATTGCAGTGAAGGCTGCGCGTCATCTTCGTTAATCGTCAGAACCGCCGTATTCGGCGTTCCGAGCGTTGCGCCGCCGGTCGGTGTCGTGACGGCGAGATTGACGGTTTCGTTCGGCGTTTCAAACAAGTTGTCGCTGCAAACGGTCACCGAGAACGTCTTCGACGCGCTGTCGCCGTTGGTCCACGAAAGCGTGCCGCTCGTGTTCATATAATCGACGCCCGCCGCGCACGATGCGCCGCCGGTTGCCGTGCCGCCCGCTACGCTCGCAAAGCCGATGCCGACCGCGCCGTCCGTGCCGCCGGTGCGCGTAACGGAAATCGTCGCCGTGCCGCCGCTTTCGCCGACCGCATAAGTCGGCGCGCTGAACTGCAAAGCGCCCGGCTGGATGCCCGTGCCGCTCAGCGAAACCGTCGGATTCGGATTGCCCGTATCGTTATTCGGAATCGTAATCGTCGCCGTCTTCGCACCGGTTGTTGTCGGCGTGAAAGTGACCTGGAACTGGACGTTGTTGCCCGGCGTCACGGTCGCGCCCGACGGATTGTTAAGAATGCTGAATTCGCCCGGATTCGTGCCGGTCAGCGTCAGCGTTCCGAGAGTCAGATTGCCTGTGCCGTTATTGGTCACCGTAACGTTCACCTGCGAGCTGGTCGTGCTGACGATCTGGTTGCCGAACGGAATGCTCGTCGGGCTGACGTTGATGGACGGCGCGGGAGCCGCGTCGTTGTCGTTGATCGTCACGACCGTCTGGAACGGCGTTCCGATGGTCGCGCCGCCCGACGCGCTGTTCAGGGTCAGGCTGAACAATTCGTTGCTTTCAAACAGAGCGTCGTCGCAAATCGGAATCGTAATATTCTTGCTCGTTTCGCCGTTGGCAAACACCAGCGGGACAAACGTGTTGTCGAAGTCAACGCCCGCCGTGCCGCAGGGCGAACCGCCCGTTGCCGTGTTATCCGAAATCGTGTAAGCGATTGAAACCACGCCGCTCGCTCCCCCCGTTCGCGTAACGACCGCCGCAATGCTGCCGCCGCCTTCACCGACCGAATAGGTCGCCGAAGAGAACTGGAACGTGCCCGGCGTCGCCGCGACGTTAAATTCGTCCGCGCCGATTTCGGGCGTCGTTGCCGAACGCGTGTCGTTGTCGAAATCGGTCGTGATTCCGGTGACCGGCGTGCCCACGTTAGATGCCGGATTCATGCCTTCATTGGCAAGGTGCAAATCCGAATCAGAAACGAACATATTTGCGAGCGTATAATTGCCGACGCCCGGATTGCTCGCCTGCGAATTGGCATCACGCCCGCCGACCTGCCACGCGGCGAAGTTGACCGGCACTACCGTACTGCTGGCGCTTCGGTCGAAGAAGTTTGCGGCAGTCGCGCCCGTACCGACATAGATGTTGTAGTTCAACGTCAACGTGCCTGTCGTATCAGACGAATCGCCCATCGCAAAGTGATTGCCGGTGCCGCCCGTGCGGTTGTTAAAGCAGAGGTTGTCGCGCCACGTTGAAACAGTCGGCGCTGCCGAGCCTCTGCGGCAAGCATAAGTGTTAGCAGTGCTTGTCCCGGTTCCGCTTACTAGCACGGTGTTGAAATACATATTCACCGTGTTGCCGCTAAAGCCGTTGTCAAACAGACCGTGTATAACTTGGCTGCCGGAAGCGCCCGGAACGACTGAAATCATATTATTGACAATCGTCGCCAACGCCGGATTTCCGCTGCTGCCGCTAAACTCGATGCCTTCCAAAGTGCCGGTCGAAGAAAAATTGTAAATCAAGTTTCTGGAAACGGTCGTATTGCGGGCGTCGAGCAGATGAATACCTCTATGCGTCGAAGTGCTGGTCGTATTCAAATCACGAATGATGTTTTGCGTAATCGTGTTTGTCCCGATAGCGTTAAAGTTGATTCCTGTCAAAGCTGTCGTGCGAGCGGTTGCTTCGTAAATCGTATTTCCGCCGATCGTCCAGTTTTCGTTGCCGTTGCTCGAACCGGTTCCCGACATCTGAATACCCATCGCCGTAAAGTTAAACAGCTGGTTGTTCGAGATGGTGTTGCCGGTATTGGTAATGGCGGACGAAGAACCCGACGAGAAAATCAGATTCGCCGGTACGCCCGCCGCGTCGCTGCGGTCGCGAATCGTGTTGCTCGTGATTGTATTGCTGTCATTGCCGGTTGTGGTTCCGGTGCTGAAGAAAATAACGCCGCTTGTCGTCGATGTCGTCGCACCTTCGACCGTCGCGTTCTGCACCGCGTTGTTTGAAGCGTCGGCGATAAAGCGGATAGCCGCGCCGGTCGCGCTGGTGTTGCGAATCGTCAGCGCGTTGCCGCCCGTATTCAATCCGTCAATCGTCACGCGGTCGGCTCCGTTCAAGTTGATCAGCGCGGCTGACGGCGGCGTTGTCGTATCGCTTCTAATCAAACGCGCCGCGCCGCCGGTCGGTGAAATGGTGACGGTAAATCCGCTGCCGCCGTCTTCAATCTGCTGATTGAGTGAATTCGTTCCGAGTTCGCCGGTCAAATCGTCGCTGATCAGAATCGTGAAATTACCATTCAGTACACCGGCGTTCATCGCTGCGAAAATGCCGCCCGCGTTCGTCAGACTGGTGTAATCGCACGGCGCATTGGGCGATGCCGCCGGACAAACTGTTTTGCTCGGATTGCCCGCGCCGCCGAAGCCCTGCAGAATCGTGTAACTGCTCGGCGTCGTCGGGAAGGTCGTCAATGTCGTCACGCTCGTGCCAGCCGCGCCCGCCGGGAACGAGCCGATATTGCCGGCGGCGTCCTGCGCCGCGACAAAATACTGAATTATGTCGCCGGCTATCGGGCTGAGAGCCGAAGTCGAAATCAGGCAGTCGTAAGTTCCGCTGTTCGCGTTGCCGCCGGTCAGCGTGCAGGCGTTGGAAAGCGTGTACGTGCCGTCGGTGCTCTTCTTAAAGTAAACGCGAACCGCCGTGACGCCGACCGAATCCGAAGCCGTCACGCCGCTCAAAGTGCGGTCAGCCGTGCTCGCAGTATTGGCGAGCGGCGTATAAGAAACCGCCGGCGCGCCAAAGTCGCCAGCCGAAATAAAATTGCCCGCGTCCGCGCCGATGTCCACCGGCGTCAAGGTCGAACGAGTCTGCCCGTCGAAATCGTCCGTCACGCCGACATCAGCGCCGTTGCCTTCGGCGATGGTCGCCGTCGCGGGCTGCAAGTGCAGATTGGGCGTGGCGTTGGTCGGGTCGATGTATTGCGGGTTAGCTTCAAAGCTGCTCGCATCCTGTCCGGTTGCCGTGCGCCATGCTGCGATGTCCGCGCGATTGATGGCATTGAAACGTCCGAAAACGCCGCCGCTTCCATTGGCGAGAATGATGTTGTTATTGGAAGTCAAGCCCGCCGGATTTGCCGCCGTGCCGCCGACCTGAATGCCGTAATGCGCGCCCGTGCCGGAAGTGTTGCTGCGAGCGTTGAAAAAGATGTTGTTGCGATAATTGCGCGTGCTTGCCGTAACCGTGCTGTTGAAAGCAAATGTATTGACCGTGCCGCTGACGACGTTCGCGCCGCCGATGTAAACGCTGTTGTGGTAAAAATTATTCGTGCCGCCGGTTTCGTTAATACCGTTGATTTGCGCGCTGGTCGTCAGACTGTTGCCCAAATCAATTATGTTGTTCTGATAGACGTTCGTCGCGCTCGTCGCAAAGATGCCGTTGATAATTCCGGCAGTCGAAGCGTTTGTTAAATTGTAAACAAAGTTTCGGGCGATGATGTTACCCGTTCCCGAGCCGAAATTGTGAATGCCTGTGACGCTAGTCGCCGCCGTCGCGTGGTTGCTGACGAGTGCGAAAATCGTGTTGTTGGAAATCGTCAGCGGAGAAGTCGAGCCGCTGTAAGTGATACCCTGCACCACAGCAGCCGTAGTGGTGCCGGTCGCGTTTGCCGCCGTCGTTAAATTGCGAACCGTGTTTCCGGTAATCGTGTTTGTTCCATTACTGGAAATAATTCCGCCCATAATGCGGTTTGCATTTGCCGCCGCCGGAAGGTAAGCACTGTTCAAATTCGCAATTGTGTTGTTCGTAATCGAAAGTAATGTCGCCGCACCGCTGTTATTAATGCCCGTAACGACTTGCGCGGTTGTGCCCGTTGAAGCAAGCGAAGCATTTAAGCTGTTCGCGGTTGTCGTGCTTCCGATAGTATTGTTGTTGATTGTTACCGTGCCGGTCGATGCCGATTGAATACCAATAATACCTGTTGAAATAGCTGCAGTTGCGCCATTCGTCGTAATCGAGCCGATAGTATTGTTGCTGAAATTAACCGTGCCTGAACCTGAAACGCCCATTCCGTTAGCGGTTGCTCCAGCGTTAGATGAAACAGTTACATTGATTGAACCTGTTCCCGTTCCAGAACCGATAGTGTTTCCGGTTATTGTTCCAACATTTGCACTGCCCGCGCCAACAAAAATACCGCCCCAAACTCCTGTACCAAGCGGGCTTGATGTGCTGTTAGCGGTTGCTGAACTGGTGCTTGTAAAAGTGAAATTGGCAATCGTATTTCCCTGAACCGATGAAACCGGCGCAGCCGTGCTGACGCTTAAACCGATTCCGTTAAATCTATTGGCAAATGTTCCGGCGATAGTCCACGGCGTGCCGCCCGCGCTTGCCGCCGTGCCGCCGACGAAGTTGTTTGTAACAACGAAATTGGTGCCGCTCGTGTTGGCAATGCTGATGCCGTAAACAGTTGCCGCCGCCGTTGCAGTGCGTGTCGCGGTTTGATAAAAACTGTTTCCCGAAATTGTCCAGTCAGTAGTTCCTGATGAAATCAAAACACCGGCAGACGTAGAAGAGGAAATAAAATAGTTGAAAATGTTGTTGTTGGAAATCGTGTTGCCGCTGTTGTTCGTCGCGGTCGTCGTGGTTGAGCCGCTGGAAAAAATTCCATTGGTCGGCGTTGTCGCGCCGTCGCGGATGTCGCAGTTGTCAATCGTATTGTTGTCGTTGCCGTTCGCGCCGGTCGTCGTGCTGAACAGCACGACGCCGTTCGTGGTCGAAGTATTGACGCCCGCTAAGGTCGCGTATTGGATTCTGTTCAAATTAGCATCGTTGATAAAACGAACCGCCGTGCCCGCAGTCGAAGTGTTGGCAATGGTCAGTTGTTTTGTCGTTCCCAAGCCGCCCGGTCTGCCGTCGAGGATGACGTTTGCCGCGCCGTTCAAATCAACCGTCGCGGTCGTGTTCGCGCTCGTGATTGAAAGAGCTGTCGCGCCCGTTTCCGGTCGGACGGTAATCGTATTCGTCGGGCTGTTGTTCGGAATATTGCCCGCGACGATCGGGAATGTTTCGACGCCGCTCGCGTAAGCCGCTTGCAGCTCAAGAAGCAGCGAACCGCAGACTCCATTGATGTTTAAGTCGGCAAAAGCGGCGGTCAGGCTCGCGTAGTTTCCGGTCGGTCCGACCGTGCGCGTTCCGCAGACCGGAACCGGAGCCGTCGAAGTTAGTGAAATGTTGTCAACTGCCGCCGGCGGGTCAACGCCGCCGCTGGTGTCGTTCTGCCAGGTAAAAATCAATCTTTGCGTCGTTCCGGCGAAAGAAGCAGGCAGCGTTGCGTTAAAAGTCGTGTAAGTCGCCTGCGAATGCAGTGTCGTGCCGCTGATGAGCGTCGCGCCCGTCAAAGTCGTACTTGATGAAACCGGCGAATTGGCGACCGGCGTGACCGAGGTCGGAGCGGTGTAAACAAGCAGGCGGTCGAATCCGTTTTCGCCTGTGTTTCTCCAGTTAAACGACAGTTGAATGATGGTTTCGCCCGCCGGAAACGTGATGTCGCGCCAGAAGTGCCCGGTGTAAGCCGTCGGGCTGATTGTGTATTGGTTCGCCGCGCCGCCGTTGTTCGAGATGTAAGCGGCTTGCGTCCCGCCGTTAGTGGTCGCTGAGCCGACCAGCCAGATGTTGCTCGCACCGTTGACGACCGACCAGCCGTTGAGCGGCAGCGTCGCGCCGTTTTCAAAACCGCCGGCGCCCGTCGGATCAATCAACGTCGTCGTCGCCGGCGAAACGAAATTATTGATGGTCGTTTCTCCCGGTTTCAGTAACGACTCCAAGTTTGGAGTGTTTTTTGATGCCGACGCTAACGGCGTTTTTTGTTCGGCTTGCGCGTTCGCGCCGAAGCTGAAGGCGAAAGCGCTCAGGCTGTCCCAGTGAGAAGCCAGAACAATTGATGAAACCAATGTGATTAAAAGACCAACGGCGATAAAGCGCGGCGATTTTCGTGCCGCGCGTGTGACAAAATTCATACGATGCTCCTGATTTCTAAAAATGGCGTTATAAACCTAAACATGAGGCTCAGGCAAGATAATACCTGAACTGCTCCAACTTTCTAATTTTTTTTAATAATTACGGAGTGCAAACAGACAAATAGACCTAATAGATTTTTTGTACTACCTATTTTCCCCTTGTTTCCTGCTTGTTGTAATACGGTTTATGAAAAGTAGTTTCTTTTGAGTTTTTTGTCAAGATGAGAATGTGTCGAATGAATATTTCGGGGATATTATTTTCAAAATTTTAAGCTAACGCCATTCCGGATTAGAAGAAAAGCCTCCGCCGGTCGGCTCCCGGGCAGAGGCTTTTAATCGCGATTGGAAGAATTTGAACCGGCTGTCTCTCTTCCGCCTCGAAATCGTCGCCGGTGATGTTCTAAGCCGACTTCGGAAGCCATCGTCGGTGAGGATTCCGAGCGCTTGAAAAAGATTATCGATTATAAAAAATGCCGCGCTCCCAGATAAGCGAATCGCGCCCGGAACGCATTAAAAATTTGCTGCCGCCGCGCCTTTCTGGAATACCGTTTGCTCATCTTTCAGGCGTTACCTAATTCCTCTTAAATTGTGTGCGGATTACATACAGACAGGGCGAATTATGTATTAATTTCAATAAGGAGAGAACAAAAATGTTGGCAAAGCAAGTTTCAAGGGACGGAGAAATCTTTTGTTCGAGCGAGACGCCCCTGACCGAGGTCTTTCAGCGGATGAATGAATTGGGTTGCGCCTGTATGCCGATTGTCGAAAGCCCGACGCATAAAAACATTATCGGGACGATTACCGAACACGACATCTGCCAAAAAATCATCGGCGGCGGGCTCAACCCGCAGCGAACGAGCGCCGGACGCGTAATGAACGGCAATTTTACGACCGTCAGCGGCGAAGCGACAATAGAAGACTGCGCCCAATTAATAAGAATCGACGGCGCTGAGCGGCTTTTCGTCGTCGACGAAAACGGCGCGTTTCTAGGCATTCTGACCGAAGCGGTTTTAGCGCCGGTCAGGTCGGTTGTCAATCTTGAAACCGTGATTTCGGATTTTGCGCATTCGTCCGCGATGCCGCAGAAAGTTCAGATGGCTTTTTAATTTCGGGAAAGTTAAGACAAGGAGAAAAAAAATATGCAGGTGAGAGAAATTATGACCGGAAAACCGGTCTACGGAACGCCGGATACGAGTTTACACGTGATTGCGCAAATGATGGTTGAAAACGATTGCGGCTGCATTCCGATTGTCGAAAGCGATGACGCGCGAAGTCCGATTGGAATGATTACCGACCGCGACATCGTGATTCGCACCGTCGCCGAAAACCGCAACCCGCTCGATTTACAGGCGGAAGACATTATGACCGGCGGCATCGTCACCGTCACGCCCGAAATGAGCGTCGAAGAATGCTGTAGTCTGATGGAAAGCAAGCAAATCCGCCGGGTCGCCGTCGTTGACCAAAACGGCGATTTGTGCGGAATGGTCGCGCAAGCCGACATCGCCGTCAACGCTCCGACCGAAACAACCGCCGAAGTCGTGCAGGAAGTTTCAAAAGGCGCGGGCAACAGCTAAAATGTGAAAAATCGTAATTTGAAAAAGTTGGTCATATATGACCAACTTTTTTATGCGCCTTCATATTTATTTCTTCAACAAATCTGCTAAAACGCCTGATGTTTGCCCGACGCGCGTTACCTTAGTTTTTTTCACGACCACTTAAATATAGGTTTGAGGAACGCAATAACAATTTAGTTTTTACGTTGAAATGAATTATCATTGACTTCGAACAACCACGCCTTAAATTCAAATTTAACCGAGAGGTGCCAATGAATCGCTCAACAATTTACAAATCCGCTGTGAAAACCACGCGTTTTTCGCCCGATAAATCATTTTTTCTTTTTCTCGGATTAATAATCTCGTCGCTTTTGATTTTTTCCGGGCAGAGTCTTGCCCAGCATAGTCTGCTCGACCCGAGTTTTGACGCCGACGGCAAAGCCTTTGCGCAGTTCTTGCCGACCAATAATGTAGCCAACAACGCCGTTTTGCAGCCTGACGGGAAAATCATCGTTGTCGGTTCGGCGGCAATCGGCACAACTTCCCCGCAAACAAAACAGGCGGCTGTTCTCCGCTTCAACCCGGACGGCTCGCTCGATACGACTTTTGACACGGACGGCAAAGTGTCAGTCGTTGTTAATTCAAGTATGAGCGAGATAAAAGCGGCGGCTTTGCAGCCGGACGGCAAAATCGTCGCCGTCGGACAGGTTGGTAATCTTGTAAACTTCAGCAGCATAAGCGGGTTTCTTATACGGCTCAACCCGGACGGCTCCTTGGATACGACTTTCGACGGCGACGGTAAACGAGTGGTAAGCTTTGGTCCGTTCACCGACCCGTCGGACATGGCGCTGCAGCCGGACGGCAAAATCCTGCTCGCCGGACGAACGGGCACTAATCAACTAAGTTTTCTCATCGCTCGCTTTAACGCGGACGGCTCGACCGACACCGGGTTCGGCACAAACGGTTTCTCGACCATACCGTTCAATAATGGCGGCTCTTCTTTTTTCAACAAAATCGCGCTGCTGGCAGACGGGAAAATTGCTATGACCGGTCTGGGAAACCAGCAATACAAGACCGTCCGTTTTACTCAGGATGGCATTCTCGATACGAGTTTCGGCACAAACGGCATCGTTGACATCTATGGCGGAAACGGCATCATTCAGCAACCCGACGACGGTAAGCTCGTCATCGTCAACAATTCCCGATTCGATTTTGCTACCGTTCTCTGGCGTTTAAATTATGACGGCACGCTGGATTCCACTTTTGGGATCGGCGGCGGGAAGCTGATGTATTTTCAGGGCGAAAGGGTCGAGTTAGAACCGGATTACGACATCGCTCTGGACGCTGAGGGCAAAATCGTGGTCGGCGGCTCGATTCGCTTTAAGACCACGCAGGACCATACGAGTGTTGCCCCGGACCGTGAGTTTATGGTCAGACGGCTTAACCGCGACGGGTCGGACGACCTTTATTTCGGCTTTCGAGGATTTGTGGCGACCGATTTGGGGGGAATTGATTCGGGGACGGGTTTATTGATGCAGCCCGACGGAAAAATTGTTCTGGCAGGCTACAGTAACGATGGAGCCAGTTTTGCCATCCTCCGTTATCTTCCGATTACCGCCAACAACCCGTGCCGCCCGGTCGGCGACTTTAACGGCGACGGTAAAAGCGACTTGGCTTATGCCGATAATACAAACCATTGGCTTTATCGCTCAAGCCTGAACGGGAACACCATTACATCTTTTATCGGCAGCGCTTCGGACACTATCGTGCCAGCCGATTACAACGGCGACTGTTACGCGGATTATGCGGTTTACCGCAGCGACGGCAGCTGGGAAATTCGAAGTTCACCCGATGATAGCAACTCGTATGAATACCAGGTTGGCGGTCAGGCGGGCGACATTCCCGTCCCGGCGGATTTCGACGGCGACGACTGGGCTGACCCTACGGTTTACCGCAGCGGAACGTGGATTATTCAGCAGACGCGCGGCGAGCCTTTGACTGTCCAGTTCGGTCTGGCGGGCGACATTCCCGTCCCGGCGGATTATGACGGCGACGGCAAGGATGATGCCGCCGTCTATCGTCCTTCGGACGGTACGTGGTATCTGGCGCAGAGCACTCTCGGCATCGGCATCGTCCGCTGGGGAACGGCGGGCGATAAACCGGTGGTCGGCGATTACGACGGCGACGGCAAATCGGACATTGCCGTCTATCGTCCTTCGGACGGAACCTGGTATCTGCTGCAAAGCACTCTCGGATTCGGCGGCATGCGCTGGGGAATCGCCAGCGACCGACCGGTTCCGGCGGATTACGACGGTGACGGTAAGACCGACATCGCCGTCTATCGCGACGGTGACTGGTATCTGCTGCAATCGACGGCGGGTTATCAGCTCAGAAATTTCGGCACCGCCGCCGCCCGACCAATCCAAAACGCTTATATATATTAGATTTTGGAGCAAATGCTCGAGCGGCATTAAAAAGAAAAAGCCGGGTTTTGCCGCCCGGCTTTTTCTTTTTAATTAGTGCGCAAAATTATCTTCCGCCGGCGGATAAAGCAAGCCGTGCCTGCGCTCTTTCGAGCCGTTCGTTTTCGGCGGCGAATTCTTCCTCGCTGCCGCTAAACGTGCCGCCCAAAAGTTTCTGCGCTTCGCCCAGTTCCGTGCGTGCGGCTTCAACGTCGATTTCATCCGCGCGCTCGGCAACGTCCGTGAGAACCGAAACCCGATTCGCGCTGACCTCGACAAATCCGCCCGAGACAACCATTTTTTCACTCGTGCCCCGGTTTGAATACACCAGAATGCCCGAACGAAGCGCCGCAATAAGCGGTGCGTGATTCGGCAAAATCCCGACCTCGCCCGTCGCCGTCGGCACGGTTACGGAATCGACCGTTTCATCAAAAACCTTTTTTTCAGGCGTTACTATCTCTAACTTAATCATTTTTTTAGTAAAGCGTGGAGACTAGTAGAGTAAGAGACTTTGAACTCTTTACTCTCCAGTCTCCGCTAAGTTATGCTCCGGCTGCCATTTTCTTGGCTTTTTCGCGGGCTTGCTCGATGGTGCCGACCATGTAGAAAGACTGTTCGGGCATATCGTCGCAGTTGCCGTCCAGGATTTCCTTAAAGCCCTGGATGGTATCTGAAATTTTCACGTATTCGCCTTTCAAACCGGTGAACTTTTCGCCGACGAAAAACGGCTGCGAGAAGAAACGCTGAACTTTACGCGCGCGCGCGACCGTCAGTTTATCGTCTTCCGAAAGCTCGTCGAGTCCCAAGATGGCGATGATGTCCTGCAAGTCTTTATAACGCTGCAAAATACGTTTGACCTGCTGCGCGACGTTGTAGTGCTCGTCGCCGACAATCTGCGGGTCTAAGATTCGCGAGTTCGAGGCGAGCGGATCGACCGCCGGGTAAATTCCGAGCTCGACGATTTGGCGCGAAAGCGCGGTCACCGCATCGAGGTGGGCAAAGGTCGTCGCCGGTGCCGGGTCGGTGTAATCGTCCGCCGGCACGTAGACGGCTTGAATCGAAGTGATAGCGCCCGTTTTCGTTGAAGTAATGCGTTCCTGCATTTCGCCCATTTCGGACGCGAGTGTCGGCTGGTAGCCGACCGCCGACGGCATACGTCCGAGCAGCGCGGAAACTTCCGAACCAGCCTGCGTAAAGCGGAAAATATTGTCGACGAAGAAAAGCACGTCATTTCCCTGGTCGCGGAAATATTCGGCAACCGTCAAACCGGTCAGAGCGACACGCAGACGCGCTCCCGGAGGTTCGGTCATCTGTCCGAAAATCAACGCTACTTTCGATTCTTTAATTTTATCTTTTTCGACTTTCGACAAATCGAATTCGCCGGTTTCTTCCAAATTTCGGTTAAAACCTTTACCGTAATTGATAACTTCCGATTCGACGAATTCGCGAAGCAGGTCGTTTCCTTCGCGGGTGCGTTCGCCGACGCCCGCGAAAACCGAATAACCCGAGTGCGCTTTCGCGACGTTATTGATCAATTCCTGAATCAAAACGGTTTTGCCGACGCCCGCGCCGCCGAACAGTCCGATTTTTCCGCCGCGCAAAAACGGCTGAATCAAGTCAATAACCTTGATGCCGGTCTCGAACATTTCGAGCTGCGTCGCCTGCTCGTCAAAAGACGGCGCGTGGCGGTGAATCGAAGCGGTGTTCGACTGGTCAACCGAACCGAGCTCGTCAACCGGGTCGCCGATAACGTTCATCACGCGCCCGAGAGTCGGAACGCCGACCGGAACCGTAATCGGTCCGCCCTGGTCAATAACCTTCATTCCGCGAACCATTCCGTCGGTCGGCAGCATCGAAACGGCGCGCACACGACCTTCGCCGAGGTGCTGCTGAACTTCGGCGACGACGTCGACTTTCGCTTCAACGTTGAAACCGTCGCTCGTAATTCTTAAAGCCTGATAAATTGGTGGTAAATAACTGTCTGAAAATTCTATATCAACGACCGGACCGATAATCTGCACAACCTGCCCGATTTGTCCGCTTCCTTCATTAGCCATTTTTAATAAATACTCCTCTATAGAAAAGAAAAAGGGTTAGATTACAAAGGAGAAAGATTACCATATTGCGCCTTAAAAAGGCAAAGCCGATTGTGAAAAAATGCACTGGCAGGCGGCGACAATTACAGATTTCAAATTTCAAGTTGTTTCCGCCCGTAATTTGTAATTTGTGCCTGCCTTCGCGCCAATAAAAGAAGGAGCCGAATTCTCTGTTAAAGAATTCGGCTCCTCCGGATTTTGCCGTTTATTCAGCGAAATTATTTTAAGGCTTCAAAACCTTTATGGTTTTCAATTGCTCGTCGCAGATATGAGCTTCGGTCGGCGCATTATCGAACACGTTTTCGGAAAGCTCTCCGGCGAACGATTTCATTAATTCCGCGGTTGCTTCATCTTTCTGTTTTTCGGGCACCACGACCATTTTGAATTGATAGATTGAACCCGGCTTATCAAGCTGCACAGTGATTTTTTTGCCGCTGAAAAAACCCGCTTCGACCAGATAATCGCCGAGTTTTTTGGCTTCGGTTTCCGTTACGTTGTCCGTGTAATACAATTCGCCGCCGTTGAATTCGAGTTTTGTGCCGTGACCCGTGCAAGCCAGACCGACCGCCAGCAAAACCGTCAAAACCAGAGCCGTCGTTATAAAATTTTTCTTTTTCATCAGTTTTCCTTCTTTTTTTCTTACGAAATTCGAGTGAGAAAATTCTCATCCGTAAGATAACGCGCATTTTCGTCCGGAAAGGGTTCGGCTTTTTAACTAAAAAAAGAAAAATTTTTTGGAAGGATAGAGCTTGAAGTTAAATACGAATTACGAATTACGATTTTAGGAAATCTTTTTCCCTGCATTCGTAATTCGTAATTCGTGATTCGTGTTCAGGCGGCGCGGGTTTCGCCGCCGAGCAGTGTCAGAATCTCGCCCGAAATGTAGCTCGAATCGGCGTCCGACGCGAAAAAAACGAATGCGGGCGCGACTTCTTCGGGCTGTCCGGGACGCTTCATCGGCGTGTCCGCGCCGTGTTTCGCGACCTCTTCCGCCGGTTTGTCCGCGACGTTGAGCGGCGTCCAAATCGGTCCGGGTGAAACGCAGTTGACGCGAATATTTCGCTCGACAAGCTGCTGCGCGAGCGATTTCGTAAACGCGTGAATCGCGCCCTTCGTCGAAGAATAATCGAGCAGCTCCTTGTTGCCTTCAAGCCCGGTAATCGAACCCGTATTGACAATCGCGCCGCCTTCTTTAAGATGTTTCAGGGCAGCGCGCGCCATGTAGAAATAGCCGAAAATGTTCGTCCGGAAAGTCTTTTCAAACTGTTCGTCCGAGATGTCTTCCGGCGATTGCCGGTGCTGCTGGAAAGCCGCGTTGTTGACGAGAACGTTTAATTTGCCGAATTCGTCAACCGTTTTTTGAATCGCTTCCTCGCAAAACTTTGAATCTTTGACATCGCCCGGAATAAGCAGGCATTTTTTGCCTTCGTTTCGGACGTGCCGCGCGGTTTCCTTCGCATCCACTTCTTCTTCCGGTAAATAGACGATTGCCACGTCCGCGCCTTCGCGAGCGTATAGAACGGCGACGCTGCGCCCGATTCCCGAATCGCCGCCGGTGATAATCGCCGCTTTTCCTTCCAATTTTCCGGAGCCTTTATACTTCGGCGCTAAAAATTCGGGTTTTGGCGTCATTTCCGCTTCGATGCCCGGTTTCGGCTGCTGCTGCGCCGGCATCGGTGATTTTGGCTGTTCTTCCTGTTGTGATTTTTTTGCTTCTGCCATTTCTCCTCCTGTGGTCAGCGGTCGGTGGTCAGTATTTGTCATTTTCTGACTACCGACCACCGACCACTGTTCTATCCATTCGCCGTTGCGTTGATGTTGTAGCGCAGAACCGCGCCGACGCCGCCGGCTTCTTTGAGCAGCGAATCGTCCTCGATAAAATGAATTTCCGCCGCCGAATTGAGCGCGCGCACGAGAAGCTCGTCCGCAAGCTGCCCGGCGTCTTTCGCGTCCGGCAATTCCTCGGTCGAAGAATTATCGTCGCCCGGCGCGTAGTTTTTCAGAACCTTTTTAACCTTTTTCGGGCTGTATTGCAGAACGCCGAAATCCGAGCTGATAAGCAGTTCTTCGACCTGCCCGTTCGACAGTGCTTCGAGCGTGTTTTCGACTCCGAAAGTGCCCAGCCCGGCAGACGATTTCGCCGCGTTGAACATTCTTTCGACGCGTTCCTTATCGCGCGCCGCGTTTTCGATGCTCATTGCTTCGCGCGATTGTTCGTGGATTTCATCTTCGGACGCGTATTGGTTTAAGTTCAAAATCGAAACGACCTTTTCCTCGATGATTTTGGAAAACTGCTCTTTCAGCAGCGGAATAATCGTCGCTTCGTCGCCGCATAAAATGAGGTTTTCGATTTTCGCGTCGCGCATCAATTTTTCGACCTCCTCGACGGTTTCCTTCGCGTGCTGGAGATGAAAGTTTTCGATTCGTCGCTGGAAGCGCTGCTGCGACCAGCCGCCTGCCATTGTCTGCCGCGTTTCGGTGTTTTTGATCGATTCGACTTTCGCCTGCGTGTCGGTTTCGAGATTAATCGTGTTTTCGCCGCCGAAAACGTAAATGTCCGCCTTGTTCGTGTCCGCCCACAGAACGCAGTATTTCGGATTGCGGTCAATCAGCCGGACGAGCGGAAAAATATGCGGGCGGTCGAGGACAAACAACTGATTTTCGGGAAACGCCGCGTCGAGCTGCGTCGTCTCGAAAAAATCGCCGCCGACCGCCGCGAAAATCGCGATGCCGTTTGCCGCTTCGTTTACACCGTCTAAAAACGCGTTGATTTTTTCGACCGTTTCCGAGAAGAAAAGCGCTTCTTCGCTTTCTTCTTCAAAATTTTCGGCTTCGTCCCGGATGGAGTTTTTGAGCCACGTCTGAAAGCCGTCGCGCCCTTGATTATTGGGTTCCGCATTCAGATAAAGACTGATAAACGGCGCGCCCGAAGGTTCGAACGCCGCCAGTTTTTCGACCAAACTGTTTAATTTCATAAATTCCTTCCCTTTTTTGTTCGTAAAAATATAATAATCGCCTGCCGGAAAAATAAATGTCCGCTGGAAAACAAAAGGACGACAATCAAAATCGATTGCCGTCCTCATCTGCTAAAAACTGTTCGTCATAAAATCACCTTGTACGTTTTTAATGCTTTCCAAACAAGCTGATTCAACAAGTGCAAATTGTGTTCCGTGAGCGGAAGCTATTTTTTATTCATACTGAAATTTTAATCGCGCGGATGATTTTTTCGTCCCGAGCCGCTTTTGTTGCCGCCGCCGTCTTCCTTATTGACGGTCGCCCACGCGCGGCTTTCGGCTTCGTCTTTGGAAACACCGCGTTTTTCGTAACTTTCTTCGATGTGTTCCGCCTGGCGCTTTTGCTTGTCGGTATACTTGTCTTTGTCACCTCTCGGCATAAATTGAAACCCCCTTTTCAAAATTTGAATTTATAAAATGCTCGCGGAACGTTTCCGCAGCACTCTTTTCAATCTTGCAAAACGCGTACCTTTATTTTCCGTTCTGATTTCAGACACCTCGAAAGTTTCGATTTGAATTTCTTCAAAAATCTGTGTTTTCGGCTCCTCGTTTTCCGGTGTGTTTTTGGGGAATTTTATTGTGTTGTCCTGTAAAACCGTCCCTTTGCTTGTCATTGTACTGCCTCCCTTCTGTCTTGCCCTTGTTTTTTAGAGACGAAAGTACCAGGTTTACTGCTACTGCCGCTGCTCATCGGATATGTAGAATATCTCATAAAAGAGCTAAAAGGAAAAGAATTTTTTTGGCAATTTATATTAAATTCCGATGAATTTTTCGTTGACACCCGCTAAGCCTTTTAGTAGCCTCAAAAGATATAAAACTTTTTTCACAAAAGGACATTTAATTTGAGTAATTTAAGAAAATTGGAACTTCCGCCGCAAGGATTAAAGACGCTGTTCGGCGTTCAGGACCAAAACATCAAATACCTTGAAACGCTGCTCGACGTGTCAATCGGCGCGCGCGGCAACGAAATAATCATCGACGGCGCGCCCGACCGCATCGAAACGGTCGAAAACATCCTGCTCGATTTCGTCGATCTTTTCGACGAAGGCAATCAATTTTCCGATAAAGAATTGCGTGACGCCTTCAAACAAATCGCCGAGGACACGGCTTATTCATTAAAGGATTATTTCACGCGCGCGCGCTTTAACCCGTCGGGGAAAAAAGCGGTCGCGCCGAAAACCGCCAACCAGCGCAAATATATCGACTCGATTTCCAACCGCGATTTGACCTTCGGCATCGGTCCCGCCGGGACGGGAAAATCATTCTTAGCCGTCGCGATGGCGGTTCAGTCGCTGTTTTCTAAACAGGTCAACCGCATCATCCTGACGCGCCCGGCAGTCGAAGCGGGTGAAAAACTCGGGTTTCTGCCCGGCGATTTGCAGGACAAAGTTGACCCGTACCTGCGCCCGCTCTACGACGCGCTCTTCGATTTGGTCGATGCCGAGCGCGTCACGAAGATGCTGGAAAAACGAATCATCGAAATCGCGCCGCTGGCATTCATGCGTGGTCGGACCCTTAACGACGCTTTTATCATTCTCGACGAAGCGCAGAACACGACCGGCGAGCAGATGAAAATGTTTCTGACGCGTATCGGTTTCGGCTCGAAAGTCGTCGTCACGGGCGACATTACGCAGATTGACCTGCCGCGCGGGCATAATAGCGGTCTAAAGGAAGCCGAGCGCGTCCTGAAGAATATTCCCGAAATCGAATTCGTCTATTTCGGCAAAAAGGACGTTGTTCGTCACCGGCTCGTGCAGTTGATTGTCGAGGCTTACGAAGACGAGATAACCGAAAATCAGCCGCCGAGACCCGATGACCGAAATAATCAACAACCAACGTAAAGTAAAGGTTGCGGCGCGCATTTTTAAGACATTTGCCGAGCGCGCAATCAGTCGAATCGAGGAAGCGGAAAACAAACGCGCGGCAATCGCTTTTGTTTCCGACCGCAAAATGCGGGCGCTGAACCGTGAATTTCGCACAAAGGATAAAACGACCGACGTTTTATCCTTTCCTTTTGAAGCGGACGAATTTGACACGGAAAAGGATTTTCTGGGCGACATCGTGATTTCACTCGAACAAGCCGAGCGGCAAGCCGCCGAAAATGATTTAAGTTTAGAAACCGAAATCAAACAGCTTATCCTGCACGGCATCCTGCATCTTTGCGGCTACGACCACGAAACCGACGACGGCACGATGAACCGGCGCGAGCTTGAACTGCGCGAAGACCTGGGAATTTAGCCGCGAAAGAACATGGAAAAACACGAATGAAGATTAATAAAATATTCGTGTTATTCGTGTTATTCGTGGCTCATTCTTTTTTCGTGGCTTATTCTTTTTTGTGGTAATCTGTGGTTTCAACAATTTATGAGCGATATATTGAAACAATCCGACGCCTGTACGATGATTATCTTCGGCGCGACGGGCGATTTGACGAAACGCAAGCTTTTCCCGGCGCTTTATAACCTGGCAAAAGAAAAATTTCTGCCCGACAATTTCGCGATTGTCGGCGTCGGGCGGCAGGAGATGACGAGCGAAGATTTTCGCAGCCAGATAAGCAGGAATCTGCTCGAATTTACCGGCAAGGACATCGACAAGGATTTACTCAAATGGTTTGAAGCGCGGACGCATTACACGGGCGGCGAGTTTGCGTCGAAAAAGACTTTTACGCAGCTCAAAAAACTGCTCAGGGATTTGGACAAGCAGTTCGACATTCCCGAAAACTACTTCTTTTATCTGGCGACGCCGCCGTCGCTGTTCGGACTCGTTACGGAAAAAGTCTCGGAAATCGGTTTGACGGACGAGAGCGAGGGCTGGCGGCGCTTTATTTACGAAAAACCGTTCGGGCACGATCTGGAATCCGCCAAAGCCCTCAACGCCGAGCTGAAACACCTGCTCAAAGAATCGCAGATTTACCGCATCGACCACTATTTAGGCAAGGAAACCGTCCAGAATCTTTTGGTTTTTCGCTTCGGCAACTCGATTTTCGAGCCGATTTGGAACCGGAATTTTATTGACAGCGTGCAGATTACAGTCGCCGAAAAACTCGGCGTCGAACAGCGCGGCGGCTATTACGACTCCGCCGGAGCGCTGCGCGATATGATTCCGAATCATATTTTTCAACTCGTCACTTTGACCGCGATGGAGCCGCCAATTTCGTTCGAGGCGAACGCGGTGCGCGACGAACAGGCGAAAATTCTCTGCGCGATTCAGCCGTTTTCGCCCGAAGACGTACTTCACAAAACCGTCCGCGGGCAATACGGCGAAGGCATCATTGACGCCAAAAAGAAGATTTCTTACCGGAGCGACCCGAATGTCAATCCGCGTTCCAACACGGAAACTTTTGCCGCGCTCAAACTTTCCATCGACAATTGGCGCTGGGCTGGCGTGCCGTTTTACGTGCGCACCGGCAAACGGATGGCAACCAAACAATCGGAAATCGTTATTCAATTCAAAAAAGCGCCGTTTATGTTATTTCGAGATACTTCAATCGAAAGACTGACGACCAATCGCATCACCGTCCACATTCAGCCCGACGAAGGCATCACGCTGCATTTCGGCGCGAAAATTCCGGGTCCGATTGTCAATATGGGACCCGTCGATATGGATTTTAATTACGTCGACCATTTCGGCGAGCAGCTTTCGACCGGCTACGAGCGCCTGCTGTTCGACTGCATGACGGGCGACGCGACGCTTTTCCAGCGCGCCGATATGGTCGAAGCAAGCTGGGCAATCGTTTCGCCGGTTTTAGACGTTTGGCAGGCGATTCCGGCGCGCGATTATCCGAATTACGAATCAGGAAGCTGGGGACCGGCGGATTCGGACGAGCTTTTAGAGCAGGACGGTCGCAAGTGGAAAAACACCCTGGATTAAAATGATAAAGGTTTTTCCAGACATCGAAGAACTAAACAATTTCGCGGCGGACAAGTTTGTCGAAATCGCTCGCGAATCAATCGAAAAACGCGGGAAATTTACGGCTGCACTTTCCGGCGGCTCGACTCCAAAGGCACTTTTTCAGCTTCTGGCAAGTGATAAATTCCGCGATAAAGTTGATTGGGCGAAAGTCTTTTTCTTCTTCGGCGATGAACGCAATGTTTTGCCGGATGATGCGGAAAGTAATTTTCGGATGGCAAACGAGAATTTATTTCAGCCGCTGAATACCGCCGCACAAAATATTTTGTATTGGAATACCGAGCTTGATTCGACCGAAGAAATTGCTCAGGATTACGCAACAACCCTCACTGTTTTTTTTGAAGCTCAAATAAATTTCCCGCGTTTTGATTTAATTCTTCTCGGCATCGGCGCCGACGGGCACACGGCTTCGCTGTTTCCGTTTACCGAAGCCTTAGGCGAAACCGAAAAAATTGCCGTTGCCAATTATGTCGAAAAATTAAACGATTGGCGATTTACTTTGACCTTTCCGGTGATAAACAATGCGCGAAACGTAATTTTTCTCGTCGCCGGCGAAGAAAAGGCGGAAACTTTACGCGAAGTTCTGGATGGCGAATTCAAGCCGGAAAAACTGCCTTCGCAGCAGGTTCGCCCCGCAAACGGCAATCTTTTCTGGCTGGTTGACCAGCCGGCGGCGCGCTTTTTAAGCGAAATCTTTCAGTAGTGTCAGCATAGCTTCATCCCCAAACATCTTTTCAAACAGCCCTTCTTTTTCTTAACTGCCAAAAAAAAATTTCGTTCCGTGAACCAATCTCGCGACATTTTTCGCGTTATTGATTGGGACGTTTTGAGCGGCGGAAACGAGACTTTATTCGAACCGTTCGTAACCTGGAATTTCAGATTTCCGCCGCCAAGTTTAAGAAATGAAAACTACGCAGGACAACCGACAACTGAAAATCGCGACGCCGCTCGGCGAGGACTTTTTGCTTTTGCAGAAAATGACTTTCTCGGAAGGGCTTTCGCGCCTTTTTGAAGGCGAGCTTGAATTATGGCACGACGAGCTCGAAGCCGGACACGAGCCGACGTTCGTTAACCCGGAAAAGATTTTGGGCAAACCCGTCACCGTCTCAGTCGAGCAGCGCGACGGCGTGAACCGTTTTTTCACGGGCATCGTCACGGAATTCGAGCAGGGCGGGCGCGACCAGCGCTTTTCGGTTTATCATGCCCGCATTGTCCCGCACGTCTGGATGCTGACGCAGAATCTGCAGTCGAGAATTTTTCAGAACATCTCGGTTCCCGACATCCTGCGCAGGCTTTTAACGGGTTTTGAATGCGTTTTCGAGTTTCAGCACAATTACGAGCCGCGCAACTACTGCGTGCAGTACCAGGAGACGGATTTTGCGTTTATCTCGCGGCTGATGGAAGAAGAAGGAATTTATTACTACTTCGAGCACACGGACAAAACGCACAAGCTGATTGTCGCCGATACGCCGCAGTCGCACCGCGTTTTGGCGCAAAAACCGGCGCTCGAATATCACGACGGAAAATTCGTCGGCGACGAAGGCGTTTCGAGCGCGGTTCGCAAATGGCGCACGCGCAATAAGTGGCGCTCGGGTCGCGTGAGCCTCTGGGATTACAATTTTCAGCTTCCGACCAACAAGCTCAACGCCGAGCAGCCGTCGCTTTTTTTGAACGGCAACAAGGATTTGGAAGTTTACGAATTCCCTGCCGGTTATGCGCGAAAATTAGACGGCATTGCCGCCGGCGGCGGCGAGCAGAGCGACAAGCTGCAAAAGATTTTCGATGACCGCGAGCACACCGTTAAAGTGCGAATGCAGGAAATCGACTCTCAATTGCGCGCCGCGAGCGCCGTCAGCGACTGCGCCAACCTGACTGCCGGTTACCGGTTCGAGCTTAAAAATCACCCGGTTTCCGCCAACAACACGAATTACGTGGTCACCAATATTTTGCACGAAACCGTGCAATCTCCGGCATATCAGACCGGAGAAGTCTCGGAGCAAGCCTACGCCAATCAACTGGACTGCATCGCTTACGGCGCGGGTCAGGCTCCGTTTCGCCCGCCCAGAACGACGCCGAAGCCGCTGGTCAGAGGTTCGCAAACGGCGACGGTCGTCGGACCGGCGGGCGAAGAAATTTTTACCGACAA
>DASWRC010000240.1:0-6709 GCA_036403375.1 Pyrinomonadaceae bacterium
CGTAGAACGTTAAATGTCCGGCTACCTGAAAGTGTTGTCAGCCGTTACTTCAAAGTGTTGTCAATGCCCTTCAACGTTTCTATTTTCAGAGGCTTACAGCTATCACTTTGCATTGCCCAAATATTTCTGTTAATCCACCGATGAAAATCAGCTGAATTTGGCTCTTTATCGTCTGATCTTTCAATGATCCAAATGCGAAAATTCTTTTTAAGATAGATGTCGGCAAAAGATAACTCGGAGGATCCCATTGTATAAGTGGACCGACGACCGACTTTGTTCTGTGTTTCCCAAAAAGCGTTATTGGATGATTTACTCCCTCAAAATACATGCGCCACATAAGGTAGGCGTTTGCAGCACAGCAAATTCTTCCTTTACAAGCCAACGTGAGACTATCCCACCAAAGTTTTCTGCCACAATTCTGAATACACTTAAGGTGCTCGTACAGTTGCGTCTTTATGAAATGTCTTCCAATTGCTTTGTAAATTTTGAGTAATTCCCTATTCCACTCAGTTCCAAACAAATCCTGCCGTTGCTCATCCTGCTGATTTTTATTTAACAATTTCAATGAACTTCCGAAGGACCCAAATGTGGTTTTTAAATGAAGATCGTTATTAGAATTTTGCCTAGATAAAAGTTCTTTCAATTTACCATTTGGCAGAAACAAATCCGACCAATACGTTATCAGACGCGATACGTCAAAATCAGATCTTATATTGTCGAAAATAAAAATATTCTTCACATTCTGTTGCGGCAATACTTTATCCACTGTGTTTGCGGACAACCGCCGCAAAAGCCAAACACTGATTGGACGGAGTGACGCTTCTCTCGCCTCAAACTTTCCCATTTTTTTATTGGTGAGTGTAAGAAGCGATCTACTAAACAACAAGCGGCACTGAGGACAAGAATAAGGTCTCTTAAAGGCATTAACATTTAGCCGATAAGGTATCTGATTATTGCAATTCGGGCAACTTGCCTTCAAATCTTTATGATGAATCGGACATTTTTCAAATAATAATATTTGAAAAATCGTACTGTGAAAACCTTGTTTAAGGCAATCACGACAAAATCGAAGATATTCGCAAGTTAAAGAGTGAATTTCATTGAATTTGACGTAGGTGGATACTACCGATTCATCAATAAATTTTTCGCTGCAACGAAACGCGACAGCTAATTTCTTTTGGTCTAATGAACCTAAATAACGCAAATCGGCACGATTTCGATAATCTAAATTGTAAGGATTCGATAGCTTCTCACCCAGACAATTTCTAATAATTATTGAACCGGCACTATTAAGAAGAGCGAACTTGTGCAGCAAAGACCAAAGAGGGAAGTTCGCAGATGGCGTGAAGAAAGGCTTCGGCAATGGGAAAACCTTCAATTTATTTCCCGTATAATTTCCATAGTGGAAACCGCCGATGAGGATAAGCTGAACAAGCTCTCCGGGGATATTTATAACCGGTATGACCTTTCATATGAAATCCGAGATATATTCCGGAAATTTTCCGATGAGCTAAATATTCTCGAAAGCCGCAAGGCACTTGTTCTTCATTTAAAGAATTACCAGAAAAAACTGGATGAAGTTTCCGGTTTAAATGGAATTCTGCAGTATTTGGAATCCTCAAATCCGGAGTCCTTCGTAAAACAGGAGTTAGATAAACTTTCTTCCTTAATAAGCGCGGTTCATACATTGCGGGAAGATCGGCAATCGCTCGACAAGCCGCCTGACGCTCAGACCGAATTTTTAGACTGGCTGACAAATTTAAACAAGACGGGTTTGTCATTTAGAAAATTCAGAACGTATAGACATATCTGGAAAGAGTTTTCCGAAGACTGGAGCCAGACCGCGATTAGGGATGAATATAATTTAGTCATCAAAACGGTTCAGGAATTTCCTCTATCCATAACGGCAGAAGATGGAGCCGGTACGGTCATATTAAAATTAGCAGGCTTCTATTCCTTAGATAATAATTTAAAGGAATGGCAGCAAATCACGCATGCCTTTTATGAATACCTGAAAGATTATCTTTCAATGATTGTCGAGTCTGCCCCGGCATTTATTAAAAAAGACTTGCCGGATTTTCCGATTTCCAAATTCACACCTGTTTACGATGATATAAACAAAAAGAGTCCTTATAAAATGAAGAATGTCTTCCTTGAAAATCCTGAAATTTTGCGGGCTGTCGAAGCGGCACAGAGGAAAGGGAATGACTTTATCGAGGAAAGGCGCAGGAATTTTGACGCATCAGCAAATTCCTGGAAAACAAAAATTTTAGATGAATTGACAGCGATAGTTGAAAAAACCTCGGTTGAAGAAAAAGATTTGACTTCCCTTCACAGAAATTTACTATCAGAGCTTCGGCAATGGCGCAAAAAAGTTGAAGTCGATGTTTATGAAACGCAAAGCAGGATAAAACAAGAAAAGGGTACCAGGAAACCCATTGATTCAACGCTCATGAATCGATTAAAAAATACTTTGGACGACTATGATAAGGCTGTTAATAAGATTCAGTATCCATACCTTCGAGACCCTGAGGTCTTACCCGTATATTTAAGCATTCCCGTGACCGAAGCCGCGGGTTTGAGTGAAAATCATAATGTCATAAGCGCAACAGATCGATTGAAAAAGAATATTTCGAATGCACATGAATCAGACCGACAAAGCGCCGAACTTTGGTTAACTAGCGAGAACGACGTTTCAAAATGGTCTCCTGCATATAAGTTATCTAATGCTTTACATCAGGTCTTAACCGAAGACCGGCTTATAAAAATCTTTGCCGAAAACAATCCAGATGCCATCAAAAATAAGGTCGAGCAGCTATTATTAAATCACAAAGCCGTAGGTTTATTAAGGTCATTAGAGGAAAAAGAGCTCGATAAAATAATCCGGGTTCTTGAACAAGAAAACCTCCGGGCGAAGGATATTTTTTTAGGGGTCCAAACCGAAAAGATTACTTTTATTTTAAGTAATATCGGTGTTTATGCCGGAGAATATATTCCCGTCAATTCGGATTCGGATACGGTAAACGATGAGACATTAAGACAAATACAGGATAAAATCCGTGAAGATCAGTTTGATGTTTTTTTAGCGCATAATACGAAAGATAAACCAGATATTCTGAAGATCAATGATTATTTATTGAAGAAAGGCATTTATTCTTGGATAGACGTCGAACAAATTCCGCCCGGCAGATGGTTTCAGGATGTTATTCAAGCGATCATCCCAAAAATAAAATCCGCCGCAATCTTCATCGGAAAACATGGAATCGGTCGATGGCAAGCGGTTGAGCTTCGATCGTTCATAAGTCAATGCGTAGAACGAGATATGCCAGTTATACCTGTTTTACTTCCGGGGGTGACGCAAATGCCGGACGAACTCGTTTTTCTTAAAGAACTCGGTTTTATTCAATTTGAGAAAAGCATCGATGAACTGAGTTGTTTAGAAAATCTGATTTGGGGCGTGACCGGTGAAAACCATAAAATCCTTAAAAAATTAAATACGTAGAATGTGGCTTTGCACAAAATAAAAACATCCCGCAAGTCGTTGAAAGCCTTTCGGACGAAACCGCAAAAAACTCCGGGATGGCAATCATTCGTGTTCACAATGTTACTACTTTCAGTTAATATACTCATCATGTTGCTACTTTTAGTTAATGAACATATTAACTAAAAATAGCAACTTCAAAATTTAACCTTTCTTTATTTTCAACAATTTATAAATTTGTTAATGTAATTACTTTTAGTTAAATGGACACCTGTTTGGATTTTTCACGGGGACGCCGACCAAAGTGTTTCGGTCGAAGAATCAAGAAAGATGTTCGCCGCGCTCAAGACAATCGGCGCAGACGCGCAATACACCGAACTTCCCGGCTTCCCTCATAACACATGGGATGCGGCATACGCCCGCGCAGAACTTTTCGAGTGGCTGCTGAAACAGAAGAAACGCTGACGCGGGCGCTCCCGGGCGGAACGCAAGCCGCGCCACCGGCGGTGATTCTCTGATTGGACGGCTGAACTTGAAGAAATAAACTACCCCGCAGCAAGGTGACGGGGTATTACACCCAAAGTGAATAAATGAACTCTGCAAACTATTGCGAATAATAGTTTGCAGTAAATATGTAAAATAAGGCATCATAGATATTAATTAATCCTTCTCTTGTGCATCGACGGTGATGCGCTCGTCTCAAAAAGGTTGTATTTGACGGCGTTTTGGATAGTTCTGAGAGGAGGTTGTTTTTTGTTTTCAGAAGTCGCTCTTGATTTTGAGCACCCGATACCGATTCTTCGTCAGACATACCGTTTCTTTTGAAGCCACTTCGATTCGACACTTCTTTTATCCCCTCTACGGGGACAGGTATATTTTTATTATGTCAATGAAACTTTATGTCGGAAATATCGATTTCCAAACGTCGGAGTACGACCTCGAACAGTTATTTAACGAAGCCGGGACGGTCAATTCGGCAAACATCATCAACGACCGCGAAACCGGTCGCTCGCGCGGCTTCGGATTTGTCGAAATGTCTTCGCAGGAAGAAGGCGAAGCGGCAATCGCGACACTCAACGGAAAGCAGCACAACGGGCGCGCACTGGTCGTCAACGAAGCCCGCCAGCGTGAAAACGGCGGCGGCGGCAATCGCGGCAGCTACGACGGCGGCGGACGCAATAATCGCTGGTAACTCAAGGTTTAAATCACCAGCGACTCTTACTTTTAAAAAAGTGCCTCTGGCTTGAAATGTTCGCCGGCGGCTTTTTTATTTTCAGGCATGCCCGCTCAAAATGGGCGGTGCGCCTCAGCAAAAGGAATTTAATGAAATTTAACGATTTGGGATTGACGGACGCGCTTGCGCGACGCTGCGAATCCCTCAATTTTACAGAACCGACCCCGATTCAGAACAAAGCGATTCCCGTTATTCTGACCGGCATCGATTTAATCGGCTGTGCCGAAACCGGGACGGGAAAAACGGCGGCTTTTCTGCTGCCCTCGATTCAAAAAATGATTGCGAACAATAAGCCCGGGATTCGGCTTTTGGTCGTCGCGCCGACGCGCGAACTGGTTTCGCAAATTGAAGAAGCATATAAGGATTTAGCGCCGAAGAAGCTGGCGTGCGTGAGTCTCATCGGCGGCGCCAGCGTAAAAAATCAATGCACCGCGCTGCGGCGCGGCGTGAGCGTCATTATCGCCACGCCGGGACGCCTGCTCGACCATATCGAGCGCGGAACGGTTGATTTGAAAACGGTCGACACGCTCGTTCTGGACGAAGCCGACCGGATGCTCGATATGGGCTTTCTGCCGGCGATAAAAAAAATCCTGAGCAAAGTTCCCGCTTCGCGCCAAACGCTGCTTTTTTCGGCGACTATGCCGGATTCGGTAAAATCGCTGGCATATTCGATTATGAATTTGCCGGAAACGGTCGAAGTCAGCCGCCGCAACGTAACCGCCGAAACCATCGAACAGGTCGCTTATCCGGTAGCGCAAGCCTCGAAAACGGCTCTGTTGCTGAATCTGCTCGAAACCAATGATTTCGAGCGCGTCATCGTCTTCACGCGGACCAAGCGCGCGGCGGAAAATCTGGCGCATATTTTAACGAAACGCGAGTTGAAGGCAAACCGGATTCATGCCGACCGCTCGCAATCGCAGCGCGAAACCGCGCTCCGCGATTTTCGTCAGGGTAAAACGCGCGTGCTGGTCGCGACCGACATTGCGTCGCGCGGGATTGATGTCGACGCTGTTTCCCACGTCATAAACTACGACGTGCCGCAGGAACCGGAAAACTACGTGCACCGCGTCGGGCGCACCGGTCGCGCCGGAAATCTCGGACAGGCGATTACGCTCGTCGCGCCGGGCGACGAGCTCGCGATGCGCGGCATCGAGCGCCTGACGGATCAGAAGGTCAGACGGATTGTTTTGCCGGATTTCGGCGGGACGGAACTTCTTGCCGGTGCTTTTTCGAATGCGGCGCCGGGCGGTTTTATCAAGAGCAAATCGTTTCGCTCTTTTCGACCGAGACGTTCCAGAAGGTAAATTTTTCGAAAACATAAAGGCGCGGAGCTTTTAACGTGAAAATTAAAAGTTCCCTTCCCTGTACAAAAAGGATAAAGAGATGAAAAAACAAACATATACAATCGGTGAAAACGTCGAGAAATTTTGCGAAGCCTGCAGCGAGCAGCTCGGACATATTGTCAAATCCGTCACCAAAACCGGCTCGGTTTCCCGCGTCAGATGCTCGAAATGCGGTCTGCTCGGCACCTTTAAACCGAATTCCAATTCGACCAAAGTTCAGAGCTTAGCATCAAAAACCGGCGACCCGTATAGTCAATCGAGAACCTATCGCGCGGGACAAATCATGACCCATCCGACTTTCGGAACCGGCGAAGTGATGACCGTGTTCGATACAAAGACGATTGATGTCCTGTTTATGGACCGCGTGCGGCGCTTGATTCATTCCCGGATATAGTTGTTCGGCACGGAAAAATTCAGTAAACTTAAACTTTCCTCGATTTGAAGAGGCGAAGTGCGACCTTTCTGCAACGAATTATCGGTCCTTCTAAACAAAATTTTATGAAGATTCTGCTATACAATCCGGACAACGGTGTGACGCGCAATTTTATGCCGCACCTGTGGATGTTTCTGCTTCAGTCATTGACGCCTGCCGGGCATGAAGTCGTGCTCATCGACGGCAATGCCAAAGCTCTGACGCGCGACGAGCTGGTC
>DASWRC010000241.1:0-25872 GCA_036403375.1 Pyrinomonadaceae bacterium
CCCCCCCCCCCCCCCCCACCCCGAATCCGGCGCGATTAGCACGGGAAAAATTTTTGAATTTTAAGAAACGCGGATTATGATAAAGTCGTAATTCGCGTTTCTTTGTGACAGGTTAAAAATATGGAAAATCTGTTAATATTGAAAGAAATACTGTCTGTATTTACAAAGCAAATTAAAATTATATTTATGAAAGAAGGTTGGGAAGCAATTATTGGAATGGAGATTCACGCGCAGCTGGCGACACAGACGAAGATTTTCTGCGGCTGTGCGGTCGAAACGGGCGGCGAGCCGAATGCGAATACGTGTCCCGTGTGTTTGGGGCTGCCGGGCGCGCTGCCGGTTTTGAATGAACGGGTCGTCGAATACGGCGCAAAAGCGGCGCTCGCGCTCGGGCTGAATATCAACGAGACTTCGATTTTTTCCCGAAAAAATTATTTTTATCCCGATTTGCCGAAAGGTTATCAGATTTCGCAGTACGACAAGCCGTTTTCGTCCGACGGAAACTTGACGATTATGACTTCGGAACGCGACGAATCGGGGCGCGCCGTCGATTGGCGTCCGATGACGATTCGCATCGAGCGGATGCATCTCGAAGAAGACGCCGGAAAGAACGTCCACGAAGGTCTGCCGGAAACGGATAAATATTCGTACATCGATTTGAACCGCGCCGGAACTCCCTTAGGCGAAATCGTCACCGCGCCGGATTTTCGCACCAGCTGGCAGGCGTATGATTACGTCAATCACGTGCGGCGCGTGCTGCAATGGGTCGGCGCGTCGGATGCCGATATGGAGAAAGGAAACCTGCGCTGCGAGGCGAACGTCTCGGTCCGCAAAATCGGCGAGGAAAAATTTCGCAGCAAGGTCGAATTGAAAAACTTAAACTCGGTGCGTTTTATGCAGAAGGCGATTGAATACGAAATCGAGCGACAAATCGCGGCGCACGAATCGGGCGAAGGCGTCGCGCAGGAAACGCGTCTCTGGGACGAGAAAAACAACCGCACGCGCGTCATGCGCTCGAAGGAAGACGCCCACGATTATCGTTATTTTCCCGAGCCGGATTTGCAGCCGCTCGCCGTCTCGTCCGAGTTTATCGCCGCCATGAAAGCACAGATGCCGGAGCTGCCCGACACGATGCGTGAGCGGTTTATCGAAACCTACAATCTTTCGTTCGGCGACGCTTCGCAGATTGTTTCGGACAAGGCGCTCGCCGAATTTTATGAACGCGCGGCAACGCTCTCGGGCAATCCGCGCACGACCGCCAATTTTATTTTGTCCGAGCTGCTTCGCGAATTGAACAATTCGGGCAAGACGGCGGCGGAATCGCTCGTCGGCGCGGAAAACTTTGCCGAGCTTATTAAAACTCTCGACGCCGGAAAGATTAACAACAACCAGGCGAAGGAGGTTTTGGTCGAAATGTTTGCGGCGGGCAAATCGGCGGCTGAAGTAATTAGCGAAAAGGGCTTCGAGCAGCTTTCCGATTCGTCAGCCATCGAAAAAATCGTTGACGAAATTATCGAAAAGAACGAAAATCAAGTAAAGGCATTTCGCGGCGGCAATGAGAAACTTTTCGGGTTTTTTGTCGGTCAGGTGATGAAGGCTTCCCAGGGCAAGGCAAACCCGAAAATTGTCAACGAAATCTTAAAAGCGAAATTGTAAAGACGCACCAGAAAATCCTCATGCGAGGCGTCTCGATTCTCTGAACAAAGCTGAAGAAACGCCGCCGGAAAGCGGCTGTATTTTACGAATATGTAATTCGAATCGAAGAAGTGAAGGAGAAAAAATTGGTATGAGGAGCCTGGGATTAATTATTTGTTGTATCTTTACCGGTTTTTCAGTGTCAGCGCAATCAATCGACCCGTCACTGGTCTCACCGAGACGACAGGCTCAGGCTGAACGGGACAGGCAGCAAAGCCAGGAAGACCAGCTTAAAAGACTGGAGAATATAACAGCCGGTATTTATGACCGAACCACCATTCCGCGACCGGTTTATCAAAACATTGCCAAAATTTATCGCAAGCCTTCCGATAAGGAACTCGAAGTGCTTTCGCCCGCCAAGGATGATTTACAGAGATTCGCCGCCTTTTTGCAGCAGCCGAATACCGGAATAACAAGGCTCGTTAAGGATTACGGCTGCGCCGAAAATCCGAACTCGATAGTCGTCGCTTCCGCCGATTGTCTCGTCTATACGATGCCCGGCGCCGGTTCTTCCTTTTCGTTCCGCATTAATAATTACCAGCTGCGCCGTTTATCGGATTTGACTTATACCGGCAACAGCTTTCAATCGACCGGAATAATGCTTCACGGTCTGCTGGTCGATATCGGCGACGTGCCGCTCGAAGACGTTTCAGCGGCGACGAAAGGCGCCGAGTTTTTAATAAATTTCAAGCCGGCAACAGATTTGAAAAGCGCGTTTAAAATCGACTCGCAGGTTATCGAAGGCATCAAAAAAGACGGTTTCCTTTACCGGCGCAATCTGGCGGCGGCGGAAGGCACGACCTATCTTCTGCGCTCAATTGCCTACAAAGGCAAGCTCCTGCGCGCCGTCCAGGGCATCACCTTTAACGAGTTCGAGTTCGACAAGCGCAAGGACGTCACGATCGCTTTTCGCGTCGTCCGCCGCGACGCCGAAAGCGCGACGATTATCTGGAAAGAATTGGACAGCAAAAAATCGCCGCTCATTAAAAGCGACGATAAATAAGCGTCCATTGAATAAAAAAACAGCCTCAACCGAATAATTTTCGAGGTAGATAAATATGCGGCATTTCAAAAATTTGCTTCTCACTTTATTTGTCTGTTCGAGTTTCTGCGTCTCGGCGACCGAGGCGCAGCGAACTTTTCCGCAGCGGCGGATGATTGCGCCGACCGAAAGAGACCGGGAACTGACTTCTTTATCTGCGGAAGACAGGGCGAAATTCGCCGCTTTTCTCGAATTGCCGCACACCGGTTTCGTGCGGCTTCACGACGCCGCGCTCTGCGAGGAAAAATCCATTATCGTCAGCGCGACCGAGCCGTGCCCGTATAATATTCTCGGCAAAGCCACGTCGTATTCGTTCCGAAAAGAAATTTACCGCACCGCGTTTTACTCGGACATCAAGTTTAAGAACTCGAATTTGCAGATTGTCGGCGTCAATATGCTTGGATTTTTGACCAATCTCGGCGATGTCGAGCTTGATAAAATCAGCCTCCAAAGCGACGGCATCAAGGAAATGGTCGAGTTTCAGCCGTCGGTCGAAATACCGGAAGTCAAGCGACAGTTAAATATTGTCAGAAAAGGCTTCAAAGTCGGAAATTATTATTATCGAACGTGGCTGCCCGTCAAGGAAAACAATACCTACGCGCTGCGCTGCATCGCTTATCAAAGCAAGATTTATCAGAAAATAAACAATTTCAAAGTCGACGTGCTCGACATTGATAAACGGGTCGATATTACGGTCGTTTTTCGCGTCATCAGAACTCACGACGACGGCAGCGTGAGCATTCTGTGGAAGGAATTAAGTAGAAAGGACGCGCCGAAGTTAATGACGGACGAAGAAAAAATATCGAAAAAATAACGGCGCGCGAAATTGCGGCTCGCGCGGCATGAAATATTTCCGAATGGTCGGGGATTGATTATCGAAAGATGACGGCGTTAAAGCCCCGAAGAAAATATGAAACAATTAATGATTTTTACCGTCGTACTCGGTTTTTTGTTAACCGTTCCGGCTTCGTTCGGACAAACAGCAGGTAATAACCAGCTGCCTGATTGGGTGGGTCGCGTCCAGCAAAAGCGCGCCGATATGGATCAGCGGAACGGCAAAACGTCGAACGGAATGATCGCCAACCGCCAGGACGGCAGAATCTGGATTCCGCACCGCACGAATCCGGACGCAAAGCCCTACACGCGCGAAGAGATTGAAAGGATCGAGGCGTTATTAAAGCCGGACGAAGCGGATTCCGAAAAATACAAGGATTTTCTCAAACATTCGAAGACCGGGCTGTTTCGTCTTTTCAATTTTCTCGATTGCGAAACCAAAAACATGATTCGCGTCGACGGTGATTGCGCCAATTATATTCCGGGCAGCGGGCTTTACTCGTTTCGCGAGAAACGTTATTCGGACACGACGTTTTTCGATTTGAAATTCAAGGAAGATTTGCTTGTCAGCGGGAGCACGCTTTCGCTGGGGATTTTAACGTCGCTCGGCGATGTCGGGCTGGAAAGCGTTTCGCTCGCGAGCGACGGGATGAAATATCTCGCACAGCTTAAACCCGAAACCGAACAGAAAGAAAGCGAAAAGCAGATTGCGCAGTTCGTCAGGGGCTTGGACGCCGACGGCTACAAATATTCGAGCAAAATAAAAATCGAAGAAAATAAAACCTACGGTCTGCGCGTCGTTGCCTACCGGATGCCGCGAAAAGTTACGCTTAAAATAGATTCCGAAGACCTGCCTGCCTATCCGTATCTGCTGAATGAATCAACCGGACGCGAGGACATCATCGTAACGTTTCGAATCGTGCGCCGTGACGCGGACAATATATCGATTCTCTGGAAGGAACTGCGCCGCCGGGATGCGCCGATAATGAGGTTTCCGAAAGACGTAAAAGTAGTCACCGTCAAATCGAATTCCGATTAGCGCGGAATTTTTATGAAAACTTGAAAACCGCGTGCGCGCGTATTATGTGAGGTTTATATGAAACGTTTACTTTTGATGCCGAGTTTGATTCTGGTGATTTCTTCCATCATTAGCGCGCAGCGACCGCCGCGCCCGACCATTGAAAGCACGTCTCGGCAGCAGGGGCTGGACAGGCAAGCCGAATATGACAAGCGCTCGACGGAGCTGCGGATGAACGAAAGTTTTCCGGTCAAAACCGAGGCGGAAGCCAGGATTGTCCGCGAAAATATTCAGCCGCTCTACCGCGATGCGACGAAAGAAGAACTCAAGGCAATTGAACCCGACGCGGAAACCGCAAAAAACTTTGCCGATGTCCTGAAGCAAAAAAATACGGGCTTGCTGCGGCTCGTTCCCGAAAAAAACTGCGGCGAAAACACAAAGGTCGTCAGCGCCGCGCCGGAATGCACGAAATATACGATGCCCGGCGGCGGCGCGTCGTATTCGTTTCGGATGGACGGCTACCGCATTCGCCACCTCGGCGATTTGAATTACACCGGCAAAAGCTTTCGCGCGTTCGGCGCGCTGGCGCACGGGATTTTTGTAAGCTTAGGCGACGCGGCGCTCGATAAAGTCGATTTGAAATCCGACGGAATGGATTTTCTCTCAAAATTTCAGCCTGCCGCCGATTTTAAGGAAGCCGGAGAAATCGCCGTAAAACTCGACGCCGGGATAAAAGACGGGAATTTTACGTACAAAAATCTGCTGCCCGCCAGCGAGAACACGACCTATGCGCTGCGCTCCATCGCTTATCAGGGCTTGATTCCAAAGACGGTTCAGGGTATCAGCTACAATGAACTCGACATTGACAAAAGAAGGGACGTCATCATCGTTTTCCGCGTGGTCAGGCGCGACGCGGACGGCAGCGTAACGATTCTGTGGAAGGAACTGGCAAACAAAATCGCGCCGAAATTAAAGGAAAATAAATAAAATAAATTTTGCAAAGGATTTAGGAAAGCCGCGCGGACAGACATAAATAAGTGTAAAAATGCGCGCGATTAGTTTATCGGGCAAAATCAGCCTTGCCGTTATTATTTTGTGCAAAACCGTTAAAATCGTTAAAATTTCGGTATGGAAAATAGAATCGAAAACAAGATCGCCGTCGTTACCGGCGGCACGAAGGGAATCGGCTACGCGATTACCGAAAAACTTCTCGAAGCGGGCGCGCGAGTCTTTATCTGCGCGCGCAGCAAGCCGGAATTAAAGCTCGCGCTCGAACGCCTTTCGGCTTCGGGCAGAGTCGAAGGCGAAGTCTGCGACGTGCGCTCGGAAGACCAGGTGCGGATGATGCTCGAAGAAGCGGTGCGCATTTTCGGCGGCATCGATATTCTGGTCAACAACGCCGGCATCGGCATTATCGGCAAGACGGTCGAAGAACTTTCGGGCGACGAATTTCGCCAAACGCTCGAAACAAATCTTTTCGGCGTCTTTTACGCCTGCCATTACGCCGTGCCGCAGATGCGCGAGCGCGGCGGCGGCTACATCATCAACATTTCCTCGCTCGCCGGTCAAAACGCGCACCCGCAAATGGCGGCTTACAACGCCTCGAAATTCGGGCTTAACGGTTTTTCGGAAGCCCTCATGCAGGAAGTCCGGCAGGACAATATCAAGCTCAGCTATATTTGTCCGGGTTCGGTCAACACGTTTTTCGGCGGCGACACGCCGAGCAAAGACAACGATTGGCAACTCCAGCCCGAAGACATCGCGCGAGTTGTCATAGATTTACTCAATATGGAGACGCGCGCGCTGCCGAGCAAAATCGAAATCCGCCCGAGCAAACCGCCGAAAAAATAATTCGCCGGAAACGACGAAAGCTTTGAGCGAAATTAATAAACTGAACGGCAATCTTACATCACTTAACGCCCGGACAAAATTTTAATCTTCTCAATCAAAACCGAATCGTCGAAAGGCTTCGTCAAGTATTCCGAAACGCCGAGTTCGACCGCTTTTTGGTGGTGTTTTTCGCTCGCGCGCGACGTAATCATAATCACCGGAATCCCGCACAGGTGCGCGTGATTTCTGATAGACGAAAGCAGCTCGTAACCATCCATGCGCGGCATTTCGACATCGGTTAAAACAATGTCGGGCAGCATTTCGGCTGCCTCAAGCGCTTCTAAAGCTTCTAGCCCGTCTTTGGCTAAGACGACTTCCCAGCCGGCGTTTGTAATCAGCTTTGAAGTGATATGTCGAACGCTCGGGCTGTCGTCCACAACCATCACCTTCAGAAGTTGAGAGTTGAGCGGCGGGAGTTGAGAGTTTTCAGATTGCATAGGTAACGGTTCATCTTCAACAATTTGGGGACTCGTGACCGGGGGCTTCGGACCCGGAACTTGATTTTTAAGAAGATAAATCAAATCCAGAACCGGCACGACGCCGCCGTCGCCGAGGATGGTCGCGCCAAGCAGGTTCGGGTAATTTTGCAGCGGCGCGGAGAGGGGTTTGATGACGATTTCTTCGGCGCGCACAATCTCGTCAACCATCAGCGCGCGCGGCGTTTCGGCGGTTTCGAGCAGCAGGAGCGGAATAAATTCCCGCGCCGGCGTCGCCGTCGCCGGCGGCAAATCCAGAAGCGTTCCGAGATTTGAAACCGCGAACGCCGTACCGTCGATTTGAATCGTGCTTTTATCCGTCAGGCGGGCGAATTCCTCCATCGAAATTTCGCTCACCTTTTTGACGATTTTGAGCGGAAAGGCGAAAGTTTGCCCGTTTGTTTTAACCAGCAGCCCGCGCGTGATAGCGAGCGCCATCGGCATCCGAATCGTGAAAGTCGCGCCTTTTTGCGGCTCGGAGGCGACCGAAATCGTGCCCTGCCCGCGCAGGATGCTGGTTTTGATAATGTTCATCCCGACGCCGCGCCCGGCGGTTTGACTGACCGATTCGGCGGTTGTCAAACCGGGCAGAAAGCCGAGCGAAAAGGCTTCTTCATCGTTCAGACGGCTGGCTTCGTCCTCGGAGATAAAACCGTTGCGCACCGCTTTTTCGCGCAGCGCAATCGCCGAAATCCCGCGCCCGTCGTCCGTGACGGTCAAAATAATATGCGTGCCTTCGCTGTGCAGCCGGAGATTGATTTTTCCTTTTTCGGGTTTGCCTAAAAGCCGGCGCGTGTCGGGCGCTTCGATGCCGTGCGCGACGGCGTTTCTGAGGAGATGCAGCAGCGGCTCGACCAGCAAATCGAGAATCTGCGTATCGACTTCCGTCTGCTCGCCTTCGATTACCAGCTCGACGTATTTCTGCTCCTGCTCGCACGTCACGCGCACCGTCCGCTGAAGGCGCGAGGCTAAGGAACCGAACCGCACCATTCGCAGGCGCAGCAGCTTGTCGTGCATTTCTTCAATCAGATGGCTTTGACTGCCAAACAGCATTTCGAGATTGCCGCGCAGCTTATCGAGCTCCGTATTGATGGCTGACGCGTCGCCGGCGGTTTCCAATAATTCGCGCGTCGTCTGGTGAAATTCCGTGTAACGGTCAAATTCGAGCGAATCAAACGAATGCGGATTGCGGACAGCCGATTGCGGATTGGCAAACTCGTTTGAGCCTTTGTCAATCATGTAGGGCTTCCGATTGTTTGTTAAATCCGCATTCCGCATTCCGAAATCCGCATTCAAAAGGCTTGCTTCAAAATCGGTTTCGAGCTTTCCGGTCGAGCGCGTCAGGCGCGCGGTGCTGTTCTGAAGCTGGTTGATTTGCCGTTCAAATTCCGCGAGCCGCTGTTCAAAAACCGAGCGGCTGATAACCAAATCGCCGACGAGCCGGACAAGCTCGTCAAGCTTTTCGAGCGAAACGCGAACGACCGATTTATGGATGACGGCGACCGGCTGATTTTCATTTCCTGCCGACACTTCCGGCATGTTTTCCGATTTGACCAGCGCGGGGATTTTGACCGCTTCTTTTTCAAACGTGCCGTTTTCGAGCGCGTGGAAGGTTTCGTCAAAAGTGCGGTACAGGAGTTCGATTTTTTTGCCGAGCTGGACTGAGGTTTCGCCGTTTGCGAGCGTGCTCAGACAATCGGTCGAACTCGAAAGCAGCTCGAAAATCTTGCGGTTGCCGTCGATTTGTTTTTCCGCCAGATAATCGAGCAAATCTTCGACGCGGTGCGCTAAGCCCGACAGCGGTTTTAGCCCGACAATGCCCGCGGAACCTTTCAGAGTGTGCGCGCTGCGGCGAATTTCGAGCAGCGATTCGCGGTCGTTCGGCGCGCTCTTTAACACTTCCAGGTGCGAGTTGATATTGCGCAGCAGGTCTTCGGCTTCCTCGGCGAAAATCTCAAGCATTTCGGCGTCGATTTCAAAACCTGCCGGTTCGTTTTCGGCGGGCATTTTCGCGATGTTTTCATCCGGAATGTCCAGTAACTCCGTCTCTATCGAATCAAAACCGAGATTTAAAAACGATTCGTCCACAAAACCGTCGAAATTAAGCGAAAAATCGTCCGAGCTGAAATGAAGCTTGGCGAGCAGGGCTTCGACGTACGCGAGATTATCGAGCAGACCGCGCGTTTGGGCGTGCAGCAGCGGCGCAAAGCTGCCCGTCAGATTTTTCAGCTCCAGTTCGAGTTTTTCGCACGCCTTGCCGATATTTTCCAAACCGACGGCGCGCGCCGCGTCTTTTATCGCGCGCGTGTAGAGCAGCGAAGTTTCCAGCTCTCCGGCAGAATTTCCTTCCTGGCTGCAAACCAGGATTCCGCTGCGAATCATCGGCAGATAAATTTCCGTCTCGTTGATAAAATTTTGTAGCGTTTCGTTTTCCATATTCAGTTTAGCCGCCGAAGGAACTCTCTGCGGCTCTCCGGTTAATTCAAAAACAGATTTGAATCCGCCTGCGCAATACGCTGCGAATTGCGGTCTTCGGGCAGCTTGAACGGCGCGACCGAACCGCGCAGCTCGTCCGACAGTTCGACCAGCATTTTGACCGAATCGGCGGCGCGTTTCGCGCCCGTCTGAACCAATTCCGTGACTTTCGAGATATTGCCCATCGCTTTTGAAATATCGTCGGAGCTTTCCGCCTGTCGCTTGGCAGATTCGGAAATCGACTGAATCAATTCGGCAAGCCGCGTCGAAACCTGTTCGATTTCGACGAGCGTCTGACCGGCTTTGTCCGCTAAATTCGAGCCGATGACGACTTCGTGAATCGTTTCTTCCATCGAGGCGACAACGTCCTTGGTTTCAAGCTGAATCGTCTGCGTGAGCGCGCCGATTTGCTGCGTCAGGCGGTTCGAGCGTTCTGCGAGACGTTCGACTTCTTCCGCCACGAGCGCGAAACCTTTGCCGGCTTCACCGGCGGCTGACGCCTGCAGGCTCGCGTTCAGGGCAAGCAGGCTCGTGCGGTCGGAAAGGTCGTCGATAAGCCCGACGATTTGCGAAATTTCCTGCGAGCGCTCGCCGAGTTTTTTGATGCGCTTGGCGGTTTCCTGCACCTGTTTGCGAATCGAGAGCATCGCGTTGATATTGTCCTGGACGGCTTTTGTGCCGTAACGCGCGTTGCTTAAACTATCGGCGGCAACCTGTGCGGAGAGCGCGGCGTTTTCCGAAACTTCCTGAATCTGCAAAGCCATGTTCGAGATTGCCGAGGTGGTGCGCGAAATCTGCGAAGCCTGCGCCTCGCTGCCGCGCTCTAATTGTTCGGTCGTGTCGTTAATCGCGTTTGCCGACGCCGAAACCTGAAACGTCACGTCTTTGACCTGTTTGATTAAAGACCGCAGCTCGGTCGTCATGTAATTGAACGAACGCGCAATCGCGCCGGTCATCTCGGCGGAAACTTCCGCCTGGACGGTCAAATCGCCGGCGGCGACTTCCGAAACTTCATCGAGTAACTGCTTGATTGATTTTTCGAGCCGCTCGCGCTCGTCCTGCGTCTGGACGGAAGCGCGCAGCTTTTCAATCATATTTTTTAAGGAATTGCCGAGCGCGTCCGAATCCGAACGCGGATTGAGATTGGCGGATAAATCGCCTTTCGCAAGTTTGTCGGTGACCGCCGCTTTTTCGCGCAGGTAATCGGATGTTTCCTTGAGCGCGAAAACAAGCTCGTCCTCGTCTTCCGGGAAATCGTCGAAAATCTCGCCGTTTGAAAGGTGATGCGCGATTTCCGCCGCGCTCGCGATTTGCCGCGCCTGTTTGAAGTTTTCAAAATTGGTAATGAGAAGCGAAAAAATGGCGGTGACGGCGGCAAAAGCGGTGGTCGCCGCGCCCGCCAGCTTGTTTTCCGTCAAACCGAAATACGACGCGCCGACGAGCACGACGCTGAGGACGAGCAGCACGACGGCGAGCACGGAAGAAAGTTTGCCTAGTAAGCCGAATAGTACATTTTTTTGCATTTTTTTCTCCTCCTGGCTTTCTTTAGCAAACGCGAAAGCGGCAGGATTTTTATGACCGGTGGTAGACGCAGCAAAATTCGGGCGGCGCGGTGAAAGATTATTCTCGGCATAGACAGAGCTGTTCTCCTCAAGATTTTTAATCAGTTTTCATCCAAAGCGAGCGCCGCGGATTGGTTTTCAAAAGCGTTGGGAAAATTGGTTTCAACCCGGAAAGACGGTTCGTTTGAATTGGGCGACAATTTGAAATCGTTTACCGCGAGCAGCAGGTTCGCGAGCGTCGAAACCAGCGCGGCGATTGATTTTTCGGATTGTTTAAGGGCTTCGACCGACATATCGGTTTCGGCAATCGAGCCGATAAAAACCTGAAAAGCCTTTTCGGTTTCCGCCGACTGCGCGCTCGAATCAGCGGTCAGCTGGTCTTGAAGACTCAAAATCTGCGCGATGTGTTTTTCAAGCTCGCCGAGCGAATTACCGGTTTCGGCGGCGAATTTCGACAAATTGGTGGCTTCCTGAACTGTCGATTTCAAGAAACGTTCGACCTCGCCGATGTCCGAAGTCATCGCTTTATTGAGCGTCGAAATTTGCTTATTCGTGTTTTCGGCGCGCGCGGCGATGCGTTTGATTTCGTCGGCGACGACTGAGAAACCGCGCGCCGAGTCGCCGAAATCACCGGCTTGAATCGAAGCGTTAAGCGCGACCGTGCTTGTCCGGTGCGCCAGATCGCCGACGGTTTTGGCGATTTTGCCGATTTCGAGCGCGTGCTCGTTCAATCGCCCGAGCCGGCTCACGGCTTCCTGCAGGTGCTTGCGCAGCAGCGCGGCTGATTGGACGTTTTCCTGCGCCGTCTGCGTCCCCCGGCGCGCTTTTTCGATGGATTGATTGGCTGACTGCACGGCGCCGGAAAAGCTTTCCGTGATTTTCTGGACGCTGTTAGGAATTTCCTTCAAGGTAAATGCGGCTTGATTCATTTCCTGAATCTTGGCTTCCGATTGCTGGATGACGGCTTGCAGCGTCCGGCGCACGTCCGCTGCGGAACTCTGCGTGACGGCGGAGTCGTCGCGCACCTGCGCGACCAGCTCGCCCAGGTGATTGACCAGAAATTTCAGTGTTTCGGAGATTTCCTTGGTTTCTTTCGAGTCCGCCGTAATTTCCGCGTCGAGATTGTATTTGCGGACGCGCGAAATTTCCTCGGAGATTTGCGTGACCGAATTTTGCAGCTTTTCCAGTTTTGCGCGCGCGTCAATAGAATCCGTCACTTTCGAGAGAAGTTTTTGAAACGCCGCCGTCAGGCGGTCGCTGTTTTGCAGCGGCGTGAGCACGATATCGGTATTGCCGGCGGAAACTTCGTCCATCAAATTGACGAGCTTTTGCATCTGCTGGCTCTGCCGGTGGAGCGTTTCGAGCAGCTCGTCGGTTTCGATTGAACCGGACGTTTTCGGCAGGCTGGTCGAAGCGCTGCGTTCCAAACTCTTCGCCAGCAATGAGACTTTTTCAATCGGGCTGACGACTTCGTTCGAAAGCCACCATCCGAAAACCATGACCGTAAAGGCGAGCAGCAAAAACGGTATGAAGACCGCGTAAAACGTATCGTTGACGACGAAAGAAACGATTAAATACGAAATCAGACCGAACGTGCAGATAAAAAAAGCCAGCGCGCTCGTCGCCAGCCAGATTTTACCTTTGAGCGAATTGAGCAGTGAGTTTGGTGTGTATCGAGCCATAATTTTTTCGGGCTTCGTCAAAGCTTTTTGCTTATAAAAGTGAAGCGAGAAGTTTCTCCGTATCGAGTAATTTGACCGGAACCGTTTCAATCGTCGCCGTTCCGAAAAGAAAAGCGTCGTTAACCGCCTGAACGTCTGCCGGGGCGAGCATGACGACTTCGCTCAGGCGGTCAACCGGAAAAGCGATGGACGCCGGTGCGGCGTGCGGCTTGAGGACGATGCTTTTGGCTTTCGCGCCCGCCGTCACCGCCGGTTTGTTAAATATTTTCGAGAGGTTGAGAACCGAAATGATTTGACCGCGCAAATTGGCAATGCCGTGAAGCCACGCGGGCGAATTCGGCAGCGGCGTAAATTCGAGCGGGCGCACGATTTCGGCGACCTCCGCGGCGGAAACCGCAAACAGCTCGTCATCTAAAAAAAAGACGACGAATTTTTCGCCATCCTGATTTTCCGCTTGATTACCTGCGGCGGGGAATGTTTCGGGGAGATTTTGTAAATTTAGTGCGGATAAATCAAACAACGGTTCGTTACGGGGGGTTATATCGTTCATCATCGAGTTCAGAGTTCAGCGTTCAGAGTGCAGAGTCGAAAAGTTTAACTCCGAACTCCGAACTCCGAACTAAAATATCAATTCAGATAAGTCTCGACCGTTTTCATCAAAGTTTCCGGTCCGAAAGGTTTCGTGATATAGCCGGTGGTGCCCGCCATCCGTCCGCGGACTTTGTCGAAAAATCCGTCTTTGCCCGAAATCATCACTACGGGAACGTCTTTTGTCGCTTCGTTGCCGCGGATGAGCTTGCAGACCTGGTAACCGTCCATGCGCGGCATCGTGATGTCGAGCAGGACCAAATCGGGCATGATGTCGTTGATTTTTTCGAGCGCGTCGACGCCGTCGATTGCGCAGATGACTTCGTGCCCGCATTTTTCGAGCTTGCCGGAAATCAATTTTCTGACGGTCGGGCTATCGTCGACGACCAGAATCCTGCGGTTTTTCGACATCGAATCATGCTGGATTTGCTGCTCCTCCATTTCCGACAGGCGAATCGCCAGCGCGTTGACCTGCGCGTCGAGTAAAACATTACTCGGATTCGTCCGGACGGCTTCCTGCAAATAAAGGAATCCCTGACGGTAATTTTTCAGATTGACGTGTCCGACGCCTAAATTCATAAGCTGTTCGGCATTAAGACCGTAGCTTTCGTTTTCGCGTTCCATGCTTTGAACCGCGCGGCTGAGCTTTTCCTGGTTCGCGCACTGCTGATTCAAAAGCATTTCCAAATCCGAAAGCGTCAGAACCGTCTGGCACGAGCTGCACGCGAACGCCTGTTTTTCGTTTTCGACATTGCAGAACGGGCACAAAACCGTCTCCATTTTCGGCGTCGCGGCTTTTTCTTCCGATTGTGGCTGGACGGTTTCCTCAGCCTCCATCGAAAACTGTTCTTCAACTGCTTCGACTGCTTCTTCGTCCGCGTTTTCCGGCGCGGAAAATTCTTCGTCGCCGGAAAATTCGCCGCCGCCGCCGGCGGAGAATTCTAGCGCGGCTTCTTCCGGCTCAACTGTTTCCGGCGTCGTAAATTCTTCGACCGGCTGCACTTCAAAAAAGTTTTCTTCCTCTTCAACGGGCGAATAATTTACAAAAACGGTCGGCGAAGTGTCGCGCCATTCTTCCGCTGCCGCTGCGTTTGCGGCTTCGACCGGCATTTCGGCAAAAACTTCGGCGGTCGGTTCTTCAACGGCAAAATTCGCCGGCGCAAAAACTTCGGCGCCGTAATTTGACTGCTGGGTTTTATGAATATCGTCGGCGTCGTCAAAGTTTTGGAAATAATCTTCGGCGTGCCCGCTCACTTTCTGTGAGTTCGAAAAAGCCCAGTCCATTTCGGCTTCTTCGGCTTCCGTCGCCGACGCTACATCGCCCGGCTCGGCAGAAAATTCGTCAACCGTTTCCGGCGCTTCGTCCGATTCAAAACTAACTTCCGCGGGTTGAAATTCTTCGGGCTGAAATTCTTCGGGCTGAAATTCTTCGGCGGAATTTTCCTCTGCCGCTTGATTTTGTTCCGCATAATCGAAACTCAATTCCTGTGTCGGGCTTTCGGCGTCGTGCTCGTATTCGTCCATTGCAAAGGCGTTGGCGACCGAAACTTCCTGCACTGTTTCGGGCGCGTCAAAACGGGTTTCCGCCGCGCTGAATTCCGCCGTTTGATTTTCGATTGTCGCGGAAGCTTCTTGTCCGGTTTCGGACTCGTCGAACGAATAATTCGAAAAATCGCCGGAAACCTGTTCGTCTGATTCCGGGCTGAAAGATTCGACCCGTTCTTCGGCTGGCGGCTCGCCGGCGCGTTTTTCGGACAGGACGCGCCACGAAGCGAGATTCGCGCGCGCCATTTCGTTTTCGGGATTAAGCGCGGATAATTTCAGGAAACATTCGGCGCGCTCTTCAAATGAATTCGCGAGATGCGCTTTTAAAACCCACGCGTCTTCCATTTCCGATTCCCGGCTTAAAACTGCGGCGAGCATGTCCTGTGCTTCCCGGTGCCTGCCGTCAAAGGCGGCGGCGAGCGCTTCGCCGAAAAGCTTTTCGGTTTTTCGAGATTGAATGGCTTTGAGCGATTCCCGCGCGGTTGCGTTTTCGGCATTGACGCTTAAGACTTGTTCAAAAAAGGCTTCCTTCTCGTCATCCGAATCCGCTACGGAAGCCATCCAGAGCAGCGCCATTTCGTTTCCCGATTCGTGTTCGAGCGCCTGCTCGAAACACTGCCGCGCAAATTCCCGGCGGTTTTCCTGCGCCGCGTCCGTGCCGCGCTGGACGAGTGTTTTGGCTAGTAAAGATTTGGTTGCTTTATGCCATTCGAGCGCGCGTTCGTTCTGCTGGTTGATTCTGAGAACATTGTTGAGAAAAACCAGCAGCTCTTCCGGATATTCGCTGATTGAAGCGAGCCAGAGCCACGCGTTTTCGTTGTCGGCTTCCGTTTCGGCGACGCGGAGCAGCAGGTTTCGCGCTTCCGCGCGCTTTCCTTCCTGGGCGGCTTTGATGCCTTCGCGAAGCATCTTTTCGGTATCCGCAGCGACATTCTGGCTTATAACGTCTTTTTCGACAAACGGAACAGCGGAAGTATTAGGTTCGAATTCTAATCTCATATTATTTTTTACGGGACACTAAAAATTAAAAATTTGGGTTACCGGAGAATTTTGGACAGATTGAGGGCATAAAGCCTAAATCCAGCTTTCTTCTTGTAGCAAAATAAATGCCAGCGGTCGCAAATTTTACAGGGTTTGAGTTAAATGAAGTTTTCATTAATAATTAGCGTTACAAAAAGACGTTTTTAAGACGGCTTAACGGGCAAAAAACGTAAAAAGTGACAATAATTGACAGTCTTTGTCTGACAAAGAGTGGTAATTTTTGCAAAAAAGTATGCTAAATCAAGCTCGCACAAGATTTGATGTCGTGATTATCGGCGGCGGCGTCGGCGGACTTTCGACCGCGCTGTGGGCGGATGAACTCGCGCTTTCGGCGCTTGTTTTAGAAGAAACGGCGGAGCTTGGCGGGCAGCTTCTACGGGTTTACAACGAGATAAAAAATTACCTCGGCAAAGAAGCGAAAAACGGGCGCGAGCTGCGCGACGCTTTTCTGGAGCAAATCGAAAAACGCGCCTTCGAACTGCTTTTAAACGCGCGAATTTCCGAAGTCGATTTAGAAAAAAAGGAAATTTCTCTCATCGACGGCAGACGATTTTCCGCCCGCGCGCTGGTCGTCGCGACCGGCGTCCGGCGGCGGCGGCTGTCGGCGGCGGGCGAAGAAGAATTTGCGGGACGCGGCGTTATCGAATCAGGCAAAAAAAACGCCGCCCTTCTCGAAGGCAAAAATATTCTGATTGTCGGCGGCGGCGACGCCGCGTTTGAAAATGCCTTGATTTTAGCCGAAAGTGCGGCGCGAGTGACCATCGCGCACCGGCGGCAGAATTTTCGCGCCCGCGCGGAATTTATCGAACAGGTCACAAATCATCCCAAAATCGAAATTTTAACCGGCACGCGCGTCGAGAAAATCTCCGGGAAAGAACGCCTCGAAGCGGTCGAACTCAAAAATTCGGTAACCGGCGAAGCGCGGATTCTGCCCACGGACGCGCTTTTAATCCGAATCGGCGTCGAGCCGAACACGGAAATTTTTCGCGGGCAGCTCAAGCTCGACGAAGCGGGTTATATAGAAATCGACCGGAACTGCGCAACCGGCGTGCGCGGCGTTTTCGCGGTCGGCGACGTTGCCAATCCGCTGGCGCCGACCGTGGCGAGCGCCGCCGGCATGGGCGCGACCGCCGCGAAGACAATTTTTTCTTTGCTTAATTCATAAATACGGTTATAATTTGGGCGGAATTATTCACGAAATTTTGAATTTTTTCCAGTCTTTCCGATTTATTAGGAAGTCAAAAAAAAGAAATTTATCCGAATCAGGCGATTTTATTATATTTCGAGTGCATTGACGTATTGGAACGCAAAATGCCTTGTTCGATTTTTATAACGCATTCATCCGCTATCATATATCGAAACAAAAAAAAGGAGGAGCTATGAAATTTAGCATTCTAAAAACGAAAGGTTTTCTGTTTTTAACGACGGTGCTGTTTTCGGTTTTTTGGGTCGGCAGCATCAATGCACAAACGGGGACCTCGGGTGTTAGCGGAACAGTTAACGACCAGACCGGAGCGGTTGTTCCGGGCGCGACCGTTAATCTGACAAACCCCGCAACCGGCTTCAATCGCTCGGTCACGACCGATAGCGACGGAAAATTCAGTTTCCTGGGCATCCCGCCGGCAACTTACAATGTCGAAATTAAGGCAACTAACTTTAAGACGTTAGTCAATAAAAACGTTCAGGCGCTGGTCGATTCACCGATTTCGATTCCGGCGGTGCTCGAACCCGGCGACGTTTCGGTCGTCGTCGACGTTACGTCAAGCGGCGCGGAATCAATTAAGAATGATCAGGACGCGAGCATCGGCAACAACTTCGTTCCGCAGCAGATAACGCAGCTGCCGACCGATTTGCGGCGCGTTGCCGACCTTTTGACGCTGCAGCCGGCGGTGACGCGCGAAGGTTACGTCGCCGGCGGCAGAAGCGACCAGGCGAACATTCTGCTCGACGGCATCGACATCAACGACCAGCAAAACGGCGGTCGCACGTCGCAATTCCAGACGACGCAGGACACGGTTTTGCGAGCCACGACCGAATCGGTCGAAGAATTTCGCATCACGACGACGAACGCCAACGCCAATCAGGGTCGTTCGTCGGGCGCGCAGATTTCGCTCATCACGCGGCGCGGAACGAATAGTTTCAACGGCGCGGCATATTATTTTTATCGCCCGACCGCGTTTTCCGCCAACGACTTTTTCAACAATCTGGCAGGCGTCGAACGCCCGTCTCTGGCGCGCGACGTTTTCGGCGGAAGAATCGGCGGACCAATCATAAAAGACAGATTTTTCTTCTTTTATGCTTTTGAAGGACAGCGCGAACAGCAGGACGTTTCGGTTGTCCGCGAGGTGCCGCTGGCGAATTTAGGACAAGGAGTTCTCCGATTTCAAGGTGCCGCGCCGGGCGATGCGCCGGGTACGAACCGGGTGGTTTCCGTAACTACGGCACAGCTTAATCAAATTTATAGTGTCGTCGGCATAAATCCGCTGGCGGTATCGGTTCTCGGCGCGGCGGCAGGGCGTTACGCGGCAAACGATACGTCGGTCGGCGACGGTTTCAACGTCGGCGGTTTCCGATTCAATTCATCAACCTCGACGGAAGAAAATACGCATATCGCGCGTTTCGACTACCGTTTAACCAATTCGCAGCAGCTTTATTTCAGAGGCAATTACCAGTACGACATTTTGAAGGGAACTTCGCAGTTTCCCGATACGCCGGCAGGCGCTCTGTGGGCTCATCCGTACGGTTTTGTCGTCGGACACGATTGGTTAATCAATAGTAATATGACCAATAATATGCGTTACGGGCTGACGCGCCAGTCTTTCAGTACACAGGGCGATTCGGATACGCCGAGCATCAGCTTTCGCTTTGTCTATTCGCCGCTCGCTTTTGCCAGAACTTTAAGCCGCGTGACGCCGACTCAGAATATTACGGACGATTTTACGTGGATTAAAGGCGACCATACGTTCCAGTTTGGCGGAAACGTGAGAATCATCCGAAATAAGCGCGTCGATTACGCCAGCGCGTACGACGACGCCATCACGAACCCGTCATTTTATCAGGGTTCGGGTCGTATTCTCGACCAGGCGTTTACGGCTGCCGGATATACCGTTCCGACAAGCTCGCGCACCACTATCCAAAATGCGGCGACCGCGCTAATCGGGCGTTATTCGCAATACAGCGGAAACTTTACCTACGACCTTGACGGCAGCGTTCTCGATCCCGGAACGCCGACGCTGAGAAACTTTGCGACCGAAGAATACGACACCTATTTTCAGGATATTTGGAAGCCTTACCGCAACCTGACCTTAACGCTCGGAATGCGCTACGGCTTGAGTCGTCCGGTGTACGAAGGTAACGGTTTTCAGGTAGTTCCGACCGAAAGACTGGGCGATTTCTTTGAACGCCGCAAAGCGGCGGCGCTTCAGGGACGAGCATTAAACGATCTGATTAGCTTTGAAAAAGCCGGTCCGGCAAATAACGGGCAGGGTTTTTACAGCATGGATTGGGACAACTGGCAGCCGCGTGCGGCGTTTGCATGGTCGCCGAACTTCGGCAATAAATTCCTGAAAGGTCTTTTCGGTAAGGAAAACGAAGCGGTCATCCGCGGCGGTTTTGCGATTACCAACGACCACTTCGGCGAACAGCTCGCGGTTAGTTTCGACGGTCTCTCGTCAATCGGTTTCACGTCTTCGACGACGATTGCCGCCAACACCTACAACATTACGAACAACCCCGCGCCGCGTTTCACGGGCTTTAACCAAAACATTCGCAGTTTGCCGGGAATTCCTGCGCCGGTTCAAAGATTTGCGACGGAAGTCACGCCGGAGTGTCTGTCCGGTGCCGAATGGTGTCCGCAGCGTATCGAATCGTCGCTGGACGGAACTATCAAGACGCCGACGCATTACAGCTGGAATCTTTCGTACGGTCGTGAGCTTCCGTTCGGAATGTATTTCGAAGCTTCGTACATCGGACGCAAGGCGCGCAATCTGCTCGGCTCGCGCGACGTGATGGCTTTGAACAATCTGGTCGACACCCGCACGGGTATGGATTGGTACACCGCCGCCGGAATGCTTCATGACGCCCGCGCAGGAAACGTTCCGTTCGACTCGCCGTCCTTAAATATTCCGTATTTTACGAATATTTTCGGAAACCAGTTGGGGGCGAAGGTTGCCAACATCGTCGAACGCGAGTTCGGATTCTTTGACGATACGTTTCTTAGTCTGAACCCGACGCAGGTCGTAATGTATCTCGCATCGCGCGACGGCTACAACATCGCTAACGACTGGACGTTTATCCAGTTGATTCTCGACGACGCCGGTCCGACGCCGAATCTGTTCTACCACCCGCAATACGCGGCGTTTTCGTCGTTCGGCTCGTTTGCCAAATCCGATTACAACGGCGCTTCGTTTACGCTGCGCCAGCGACTCGGCGATACGTTGTCGTTTGACATCAACTATACGTGGTCGAAATCGTTCGACGATGTTTCGGGTCTTCAAACGGGCACCAGCTACGGTTCGCAGTTCCTGCTCAATCCGCTGCGTCCGCAAGACCAGTACGGATTTTCGGACTTCGACACGCGCCACGTTCTCAACGCCAACTTTATCTTCAAACTTCCGGTCGGAAGAGGACAAACCTGGTTCAGCAATATGGGCAAAATTACCGACGCCTTTGTGGGCGGCTGGCAGTTAGCCGGTATTTTCCGTTGGAACACGGGACAGCCGTTAATTTCACCGTTCGACGCGGCGCAATGGGCGACCAACTGGAATGCTCAGTCGGCGGGAACCCGGATTCGTCCGGTGAATGCCGGTGTCGTTCGTTCGACCCAGAATGTATTTTCCGACCCGCAGGCGGCGTTTAATTCATTTCGTAACGCCCGTCCGGGCGAAACCGGCGAACGCAATGTTATCCGCGGACCGGGTTATTCGTCACTCGATTTAGGTTTGTCGAAGACTTGGACGATGCCCTGGAACGAAAAACACAAGTTCGAGTTTCGTGTCGAAGCCTTCAACGTTACCAACGTTCAATACTTCGACGGGCAAAACGGCAACTTTACGCGTACGACCTTCGGATTGCCGCAGGACCCGGAACTCTGTACGCAGCAGAACGACTGCGAAGTGTCGCCTGATTTCGGTAAAATCTACACGAGCATTCAGGGTTCGCCGCGTTCGTTCCAGTTCGGAGTCCGTTACCAATTCTAAACTCAAAAGGTTTTAGAATTTTTACTCGGGCAGAAGCTTTTTTCAAAAAAGCTTCTGCCCTTTTTCTTTATGTTTGATAAAAAATTTAGAGCGCGGCAAACGAATCGTTGCCGGTAGTTTGAACGAGGTGCCGCGTGTCGTTGATTGCCAGTACACGAACATTGTTGCGCCCGCGAATTTCAAAGCGGTTAATGCCGCAGTTTGAGGTGACGAGCCACGGCGTATGTTTTGTATAGCGATTGATAGCACCCAGAATGTGGAGGGTTAAAAAACAAATCGTGCCGGTATGCGAAAAAATGACGACTTTTTCGCCCTGGTGAGTGCGCAGGATTTCTCTTAATTCGCCGGTTGCGCGGCGCAAAAGATGGCGGTAGCTTTCGCCTTTCGTGATGACGTGATGAATGCTGCGGTTAACGAGCGCGTAATAATCTTGCGGAAAAGATTCTTTCGATTCGTCAAACGTCAAGCCTTCGAGCACGCCGACGTGGCGTTCGCGGAAAGCGGAAGTTTTGACAATCGGCAAATCGAGAAGCCGGGCGAGCGGTTCGGCTGTTTGCACGGCACGATGCAGGTCGCTCGTATAAATCGCGTCGATTTTTTCTTTGGCGAGAGTTTTTGCCGCCGTTTCCGCCTGCTGTAATCCAAGCTCGGACAAAGGCGTCGCGCTGTGCCCGCCGAAACGCCCTTCGGCATTTCCGGCGGACTGCCCGTGTCTTACAAGATAAAGTTTCGTAACCGGCATTTTTAGAGTTTGTAGAGTTCATAGAGTTTATAGAGTTTATTGAGTAAAAAATCAAACTCTATGAACTCTATAAATTCTACAAACTCTATGAACTATCAGGCTGTCGCGACTTCGGCTTTTAATTTCTCGGTTTGATAATGGGTCGTCAAGCCGTTGATAAATTCGTCGAGCGCGCCTTCGAGCACCAAATCCAATTGATAAACCGTCAAGCCGATGCGATGGTCGGAGACGCGATTTTCCTTGAAATTATACGTCCGGATTTTCTCCGAGCGGTCGCCCGAGCCGACCATCGATTTGCGTTCCGCCGAGAGCGCGTCGTGCTGTTTTTGCTCTTCGAGCTCCTGAAGACGCGCGCGCAGGATACGCATCGCTTTTTCCTTATTTTTAATCTGCGATTTTTCGTCCTGCATCGAAACTACGACGTTTGTCGGCAAGTGCGTCAGGCGGACGGCGGAATAAGTCGTGTTGACGCTCTGTCCGCCGGGACCCGACGAGCAGAAATAATCGACCCGCAAATCTTTCGGGTCAACCTGCACGTCGACTTCCTCGGCTTCCGGCAAAACGGCAACCGTAATCGCCGACGTGTGAACGCGCCCGGCGGTTTCGGTAGCGGGCACGCGCTGCACGCGGTGGACGCCCGATTCGTACCGCATTTTCGAGTAAACCCGGTCGCCTTCAATCACGACCGATGCTTCCTTGATGCCGCCGACGCCGGTTTCCGAAGCTTCGAGAATCTCGAATTTCCAGCCCTGTCGCTCGGCATAGCGCGAATACATCCTGAGGACTTCCGCCGCAAACAGCGTCGCTTCGTCGCCGCCCGTTCCGGCGCGGATTTCGATAATCACGTTTTTCTCGTCTTTCGGGTCTTTCGGCAGCAGCAGAACTTTTAATTCTTCTTCGGCGGCAGGCAGTTTTTCTTCGATTTCGGCGATTTCCATCTGCGCCATTTCCGACATCTCCGCGTCGTCGGAAAGTTCGAGAATTTCTTTTGCGCCCGCCAAAGCCTCGGACATTTTTTTGACTTCGCGGTATTTCATGACGATTTCTTCCAAAGAACGATGCTGTTTCATCGTCCTGGCGTACGTCTTCATATCCGACATAATTTCCGGCGAAGAAATCTGCGCGGTCAAATCCTCGTAATTTTTTTCAATCTGTGCAAGTTTTTCCAACATATATTTATTGTTTTGAGTTTCGCCTAACGGGCGAAAATTCGTTACATTTCGAAATTCGTAAAATAAAGTCCGTCTGAAAAGAAACTCAAAACCGCTAGACAACAACTTCCAGTTCACGTTCGGATACGGGTGCGGTTTTAACCTCGCTCGGTTCCAGTTTCAAGGATTCCTTGAGCGAAACAATCGCGACTTCCAACTGGTCGTCGTCCGGTTCCTGCGTCGTGATGTTTTGCAGCCAAAGTCCGGGCAAAGTCATAAATTTGAAAATCGCGCCCGATTCTTTTTTCGCCGCGTAGCGAATGACTTCGTAAGAAAGTCCGGCGACGAGCGGCATCAACGCGATGCGGACGATTAAATTGAGCCCCATCGCTTCAAAGTTAATCACCGAGAACAGAACAATCGCGACGAGCATCACGACCATCAAAAACGACGTGCCGCAGCGCGGGTGCTGCCGACGCATCGGACGCGCGTTCGGAACGGTTAAATCAGCGCCTTTTTCCCACGTGAAGACGGTTTTATGTTCCGCGCCGTGATATTGAAAAACGCGGTGAATGTCTTTCAGGCGCGACATCGTGAAAATCATCAGCACGAAAAACGCCATCCGAATCAAGCCGTCAATCAAATTAAACGAAACCCATCCGCCAAACGAATCGAGCTTGATACGCCAGACATACGCTTTAATATATTCAAGCCAACCGGCATCAGCCGCGAATGCGGGCTGCGGTGCTAATCCGAGCGCGATAAACAAAACGTTCGTCAAAACGAGCGGCGCGACGACGAAAAGCAGAATATTAAAGCCGAGCGCGAAAATTATCGAACCGACCGCGCCCGCCGCCTGCGCCTTTTCTTTTTTCGCCGGCTTTTCCGGCATAATCACTTTCACGGGCGCTTTGCGGAAGTTTTCGCCCAGCGTTCCGTCAACCAGCGCGGCTTCGGTCTGCAATTCTTTTGCGAGCGCTTTTTCCGCTTCTTCGGCTTCCATGTCTTCGTGGGCGACCGAAGCCGAAAAATTCAGCGCTTTGACGCCGAGTGCCATTGATTGAATCAAGGTTGCGCCGCCGCGAATAATGGGCAAATTTAACCATTTATGCTTATCGCTCCATTTCGGCAGAGATTCAGCCGTCGTAACGATTTCACCGCTTTTTTTGCGGCAGGCAATCGCATACGCCGACGGCGTGCGCATCATCACGCCTTCCATGACGGCTTGACCGCCGACAATCAGGTCGCGCTCCATCGCCGTCAAGATTTGCAGAAAACTGATTTTTCGTTTGTTTCGGTTTTGTTTCATAGTCCTTTAATTGACGGTTTATTTCTTTTTCGGGTTGCTTTGCACTTCGCCGCCGTCTTTCTTTATAAAACTGAAATGACCGTCACTTTCCAAACACGCCTGTTTGACTTCCGCGAGGTCTGCGATGCCCTGCTGGCGCATCGCACTCAACAATTCGTCGTAAGTAATCATTTCGCTCTTCATATTCTGCCGCATTAATTGCCCGTCTTTGACGACGTGCAGCGCTTTCGGCTGGAAAATCCGCTCGAAAAACTTGGATTTATAGCCGAGCAGGTCGAAAACGTAATCCCACAGAACGATGGTCACAATCAGCAGAACGGCTTCGGTGACGGATTTTGAATCGCCCGCCATTCCGTTCTGCGCGGCGTCGGCGATGACGACGATGACGAGCAAATCAGCGATTCCGACCGAGCCTGCCTGCCGGCGAAAAATTCGCAGAAGCGCGAACATCACGAGATACATTATGCTGCCGCGAATGAAAATTTCTAAAAGCGATTCTTTCGTGCTGAAAACCGAATCCCAATCCACTTTGAGAAGTTTTTCATACCAGTCGATGCCCAGTAATAAATTTAAAAGAACAATCATCTTCAGCCTCTCAGGCGCAGACTAAAAAGAGAAACGCCGCGCTTTTTTTCCCTTAATCGTAACTCTTCGGAATATTCTACACCAAGAGTCAACGGCGCTGAGATAAAGCGTCGGCGTTTGCGGTTTTTATTTAGCTATAATTGGCTGGTAAACAAGTTATTTTGCACCTTGTCGAGCATAGCGCTTGTTAAAGCGGTCAACGCGTCCGGCGGTGTCAACGAGTTTTTGTTTTCCGGTAAAAAACGGGTGACATTCCGAGCAAATTTCGATGTGTAAATCATCTTTCATTGTCGAACGTGTTTTAAAGGTGTTGCCGCACGCGCAGACAACCGAGATTTCGTTGTAGTTTGGATGTACTTCAGGTTTCATTTTTTCAATGGTCTCCTCTTGTTTTATTAAAATGGCGTTCAAAAACGCAAACTGTAATAATATGCGTGACTAAGATGAAACGTCAAGCCGAAAGGTTGGCTGTCGGCTTATCTGTTGGTTAGGTAACTAAAATATGTGGTCGATTTGAAATCTAGTTAAGTATTCTGTCAAGAGCCTTATAAAAATTCTGATTTCTCTCTTGTGCTTCTTTAAACTCCGAAATCATTAAATTAAGTGTTTCTAAAAAATTATTCTTTGCTGTTTTCAAAAGTGGGAAGTTTCGTGGAAATGCAGAAATTGTATTTCTAAATGACTTCATATTTTCAAGTGTGAAGTTGATTGATGTCTCAAAATTAGTTAAACGATCAAAATTGATTTGGAGATTTTCGTAATTCTTTGTCAGCTCAAAATCTATGAGTGTAAGTTTCTCAAATGCGTTAATTCCGATTGCAAATGTATCAGAAAAAACATTGATTTCTTTTTCAAATTCAAGGGCTGTTGAGTTAAGTATTTTAGAAAACTGTTTAATAGATGATTTTACTTGTGAATGTTTTACAGAAAATCCGTTTTCTAAGCAAAAATCTAAGTTTTTATTAAACTTTTTCTGTCCTTCATTAAACCTAAGCATAATATCCGACAGTCTTTCCATAGAATCCTTTGCCTTGTCAAT
>DASWRC010000242.1:0-5078 GCA_036403375.1 Pyrinomonadaceae bacterium
CTATCCAACGAAAAATCCGGCGTTCGGAGACTTGCAGTTCAAGGGCGGCAACGGTCGGCGAAGTCATCTCAACCAATCTTTTACATTCGGGACAAAATGCCTCGAACTTCGGCGGATTTGTCAGCCAAATTTCTTCATCTATCTCAATTTTGAATTCCGTTTTTTTCACCATTCTCTGTGGTATTATGATTAATGTAATCCCCCCGCCAGGTCTTGAACTTTTTCTGAATTTTTTTGAATTTTTCTAAACCCGTCAGCGATGAAAAAAATTTACCGCTTCGGAAAATTCACGCTTAATACCGGTGAGCAGACCTTGTTTGCCGGGGAAAGCTCGGTTCATTTGCCGACCAAAGAGTTTGAAATTTTGCGGATGCTCGTCGAAAACAACGGTGAAATTCTGACGAAGGACGAGATGATGCAGGCGATCTGGCAGGATACGTTTGTTGAAGAGAGCAATCTGGCGCAGTATATTTCACGCCTTCGGAAAATTCTTAACGCTGGCGGACAGCAGTTTATCAAAACCTTTTCAAAACGCGGTTACCGGTTTTCCGCCGAACTTGTCATCGACGACCCGAATCTGACGCTGCGGCGGCACATCAGTATTTCGGTCAGCGAATCGAACCGCAGCCCGCTAAAAAAAATCGGCGAGATTAATAACCTGGCGGTTTTACCTTTTCAATCGCTGCGTTTACAATCGGACGACGATTTTTTGGGAATCGGAATCACCGATGCGCTCATTACGCAATTAACGCGCACGGGACAAATTATCGTCCGTCCGACGACGGCAATTTTGCGATACGCGAATTCGGCGAAAACAATTATTGAAATTGCCGATGAGCTCGCCGTGGACGCGGTTTTGCAGGGCAATCTTCAAAGGCTCGGGAACAGACTGCGGCTCACCGTTCAGATGTTTGATGCTCGCAACGAAACGCCGATCTGGGCGGAAGTTTTCAATGCCGAAATCAATGATATTTTTGCCGTTCAGGACGAAATTGCCGAAAAGATCGTTGACTCGCTCAGCCGGCGATTATCCGCCGAATCTCGCGCGTTGCTGAAAAATCGCTACACGGAAAACTCCGACGCCTATCAGGAATACCTGAAAGGCAGATTCTATCAGACGAAGCGCGATCCGCAGGGATTGCAAAAGGCGCTGATTCATTTCGAGAAAGCCATCGAAATCGAACCGCTTTACGCGCTTGCGTATTCGGGTATTGCCGATGTTTACGAAACTCTGCCGCTGATGGACGAAATGGCTCCGACGACCGCATTTCCGCGTGCCAAGTCAGCAATTCTGCGGGCTCTGGAAATTGATCCTAATCTGGGCGAAGCTCATACTTCGCTCGGAATCTGTTTAATGAATTACGATTGGAACTGGCAGGGCGCCGAAATTTCGTTTCGAAAAGCGATTGAACTCAATCCGCATTACGCTGTCGGACACCAGGTTTATGCGACATTTCTGCTGCGTCAGGGACGGATTGCCGACGCCCTCGTCGAGCTCCAAAAGGCGCAGCTCCTCGATCCTCTGTCGCCGGTCATCAATACCTGGCTGGCAGAGGCTTTAACCTATCTCGGCGAATACGAAGCCTCGATTCTGCTGCACCATGAAACAATTAAATTCTCGCCCGATTATTTTCCGGCGTATTATCACCTGACCTTTACATATTTGCTCAACAATCAATTAGAGCACGCCGTCGAAACGTCAAAAAAAGCCATGAGCTTCTCGGAAAATCTTTCGCTCACGCAATTTGCCTGCGTGTTTTTACATGCTGTTCTTGGGGAGACCGAAAAAGCGCAAAAAATATTGGAAAATCTTCTCGAGCAAAGAAGGACGAAATACGTCAGCGCGGTCAATATCGCAAGCTGCTGCGCCGCTTTGGAAAAATTCGATGAAACTTTGTACTGGCTTGAAATCGGAATCAAAGAACGTGACCCGAATTTAACCTGGATCAAAATTGACAAGGAATTCACATTTATTCGAAAGGAAGAGAAATTTTTGAATATTTTAAGCGAGATTAAATTACGAGGTTAAATTATTTGAATAAATGCAATTTTGCCCTTTAAATTAAAATATCTCAAAACTAAGAATTGACCCCTTTGGTATTTATTCTTGTTGCTTGAAATATGTAATTATCATTTACCGTAAAATTCAACACCCTACTTCATAAGTTGCAGCTACCTGAATAGTTACAGTCAATCTTTTGTTGGATACTGCCAGTGACAAGTTTCGTCGATTGTCCTAGGCTTTCGGGATTTCGCTTTTGGTGAGGCTTGTAAAAAACTTTGCCATCCATTGCTCGCCCGTATTTTCGGGCGAACAATCGGGAAATCTTGTTGCCCATTCCAGCGCCAGCACAAGCGGCACGAAATTGACGATTCGGTTAAGATTTTCGCTGTTGGTTATTTGCCTGACGGTTTCAGAAGGCTTCGCCGGCAAACTCACCATTTTGATTTTCTTGCCGTTGAGTGCGAAACAATATTCAGCAGGCGAGGTCACTAGATACTCCCGGCAGGCGAGCGGACGATTTTCGTGAATTAAACAGGCTTCGTCTTCCAGAAACGGGCACGCTACGTTTTCGTGGAAATACTCGACGGCGATGCTTTGGCGTTCCTCATGCGAGGCAACCCCTGAAGCGTCGAGCCGGTCCACCCAACCGATCTCCGTAAAATGCTGCCACGCCGCTTTGAATCGTTTTTTGATTTCGGCGCGCTGCGGTTCGGGCATCGATTTGACCAGTTCAGCGACGTGATGCGTTTCTATCTCGGCTAGCGGAATAAGCTGCCGGCAGCAGGCGGCGCACCCTTTTTGGCAGGAGATTTTTTTACCGTCGGTGGAGACTTCTTTTTCTCCGATTTCGGCAAAAAGGTCGGACATTCCTTGGAAGACGGGAAGCATTCGCCGCGATTTGACTGGATTGACCGGCACCGTCAACTCGATCGTAAGCGGTCTCCCGCCGATTGTTATTTTGACGTTTCCGGTGATTAAATCCTTTTTTTCCAAAACTGTTTTAATACTGCGCCCCTTTACTACCGATATTCAATAACAAAGAAAAAGTGCTCAAAAGTAATTTGTTTTTGAAATTCTAGATTTGAAAAACTTTTTTGAAAATGAATCCGAAAAAAACCGAAGCATTTTCTGGAAATCCGTTCCATTCCGGCAAAGATAGCACCTAAATGAAGACTGCTGCTTTCATAAATTCGCTATTAACCAATCCCAATCTTCCGAAGTGTAATTATTTTTGAAGAACTCTACCGATTCCCTACCGTTGCTTTTTACCATCTGCCGTAGGCTTTCCAGAACGGTTTGCTTTATGTCATCTTTGAGCGATTCGACGGGTTCGATGACAACTTCTGTGATTTCAGTTTTCCCCGGTTCAAAAGGTTTCTTCGACTTCCCTTTTGATTTTTCCGCATACAATCGTCGGCGCAAATTCTCGACCGCAAACTTGAGATAAACTGATACGGATTTTGTGCGTGTTCGTGCAACGTCCGTTTCAGCTACGATGATTTCGATTAACTCGCGTAGTGCTTCGCCGTCCTTTTTAGTGAGACCCTTACCTGTTGCGCGATTCGAAGCATCAGTCAACATTATTAAGATTTTTCTTAAATCATCATCAAGATTTAAAAAGTCTTTAAAGAATGTCTTAGCGTTACCATAACTATCTTTATTTTCTTCAGTTTGAGTTTCCCTAGTATTACCACTTTCTAGTATATCTAGTATATCCATTTTCTGGGTAGGGCTAGTTATACTAGATATACTAGATAGGCTAACTAGTTCGTCAGGGGCAAAGATTTCATATTGGTTGCCCGTAAGCGATCCAACAGAGCGAATGACTTGGATTAATCCAGTGGATTGCAGGTGGTTTAATGCGGCATCGATAGTTACCATAGATCCGATTGCCGTTTCTTTCTTTATTTCTCGTCTGGATATTTTGACCGTTCGTGCTGGGTTAATCTTTCCGCGTGATTTGCTCCATAATAAATCATAAACAAGTTTACTTTTGCCTCGAAACATCCCAGACGGAACAGCATCCCTAGTTATTGAGTTGGGGATTTTTTGGAAATCACGAATTGGTGAAACTTCAGTTTTATTGATTGTGTTAGATGGGCTAGTAGTACTAGTACTACTAGTTATACTAGTAGTACTAGCTAGATTAGATGTCTTGGGTGTATTTTCTTTTGAAATTTCCTTCAAATCGCGGAAGGTCTTAAATTGTTTAATCTCAGCCATTATTTACCGATTGCCTTCGTCAGTTTGGTTGTGCCTTTTTTACCTTTTCCAGTGCTTTTAACGATCTTTTCTTCAATATCCGAGAGTTCGGGCATATCACCTTTTGCCATATCAACAATTTCGCGCGGAATAACATCCAACTCATTAAGTTTGGCGTATTGAACACTCATTGCACAAAGCTTTATCGCTTCTCGGGGGATACCTTTAGAATATTGAAAAATTGCCTCGACGGCTTCAGGCGCAAATGGATTTTCGATCTGAGAAACAGAACATCGAAAATTGATTAGTTCGGATACGTCTTCAAGTGTTAGTGTATCGAGATTGCTCGTTGCTGCAATGCGTGAAACCAAAGCGCGTTTTGACGGATCTGCGAGTTTGTAGCGTAATTCGATTTGTCCCGCCATAACGATATTCAACAATTTAGTATCATCCGATTCATAATTTAGAATTTGCCTAATTTGCTCAAACATGGCGCCGCGTAGTTGTTGAGCTTCATCAATAAACAAAATGACCGTACGTCCAGCGATAGCTTCTGAGATTAGAAAGTTTCTTAATTCAAGTTCCGTGTCTAACTGGCTACGTCGCGTTGGAACTTCAAACTCAGTGCAAACGGCTTTCAGAAATGCCGTTTCAGTTGATTGTTTAGGATTCACGAAAAATGCAGTTGTATAATCTGGGTTATCCGAATACTCGTTATAAAGCAGGCGTAGCAGGGAAGTCTTTCCCGTTCCAACATCACCAATAATAGTAGTTAGTCCCTGGCGATGTTGAATAACGTATTTTGTCTTTAAAATAGCAGCCTGTGCGTTCGGGGTTATGTAGTAAAAACGAGGATTTGGCGAAATAGAAA
>DASWRC010000243.1:0-15683 GCA_036403375.1 Pyrinomonadaceae bacterium
ATCTGTTGTCCATGTTAATAAAAAATTTCGTGTTTGACGAGAAAAAGTTTTTTGTCCGAATTGCTGCAAATGCCGGAAAACAAAAGGCGAAAACGTGCTTTTAAATCTGTTTGCCGAACCTGAAATTGAATTTGCGGCTTGTAATCTTCGATAAAATATTATAGAAAAAGACTACAAGAATTTTTCCGCTTATTTTTGGTAATGCATTGTCAATTGCAAAAATTTGAAACCCGACGATTGCTTTTAGGCAATATAACAGGTCAGGTTGTAAAAAGCTAGTTAAGCGGTTTTCTGAGAGAAGATTTATTTTTGTTAAATCTATTTTGGCGGGCATTTCCGGTTCGTTTTTTTATATAAATTCGGGAGCTGAATAATTTTATGAAATTTGGAAGACGTGAGTTTTTGAAGAGCACGATTGCGGCGAGCGCGGCGGCGATAATCGCGCCGCGCTCGGTTTTTTCGCAAACGGCGGAATCGAAGGTCGAGATTCTAATCAACGAACCTGTCGGGAAAATTAACAAAGACCTTTACAGTCATTTTGTCGAGCATCTCGGCGGCGTGGTTTACGACGGAATCTGGGTCGGCGAAAAATCGAAAATCCCGAATTACAACGGCATTCGCAAAGCTTTGGTCGATAATCTGAAAAAATTGAACCCGGGCGTAATTCGTTACCCGGGCGGTTGTTTTGCCGACCAGTACGATTGGCGCGACGGCATCGGACCGCGCGACAAACGTCCGACGCGCGTTAATTTCTGGGCGGATACGCGCTATAAAACAACGAAAGCCTACGAAGATTTGGAAGGCGGACCGCAAAAATACGAATCGAACCAGTTCGGCACGGACGAGTTTGTCTCCTTTTGCAAAATGGTCGGCGCCGAACCTTATCTGGCGGCAAACCTGCGTTCGCGCGATGTCCGCACATTTATGGAATGGCTCGAATACTGCAACGCGCCCGCGAATTTGACGACATGGTCGACCGAGCGCGCGAAAAACGGATTCCGCGACCCGCACAAGGTTAGCTTTTGGGGCGTCGGCAACGAATCCTGGGGCTGCGGCGGCGATTTTTTGCCCGAAGAATACGCCGAAGAATTTCGTAAATTTACCGCCTGGCTGCCGACTTACGGCGTGCCTCTGAAACTCGTCGGTTCGGGTCCGAACGGCGGCGACGTTAATTGGACGCGCAAGTTTTTCGAGGGCTTGGCGCAGAAAGGCGGTCGTCAAATCACGAAGCTTTACGGCTGGGCACTGCATTATTATGCCGGTTCGACCGGGCAGCAGATTGCCAACGAATACACCGAAAACGAATGGTATGATTTGCTGGAGCGCTCTGACCGGATGCAGACCTTGATTGAAGACCACTGGCAGATTATGGGCGAATTCGACCGCGAGCGCCGCGTGAAATTAATCGTCGATGAATGGGGCGCGTGGCATAAACAGGACGCGGACGTTCCGGCAGGTTATCTTTACGCCTACGCCGGAACCCTGCGCGACGCGCTGATTTCGGGCATCAATCTCGACACTTTCCAGCGCCACGCCGATAAGATTGCAATGGCAAACCCGGCGCAGCTCGTCAATACGATTCAATCGCTCTTCCACACATACGAGGACAAATTCGTTTTGACGCCGAATTATCACGTTTTCGAAATGTATATGCCGCACGCCAACGCGACCGCCGTCAGAACCGAGTTTATTTCGCCGAAAGTCGGTTTCACACGGCTCGATGCGCAGCGCAAGGAAATTCCGGCAAGCCTCTGGGGCTTAAACGGTTCGGCATCGATAAACGGCAAAACCGTTACTTTGACCGCCGTTAACCCGGACGCAAAATCGGCGCGCGAGACGGAAATCAATTTGAGCGGCGCGCGCATCGCGTCGGCAAGCGCGCGAGTTTTGTCGTCAAGCGACATTCACGCCCGCAATAGCTTTGAAAATCCGAACGGGCTTGTGCCGCGCAATGAAAACGTGACGATTGGCGCGGGCGGAAAACTCGTTTACAAATTCGCGCCGGCTTCCGTGACGCGTTTGACTTTGACCATTGCTTAAAATATGAAAATAAAAGCTTTTTGTTTGATTTTATTGGTTTTCTGTAATTCGGTCTGGGCGCAGAAACCGCCCGTGACGGACGCGACGACGCCGCTGCATTTGCTCAAACCCGATTACGTGACGCCCTACGGCGCGCCCAAATCGGAAGAAGTGTCGGCGGTTCTGAACCGCGTCTTCGGCTATCTCGATTCCGTGACGCCGACGGGTTTCATCAACGAAAAAACGGGCGAAGCCGTCACGGATTTGTCGAAAATTGACGCGAACACGATTCTCGCGCGCGGCGATTTTCGCATCGTTTCCTATGAATGGGGCGTGACTTACGCGGGAATGCTTACGGCGGCGGACGCGACGGGCGATGCGAAATATCGCGATTACGTCGAAAAGCGCCTGACGTTTATCGGCGATTCGGCGCATAAATTTAAGGAAACGTCGAACAAATACAGCGATTGGGAAGCGCGTATGCCGCTTCGAAATCTGATTGCGCCGCGCGCGCTCGACGATATCGGCGCGATGTGCGCGGCGATGATTAAGGCGAAACGCGCGGGAAGCAAGGCGGATTTACAGCCGCTCATCGACACGGCGATTAACCATATTTTGAATAAGCAGTATCGCCTGAAAGACGGAACACTCGCGCGCAATCGCCCGCAGGCAGATACTCTGTGGCTCGACGATTTGTTTATGAGCATTCCGGCGCTCGCGCAGATGGGCAAATTGACGGGCGAAAAGCGGTTTTTTGACGAAGCGGCAAAGCAAGTCCTGTCGTTTGAAAAGAAAATGTTCAACCCCCGACTGAACGTTTTTATGCACGGCTGGGTCGAGTCGATGACCGAGCATCCCGAATTTCACTGGGCGCGCGCGAACGGCTGGGCGTTTATGACCGAGGTCGAGTTACTGGACGTTCTGCCCGAAAACCATGAGCTGCGACCGCAGATTCTGGATTTATTAAAAAGGCACGCGAAAGGCTTGGCGTCGTATCAATCGGGTTTCGGTTTCTGGCATCAGCTGCTCGACCGCCCGGATTCTTATCTCGAAACTTCGGCGACGGCGATTTATACTTATGCTTACGCGCGCGCCATCAATCGCGGCTGGCTCGGCGCGAAAGAATACGCGCCGCTGACAATTCTGGCGTGGAACGCCGTCACGACCAAAGTCAACGAAAAAGGACAGGTCGAAGGAACGTGCGTCGGGACGGGAATGGCTTTCGACCCGGCGTTTTATTATTATCGCCCGACAAGCGCGTTTGCCGCGCACGGCTACGGTCCGGTTTTATTGGCGGGCGCAGAAGTTTTGAGTCTTTTGAAAAACAAAAAATTCGAGATAAACGACAGCTCTTTGCAGGTTCTCGAAAAATGAGCCGCAAGCCTCAAGTCAAAAATAACAACTTGCGACTGGCGACTGAAGAATTATGATTCGCAAAGCATTTTTGATGAAAGTCAACGCCGATGCCCACGAAGAATACGAGCGGCGGCATCGTCCGATTTGGGCGGAACTCGAAGCTGTTCTGAAAAATCACGGCGCGTCGAATTATTCTATTTTTCTTGAAAATGGAACGAATCAGCTTTTCGGATACGTCGAAATCGAGTCGGAAGAATTGTGGGAAAAAATCGCCGGCACGGAAGAATGCAAGCGCTGGTGGGCTTTTATGCGGGACGTGATGCCGGCGAACGACGACGACAGTCCGGTTTCTGTCGAGCTAAAAGAAGTTTTTCATCTTGAATAGAGAAAATGACGTTTTTACCCGAAATTAGAAAATTTTTGACCGCGCTCGCGGCTTTGCCGGTCTTAATTTTTTTGTCTTCGGCGGCAACCACCGCGCAGATTGATAAACAGGGCGTGGAAATCGTCAAAAAAGAGGCTGAAAAGCGGGTTGACGTTTTCGTGGGCGGTCAGCTTTTTACGTCGTACGTCTGGTCGGAAAATCTCAAAAAGCCGGTTCTGTATCCGATTAAAACCGCGGGCGGCACGTTTGTTACGCGGAAATTTCCGCTCGAACGGCTGGCTGGCGAAAGCGTCGACCATCCGCATCAAGTCGGGCTCTGGTTTAATTACGGCGATGTCAACGGCGTCGATTTTTGGAACAATTCCGTTTATCGCACGCCGCCGGAATCGGCAAAAATGGGGACGATTGTGCACCGGAAAATCGTCGCCGCGAAAAGCGGAAAAACGAGCGGTGAATTAATCGTCGAGATGGATTGGCTGATGCCGGACGGTAAAGCCGTTTTACGCGAGCGGACGAGATTTATTTTTCACGCGGAAAAGAATTGGCGCGCGATTGACCGGATTACTGCGCTCTCCGCCCTGAATGAAAAGGTCGTTTTTAACGACAGCAAGGAAGGATTACTTGGCTTACGCGTCCGCCGCGAGTTGGAACAGGCGGCAAAAGAGCCGATTCTTCTTACTGACGCCGGCGGAAAGCCTTCAGAAAAAAAGGTCTTGGACAACCGGAACGTTTCGGGCGAATTTCTGAGCAGCGAAGGGAAAACCGGCGACGATGTTTGGGGAACGCGCGCGAAATGGGCTCTGCTTTCGGGCACAGTGGAAGACGAGGCAATCACGATTGCCATTTTCGATAATCCGAAAAACGTCGGCTTTCCGACCTTCTGGATGGCGCGCGGCTACGGGCTTTTCGCCGCGAATCCGCTCGGGCAAAAGGCGTTTTTGCCTTCCGCTCAGGAATTGAAATTTACGTTAGAGCCGAAAAAACCGGTTAGTTTTTCCTACCGGGTTTTGATTTTGTCGCAAAAGGCAGCGCCGGCGCAAATCGAAAACTATTATCAGGACTTCATTAAACAGTTAAAATAACCTTCGGAGAAAATATGGCAAGACCGAAACTGCGAACCGCAATTTTAAATTTAATCATCGCCGCGCTTATTTTTATGTTGAGCGGGTTGGCAAACGCCGCCGCGATTGACGATTTACAGAAAAATTTTCAAGCGCCGCCCGACGACGCGCGGATTATGATGCGCTGGTGGTGGTTCGGTTCAGCGGTCACAAAACCCGAAATCGAACGCGAGCTGCGCGTGATGCGCGAAGGCGGAATCGGCGGCGTCGAAGTTCAGCCGGTTTATCCGCTTTTGCCGGACGACGAAAAATCCGGCATCAAAAATCTCCCCTTTCTGTCGGACGAATTTCTCGAAATGCTCCGCTTTACGGGCGATAAAACGAAGGAACTCGGGATGCGTATGGACTTGACCTTAGGAAGCGGCTGGTCATTCGGCGGCGCGAAAACGCCGATTACGGAAGCCGCCGGACAGATTCGTTTCGAGCGCGTAAAAATCGACAACCGGACGCGCCGTGTACCCTTGCCGTCAATGATTCCGGCGGAAAAGCTGCACGGCGTTTTTCTTGCCCGGACGAACGGCAATGCGATTGAAGAGGGAAGTTTGAAAGAATTGACCGACATTCGCGACGACAATGTTTATCTGCCCGAAAATACTAACGCGACGGAAGTTTTATTTTTCATCGGCGGCAAATCGGGAATGCAGGTCAAACGCCCGTCGGTCGGTGCGGAAGGCTATGTTTTGAATCATCTGGATAAGCCTTCGGTCGAAAATTATCTGAAATATACGGGCGACCGTCTTTACAGCGCGTTCGATAAACAAAACGTGCCGTATTCGTTTTTCAGCGACAGTCTGGAAGTTTACCAGCAGGATTGGACGGACGACTTGCTGGCGGAATTCGAGCGCCGGCGCGGTTATGATTTAAAGCCTTATTTGCCCGCGCTCGCAATGGACATGGGCGCAAAAACCGCCGAAATTCGCTACGATTGGGGACGCACCCTGACGGAATTATTTAACGAAAATTTTATGATTCCGGTGCAGCAGTGGGGCAAGCGAAATAACACGCGCTTTCGTGTTCAGGGCTACGGCGTTCCGCCCGCCGCGATTTCGTCGAATCAATGGGCGGACATCGCGGACGGCGAAGGCGCGCAGTGGCACGTCGTGCGCGCGGCGCGCTGGGCTTCGTCGGCAAATCATATCTACGGTCGCCCGGTCACTTCGTCGGAAACCTGGACGTGGCTTCATTCACCCGCCTTCAGAGCGACGCCGCTCGATATGAAGGCGGAAGCCGATATTCATTTCCTTCAGGGAATCAACCAGCTTATCGGTCACGGCTGGGCTTACACGCCGCCGCAGGTCGAATATCCGGGCTGGCGTTTTTACGCTGCCGGCGAATATTCCGAGCGTAATCCATGGTGGATTGTGATGCCCGATTTGACGAAATATTTGCAGCGCATGAGCTGGCTGATGCGGCAGGGCAAACCGCAAATGGACGTTGCGCTTTATTTGCCGAACGCCGACGCTTACGCGCATTTTTCCGCCGCGAAAGTTCATCTGATTGATATGGAACGCGAAATGGTCGGCGAAAAATTGCTGCCCGCGCTTTTTGAGAGCGGTTACAATCTGGACTTTTTCGACGACGCGATGCTCAACGCGGTCGGCAAGGTCGAAAAAGATAATCTTGCTCTCGGCGCAAGTCGATATAAAGCGGTCGTGCTGCCCGGAATCGAAAGAATTCCGCTCGAATCCTTGCGAAAACTGGACGAATTCGTGAAAAACGGCGGGATTTTAATCGCCACGCGCCGTTTGCCGTCAATCGTTCCCGGCATGAAAGCGACCGATGCCGAACAGTCGGAATTAAAATCCATCGTCGCAAGACTCTTCGACGGCAAAAATCCGCGCGTGAAATTGGTGCCGGCGGACGAAGAAGCCGGAAACAGTTTGAAAACGATTTTACAGCCCGACGCGGGCATCGCGCCGAATGCGAAGGATTTCGGTTTCGTACATCGCCAAACCGAAGACGCCGATATTTACTTTGTTGCCAACACTTCGAATGTTAAGAAAAACGTCGAAATTTCGTTTAGAAATTTGGGCAATCAGGCAGAAGTCTGGAACGCGATGGACGGGAAAGCCGTTGCCGCCGACGTAAAATCGCAAACCAAAGATGCGACCAATATTTTACTCAATTTCGAGCCGTACGAATCGCACGTCGTCATTTTTTCAAAACGCAAAACGCCTGCCATTGCGGCGCAAACCGCGATTGCATCGGCTTCGGCGATTGATTTAAGCACCGGCTGGAACGTCGCTTTCGGCAAGAATGCGCCGGTTTTAATGAATCAATTGAGTGATTGGACGCAGGCTGACGCGACCAAATATTTTTCCGGCACTGCCGTTTACGAAAAATCGTTTAAGCTCGCGCCGGACGCTTTGCAAAATTTCGTAAAGCTCGATTTCGGCGAACCCGTCTCGCTCGATTTTGAAGTGCAGAGAAACGGGATGCGCACCTATCTGGACGCGCCGGTTAAGGAAGCGGCAGTCGTCTATGTCAACGAGCGGCGCGCCGGTTCCGTCTGGTCGCCGCCGTATTCGCTCGATGTCACGCCGTTCTTAAGAGCGGGCGAAAATAAAATAAAAATCATCGTCGCAAACACGGCGGTCAATTATATGGCGGGACGAAAATTACCCGATTACAAGCTGCTCAACCTGCGATACGGCGAGCGTTTTCAGCCGCAGGAAATGGAGAAAGTTCTGCCGTATCCTTCGGGATTGACCGGCAGCATCAGGTTGATTCTGATGAGCCGGAAGTAAAATTCGACAAGTTATAAGACCGCAATAATATACAAAAGTTCAGAATCGGAACACTTTGAAAACGCCGGGCTATAAGCAAAACCGTAAGTTGTTAACAAAGCGATTAATTGGTTTTACCAATAACTTTGTCTAAACGTAAACGAACCAAAATATTGTCGGAATTCTAAAAACTCCGGCTGCCGACAGAGAATTTTATTAGGTTGTAAATATCAATAAAAGCCAGGTTTTGTCGGGAAATTTAAAGATTTTTCGAATTAGGCGGAGAAAATATACTTTTTTTCTGGACAAATATTCTGAAAGATGTTATTTTACCAATCTGTCAGTTGTTATTAAAGATATTTTACCAATCTAGAGCAATAAAGATTAATATGAAGGCAAATGCCTTATTCAATGCTATACGTTAGTTAAGCGGTTACCGACATATTTCAGAACGTGTCGAATTCATTTAAAGCTGCCGGCTAACTCCGAAAGGACAGCTTTTATTGGTTTTACCAATAAAAAAGAGATTTTCGAGCTGGACTATAACGATAGACCAACAAATTCAAGCGGGTTCAATGTACTTATCGAGGCGGAAAATAAAAGCGTTTGTGCTGTAAATTTGGTGTCTTGAAAGCTTAAAGGAGAATTTGAAAGATGAGTTTAGTTAAAAAATTAACGCAGATTTTTGCCGGTTTCATCGGACTGGCAATGATTTTGGTTTGTGTCCAGATCGTTTCAGCCCAGGAAACGCGCGGCACTATTAAAGGTATCGTCACCGATCCGAATAAAGCGTCGGTCGCCGGTGCTTCAGTGAAAATTGTGGACACTTCGAGGGGGACAACCACAACTTTAACGACTAATGATGATGGTTACTATCAGGCGAATTACCTGGTGCCGGCAACCTATCAAATCATTGTCGAAGCGAATGGATTTAAAAAAACCATTCGTGAAAACATAGCTTTGTCTATCGGTCAGACTCTCGCCATTGACCTCGCGCTTGAAATCGGTGGTAATCAGGAGACCGTTACGGTCACGACCGAAACTCCGGCGCTTGAAACTTCGAACGCTTCGGTCGGGCAGACCGTCGACCAGCGGCGCATCGAAGAACTTCCGCTGGTTCACGGCGACCCGTATAAGCTGATGGGCTTATCGTCGGGCGTCACTTATACGGGTTCGGCGCGTCTCGACCGTCCCTTCGAACCGACGCATATCGTCGGCTTCGCGGTTGACGGAACGCGCGGAAACCGCAGCGATTTAACGATTGACGGCGCGCCGAGCACGGCGACCGCCAACGGCAACGAAATTATTGCTTCGTATGTTCCGCCGACCGATATCGTTCAGGAATTTAAGGTGCAGACCGCGACTTTCGACGCGCAGTTCGGTAATACCGAAGGCGGCGTGACGAGCATCAGCATCAAATCCGGAAAAAACACGCTTAACGGTTCGGCTTATTATTTCGGCGAGCCGGGAAGCTGGGCGGCGAACGACTTTTTCGGTAATGCCCGCGGACAGGCGCGACCCGAATCGAAATCCGACCGTTTCGGCGGTTATATCAGCGGTCCGATTTACTTCCCGTGGCTGTACAACGGAAAAGATAAAAGCTTTTTCCTGTTCGGCTACGAAGGTATCCGCGACTCGCGCCCGCGTTTCGACGCCGGGCAATCCGTCTGGGTTCCGACCGCCGCGCTGGCAAACGGTGACTTTTCCGCTTACCAATGCGCCGCCGGTCAGACGACCAACTGCGTCAATATTTATGACCCGACGACGCGCGTCGCTAACGGAAACCGCTTTACGGGAACGCAGTTTACGAACAACATCATCCCGGCAGCTCGAATCAGCCCGATTGCGAGAGCCATTCTGACCTACATGGGTTCGCCCAAGCAGACCGGTTTGAACGGGAACATTTTCGATTCGACTCTTGCGGAAACAACGCAGCCCTACGATAACTACACGTTTCGTATCGACCAGAACATTACTGACAAAAATCACCTTTTCGTGCGCGGCAGCGTTTATAATCGCAACAGTCTTTATAACCGCTACACCGACAGCCCGTACGTCGGCGTGAATTTCGTCTTCAAAGCGCGACAGGGCGTTATCGACGATGTTCATACTTTCAACTCGACGACGTTTCTCAACGTCCGTTACGGCTACAACCGGTTCATTCGCGGACAGGACCAGCAGGGCGACGCGCAGGGATTTGACCTGACGCAGCTCGGTTTTGCAGCCAATTACAACAGTCTGATTCCGGAGGCGGTGAGACGTTTCCCGCGTTTCGATTTCCCGTCGAACACCGTGCTTTCAAACGGTATGTCGAACGAATACAGACCGGTCACGACGCATTCATTCGCGGCAACGCTGAATAAAATCATCAGCACGCACGCCCTTAAATTCGGCAGCGAGCTGAGAATTTACCGCGAAGACGATAGTTTCGCGAGCAACGACCAGACGGGACAGTTCGGCTTCGATAACAGCTACACGCGCCAGAACAGCGACGCCGGCACGGATTTTAACGGGCTTCAGGCGTTCGCCTCTTTCCTGCTCGGACTTCCTTCGACGCAGGCGATTGTCCGCCGCGCCGATTATTCCGAATACTCGAAAAACCTCGGCATCTTCGCGCAGGACGACTGGAAGGTCAACAAGCGTTTGACCTTGAATATGGGACTTCGTTACGAAATCGAAACGCCGCTCGTCGAGCGTCAGAACAAGAGCGTTTCGGGCTTTGATTTGGGCTACTCGCAGCCGATTGAAGCGACCGTTCGCCAGCGTCTGACGACGACACCGGTGACCGGTGTTGACGGGCAGCCGATTAACCCGAGCACATTTAACGTCAAAGGCGGCTTATTGTTCGCCGGTCTGGACGGCGGTTCGGGCTTGTACGAAACGCCGAAAAATGTTTTCCTTCCGCGTTTCGGTGCGGCTTATCAGATTAATGAAAAAACCGTCATTCGCGCCGGTTTCGGGTTGTTTGCCGGATTCCTCGGCGAACGTCGCGGCGACGTTATTCAGCCGGGATACACCCGCACGACGACACTCGGTACCACGACGCTCGCGAGCGGCGCGACGATTCCGAATTCAATCAGCACTTTCCCGAACGTCACGATTCTCGAACCGGTCGGCAACGCGCAGGGCAAACAATCCGGTCTCGGCACGGGGATTTCGTTCTTTAACCAAAACCCGGAGGTTTCCAAACAGTTCCGATATCAGGTCGGCGTTCAGCGCCAATTGCCGTGGGGATTCGTTGTCGAAGCGATGTATGTCGGCAACTACGGTTTCAACATCGAAATTGCCAAAAACATCAACGCACTGCCGAACCAGTATCTGAATACTGACAGCTCGCACACCGCCGCGCAGACCAGCAACAACGCTCTGCTTGCACAGACGGTAGCGAACCCGTTCGCCGGATTGCTGCCGGGCACCTCCTTCAACAACGGAACGATTGCGCGTTCGCAATTGCTGCGTCCGTTTCCGGAATTCGGTGATATTACGACGACCGTTAACGACGGCAAATCATGGTATCATTCCGGTCAGTTCACCGTGAACAAGCGTATGTCGCAGGGCTTAACGTTCGGTCTCGCCTACACGTGGTCGAAATGGCTGCAGGCAACCGAATTCCTGAACGCCGGCGACGCCGCACCGACCAAGATGATTTCCGACCAGGACTCGCCGCACCGCGTTTCGCTCAGCTATATTTACGAACTGCCGTTCGGAAAAGGAAAATCTTTCCTGTCGAATAACTCCGTTCTCGACCGTTTCGTCGGCGGCTGGCAATTCCAGGGAATTTACCAATTCCAGGTCGGTTTCCCCATCCGGCTCGCGAACGACGCCTTTTTGACCGGCGCGGCGCTGTCGATTCCGGCATCGGGAAGAAGCACTGTGAAATGGTTCAACACCGGCGGGTTCGTCAATGTTCTTGACGGTGCGACCGCCGTGAACGCCAGACCCGATTCGCACCTGCGAACGCTGCCGTTCTTTTTCACCGAGCTTCGTCGCGACAACATCAACAACGTTGACTTCTCGTTCCTGAAAAATACGCGAATCAACGAAAAAATGCGGATTCAGTTCAAACTCGACATTATCAATGCGTTTAACGAACCGTATTTCCCGGCACCGGCGGTTAACCCGACGGCAAACACGTTCGGAACCATCTCGGCTTCGAACCAGGACAACTACGCGCGCCGTATCCAATACGGTATAAAATTCCTTTTCTAATTTAAGGAAAGGCTTAAAAAACGGAGCCGGTTAAATCCAAATTGATTTAACCGGCTCCGTTTTTCAATCAAGATGATAAGCGGTGACGACATGACCGCACAGATTTTTATCGGCAAATTTCTAAAATGTTAAATATTTGATGGACAAATCAAATCGGAAGTGTTAATTTACAATTTATCCTTCAAGTAACAAAACTATTGTTTCAAAATTAGAACTTATTTTAGAGAATTGAAAAATTCTCTTTAAATTGACAAGGTTAGTTAAGCGGTTATCTTGTTTAGTGGTGGTAAAATGTTCTCCCTGCATTTTGGTAAGACGAAATTCAATTTGATTTATTTTCACGCCTAAATAACGGTGTTCGACTGCGACGGCTATTTGTAAGAGAGAGAAGAAAAATAAAGGAGATATGTTATGCGATTTACTCGAATTTCAGTACTAATTCTGCTTTTGAGTCTGATGAGTCTGACAATAATTGGTCAGACCAACAAAGGCGGTATTAGCGGAACGGTTACAGATTCAAAAGGTTCGCCGATTGCTGGTGCAAGCGTGACGATTACCAATAAGGGAACGAATCAGGCGACGACCCTCGTGACCTCGGAAGAAGGCGCATACACGCTGAACACGCTTGACCCGGTGGTTTATAACGTGTCGGTCGAAGCTGCGAACTTTAAAAAGACGCTCGTCGAAAATATCAAGGTCGATACTTCGACCGTTTCGACCGTCAACGTCATGCTCGAAGCCGGAAATATCGCCGAACAGGTGACGGTCGAAGCCGAGCTGCAGACCGTCAACACCGAATCGGGAACGACGAGCCAGACGATTACCGAACGCCAGCTTCGCGATTTGCCGCTCAATAACCGCAGCGTTCTGGATTTGGCAATGACGATGCCGAACGTTGCGGGCGACGCCGGTTCCGAAGATGTCAGCACGACTTCCGACCAGCCGGTTCCGGGCTTTAACTTAAGCGTCAACGGCGGTCGTCCGGGCAGCACCGCGATTTTAGCCGACGGCGTCAACAACACCGGCATCGGAATCGCGCGCGCGGTCGTCAGCTTTACGCCGGAAACCGTGCAGGAGTTTGCCGTTCAGTCATCGGCTTACTCGGCTGAATTCGGAACGACCGGCGGCGGCGTTATCAACGTCACGACCAAGTCCGGAACGAACCAGTTTAGCGGAACGGCGCTTATCTATCACCGCAATCCGGCGACCAACGCGCAGCCCTGGCGACAGGGAACCGCGCCGCGTCCGAAGAACAATCTGCGCTACACGCAGGGTTCTCTGACGGTCGGCGGTCCGGTTTTTCTGCCGCGCTTCGGCGAAGGCACGCCGTATCTTTACGACGGTCGCAACAAGACATTTTTCTTCTTTGCGTACGAACCGCGCTGGCGCACCGACTTTGTGACGAGCACCGCGCTGCTTCCGTCGGCGGCGGAACTAGCCGGCGATTTCCGTGGATTAAGGAGAACAGCGAGCGGATTCCTGCCTATCGACGTGGCAAACCGGTTTGGTCAAACCGAAATCGGACAGGCGAATATTTACCAGCAATTCACTCTCGGTGCGAACGGTACTTTGCTGCCGATTGCTCTGGGCACGGGACAATCGTATTGTCAGTTCGGCGTCACACCGGGCGTTACAACGGGCGTCACGACCAACGCTGCCGGGCAGCCCGTCTGCACTTCGGCGTACGTCGCGAACCCGGCGCTGAACGTTATTCCGCAGTCTTTTATCGACCCGATTTCGAGACAACTGGGGACGTATATGCCGTCGCCGGGTGATTATTTCATCGATAACGGGCTGGTTCGCAACTATCAACTGGTGCGTTCGGTCGAACAAAACGAAACCCGTTACACGTTTCGTTTAGACCACAATTTTACCGACGATTTCAAGGCAAACTTCCGTTATTCAAAGACTCCGGCAATCGGGATTCGCGGCGCGGGCAACGACATTAACGGCAACACCGGCGTTTTCAGCGATGCCAAACAGTATCTCCTGAATTTTACGAACAATATTTCGGCGTCGATGATTAACGACCTGAAATTAAACTACACGCGCGGCAATTTCAGCGAGGATTTTTCACCGGAATTTTCGATTAAAAGCGGGCGCAATTTTTCGGGCGAGCTTGGTCTGACTTCATTAACGACCGGCGGCTTGCCGTTAGTTTTCTTAACGCAGGACAACGGCTATGTCGGCGCCGACCTCGGCGCGGGCGGCTCGACCAACAACTTCAACGTCGAGCAGCGCTTTAACATCGCCGATACTTTTTACATCAACAAAGGCAATATGTCGTGGAAAGTCGGCGTCGATTTGAGCGACGCGCGGCTCAACGCCGTTCCGTTTTTCGCGGCTTCCGGCGGCAGATGGCAGTTTCGCACCGTTAACACGAGCAACAACCGGAGCACCAATTTGCCGAACGGCGGAAACGATTTAGCCAGCTTTTTGTTAGGCGTTCCGAACTCGGTCGATTTCCGACCCGTACTGCTTTCCTATTATTATCAATGGCTGAGCGGCGCGGCTTTCGTGCAGGACGATTGGAAAGTCAAACCGAATCTGACGGTAAATCTCGGGCTTCGCTACAGCTTGCAGCTGCCGCGCACCGAGAAAAACAATTTGCAGGGCGTTTTCCGACCGGACATCACGCAAACCCAAACATTAACCGATGCCCAGCGGCGCGCAATCGCGACGGCTTCGGGAATCGTGACGACCGCCGCTATTCCCGATTATGTTCCGACAACGGCTGTCATTCCGGCGTTTGCGTTTTCGGGACGCGGCGGCAGGTCGAAATATTTGACGCCGATTGATTGGAGCGGCTGGGAGCCGCGCGTCGGATTTGCTTACAGCCCGAAAATGAAGTTTTTCGGCTTCGACACCGAAAAACATTCGCTTGTTATTCGCGGCGGTTTCGGTATCTCGCACGCGCCGATTACCGGCAACAACCGTTCACCGAACCCGGATTTCGGCGGCTTCACGCAAGCCAGTACGCTGGCGACCGGCTCGGTCGGCGGAGCAACCAACCTGCAGCCGATTCGGTTTACCGGAAACAACGCTCTGCAGGGTTCTTCGACGCCGCTCGATACATTACTCGGAACGGATTCAAACGGACTCGTTTACTCAAGCAGCATCGGCATCCCGGGCGTCGCCGTATACGCCGACGATTCAGGTTACGGCAGAGTTCCGTATTCGGAAAACTATAATCTGGCGGTGCAATTCGCGGTTGCCAAGAGCACGACCGTCGAAATCGCATACGTCGGCAATCGCGGCGTTCACCTGTACACGCCGCAGGTTAATCTGAATTTGAGAAATTCGGACATTATCACACTGCTCGAATCCAACGGCATCAACGCGACCGGCAACGTTGCCGACCCGCTCGGACGCCGGACGCTTTTGGGCGCGACGATTCAAACGTCGGTCGCGAGTCTCTACACGCCGTATCTCGGGTTCGACCTTTTGAACAAATTCTTCGACCCGTCTTCGAGCAGCACGCGGCACGCCGGATATATCGATATTCGCCGCCGCATCCGCAACGGCTTGAACTTTACGGCAAACTACACGTTCGGAAAATCAATCGACGATTCTTCGGATGCGAGTCCCGACACGCGAGTTCTTTCCACCGGTTCGGTTCGCGGGCAGGTCGGTTTGGGCGGCACGCGTCAAAACGACCGTGCGGTTTCGAGCTTTGACGTAACGCACGCCTTCAGCGCGACGTTTACGTACGATTTGCCGTTCGGCAAAGGTCGCACGTTCTTCAAGGACGCGCCGTGGTACGTCAACGGCGTGCTCGGCGGCTGGACGATGAGCGGAATTTCGAGAATTCAGAGCGGCACGCCGTTTCAGCCGTTCATCACCGACCCGAACAAACTGGGCGGCGCG